>JAZRMG010000053.1:0-34640 GCA_045647345.1 Bacteroidaceae bacterium | reverse complement strand
TGTAGTTCCTGCCGTTGCTTACGTAACAGAGAAGTACAACACCTTCTCTCGTGAAGCGGGTTATGCTACCTTCGAGGAGGCTATGAACTCTAAGTATGGTAGTGAAGTAACCATGCTTGTTGACGTTGAGTTGAGCGAGACTGTATCTGTTCCTGCTGGTAAGGAGGTTGTACTTGACCTCAACGGCAAGACCATCAGCGCTAACATCGCTGAGCAGCTCACCAAGTCGTTCGCTGCTATCCAGAACAGAGGTACCTTGACCGTTAAGGATGCTTCTGCAGATGCAGACGGTAAGATATCTGTATCTTATGCTGGCAACTCATTCGGCTATGGTGTAGGTCTCTACACTATCAGCAATGAGGGTGGTGTGTTGAACATCGAGGGCGGTACAATTGAGAACACTACTACTGTAAGCGGTTCTATGTACGACGCTATCGACAACAACTCTACTCTTGGCGAAACTGTATTGAACATCAGTGGTGGTGAGGTTGTATGTGGTCAGTACATCGGCGTACGTCAGTTCGCTAACAATACGACTTACGACAACATCGTAAACGTAACTGGTGGTAAGGTAGTCGGTGGTAACACCTCTATTTGGATGCAGAATCCCAACAGCAATGCCAACAAGGCTACTGTATCTATCTCTGGTGCTGACTACGAGAATGGCAACTATCCCGTTATCGAAGGTCGCCTCCTCGCTGGTGAGTCAACTGGTTTCAACTTCAATGTTACTGGTGGTCTCTTCAATACCGATGTAAATGCATTCTGCGCTGAAAGTTATGCTTCGTATAACTTCGGTAACGATACTTGGGGCGTTGAGTATCTCATCCTCGATGAACTCACTATCGTTGATGGTGCATACGACGAGTTCGAGAATCAGAATGCTAAGACTGTAGGTACATTGACTTATGAGCGTAAATTGGCTGCAGCTGGAAATTGGTATCCTCTTTATGTTCCGTTCGAAATTCCTGTTGAAGAGTTAACAGCACTCGGCTATGAGGCTGCATTCTTCTATGATGTTCACTTTGAGGTACTCGAAGGTGGTGAAATTAACCCCGAATCGGCTCCTGATGTTCATCTTATAAAGATTAAGGAAGGCACATTGAAAGCTAACTTCCCCTATGTGATTAGAGCTTCTCAAAACGCAGATTTGAATCTGTCGCTTGTATTCAATGATGTTACATTGTATAGCACAGCTGCTAACGAGATGAATTCTGTTGAGTCTGGTTCTACTGTAAATCGCTTCATCTTTGCTGGTACCTATAAGAAGGCAAATCCTAAAGTACTTACAGGTGATGAGAATGTACCATGCTATGTGATTTCTAGCCGAGGAACATTCGGTAAGTTAAATGTAAATACAAGTTTGTCACCCTTCCGTGTATTTATGTATATTATAGCTAAGGATGGCTCACCTGTAAATCTCAACGATGTGGCTGCTGAGTCAATCCAGATGCGCGTGATTGGTGAAGAGAACGAAGACGGTACAACTCTCATCTACGATGTAGAGAATGACGTTCAGACCATTGACTACATCTACGACCTCCAAGGCCGTCGTGTATTGGAGCCTCAGAAGGGTAACCTCTACATCATCAACGGCAAGAAGGTGATTTTCTAAGTAAAACGAATTATTAACCCAACCCCACAGATGACATGCGTGTCATCTGTGGGAATAATAAAATCAAAAAAGACAATGATGAAGAAAGAGTATGTAAAGCCTGCAGTTGTAGTGGAGGATTTTATGGTAGAATTGGCCTTCTTAGTTGGAAGTAATAATAATGAGAGTAATATACCTGGAGAAGAAGGTGATATTACAGATCCAGCAGCCAACGACCGTCGTGGCTCATGGGGCGACTTCTGGAACTAAGAATCCGCAAAGAAGGTGCAGCATGCTGCACTGAACCATAAAGTGTGGGGCATAGCTTGGCTGTGCCCCACACTTCATTTAAACAAAATCTACGAACTTTTTGTAGGTTTGTTTTTTGTTAGTATATTTGAGATGGAATCGCGAATATACTTGCACTCGCAGTGAAAATAATCAAGCAAGCTTGATATTATTTCGCTCGTTTTATCGTATATTTGCCAAATAAATAGTAACGCTATGTCACATGAAGAGAGCAACAGACTGAAATATACAATTGCGCTGATAGCCGAGTTTGCAAACAGGTTTGGTATCGGCGAGAAGCAGGCATATAACTATCTGGCACGCTTCAAGGGATTGGCGCATCTGGCATCGTTCTATGATGTGATACATACGCAGTCATTTGATGATGCAGTGGATGCCATGGTGCAAGTGTGCGGACATAATGGAGGAGGGCTGAAATGAAACTGTATCATGGGTCGAACGTTGTGGTGGCAGTGCCCGATCTCACGAAATCAAAACCTTACAAGGATTTTGGTCAAGGATTCTATCTATCGGCAGATAGAAGTCAAGCAATGCGAATGGCGGAACAAAAGACATTGCTGTTGATGATGGGCGAGCCTGTCGTATCGGAATTTGAGTTTGATGAAGCATTGTTGCATAGCGATGAATTGAAAGTAAAGATTTTTGAAGACTATAGTGTGGAGTGGGCAAACTTCATCTTACAGAATCGGGATATTCATGGCCAGCACCCTACACATGATTATGATATAGTATATGGCCCGATAGCTGATGATGGTGTGACATTCCAACTTCGTCGCTATCAATCGGGAGCAATAAACATAGAGGAACTTGTGCGTGAACTGCAGTATGCACGAGGAATCACATTTCAATATTTCTTTGGATCGCCGTTGGCACTATCAAAACTAACAAAGCTATGAAACTTACCGAGGGACAAATAAAGATGATGCAGGAGGATATGTATGCAGAACTTATACTGATTTTGATGGAGGAGTACGGCTATACATTGGAAAAGGCAATGGATACATTGTATAATTCGGAAACCTTTACCAAATTGCAGGATGCAAACACTGGGTTGTATTATCAGAGTACAGGGTACGTGTATTCGTTCCTGAATAGCGAACTGAGTCTATGTGATTATAGACGGTAAGGATTCTTTGCTATTACCGATATATTGAATGCACTGCCTATGGAAACGCATCTGAAGAAATTCAACCCCTTTGCCAAGGACACGTCGTTTGTGAACCTCATGGCACGCCGCGTGTTCAACGTGCTGCTCGTGGCTAACCCCTATGACGCCTTCATGCTCGAAGATGACGGACGCATCGATGAGAAGCTCTTCGAGGAGTATACCCGACTGGGACTGCGATACCCGCCACGCTTCACGCAGGTGAGCACACCCGAAGAGGCTACGAAGGCGCTGCAACAGATGCGCTTCGACCTCGTGATATGTATGCCGGGAACGGACAACTCTGACGCCTTCGACATAGGACGTGGCATCAAGGAACGCTTCCCCGACACGCCCATCGTGGTGCTCACACCCTTCTCGCACGGCATCACACGCTACATGGAACGGCAAGACCTGAGCCTCTTCGAATATGTGTTCTGCTGGCTGGGCAACACCGAGCTGCTGCTCTCGATCATCAAACTCATGGAGGACAAGATGAACCTCGACCACGACATACGAGAGGGTGGGGTGCAGATGATACTCCTCGTGGAGGACTCTATACGATTCTACTCCTCGGTATTGCCTAACCTCTATAAATATGTGTTGGAGCAGAGCCGTGCCTTTGCTACTGAGGCGCTCAACGCACACCAGGCTACGCTGCGCATGCGTGGCCGACCCAAGATTGTGCTGGCGCGTAACTATGAGGAGGCGTGGCGACTCTACGATACCTACCGTAACAATACGCTGGGCGTGATCTCTGACGTGCGATTCCCGATGACGGAAGGGGGACGCAAGGTGGGCGATGCGGGTGTGCAGCTGCTCAGAAGGATACGCTCGTGCGACGAGTTCTTACCGCTCATCATGGAGTCGAGCGAGAGCGACAACCGCCTGTGGGCCACGGAGGTGGGCGCGGGATTCGTGGACAAGAACTCGAAGAAGATGAACATCGACCTGCGCGACCGCATAGAGCAGCACTTCGGATTCGGTGACCTGGTGTTCCGCAACCCGGAGACGGGTGCCGAGGTGGTGCGCGTGCACAACCTCAAGGAGCTGCAGGACAATATCTTCACTATCCCTGAGGACTCTTTCGTGTATCATACGGCACACAACCATATATCGCGCTGGCTCTGCTCGCGTGCCATGTTTCCCCTGGCGGAATTTCTCAAGCACGTGACGCAGAATGAATTTGAGGATGTGCCTGAGCACCGACAACTCATCTTCGATGCTATCGTGCGCTACCGCAAGATGAAGAACCGTGGCGTGGTGGCTGAATATCTGCGCGGACGCTTCGACCGCTTCTCGCACTTTGCCCGCATCGGCGAAGGATCGCTCGGAGGCAAGGGACGTGGCATCGCCTTCGTGGACCATATACTGAAGAAACATGCGGTGTTTGAGTCGATACCCGACGTGGAGATACGCATACCCAAGACTCTGGTGCTGTGTACCGACATCTTCGACCGCTTCATGGACGACAACAACCTATACCCCGTGGCACTATCCGACGCTCCTGACGAAACCATACTGCAGGCTTTCCTGGCCTCACGTCTTCCCGAGGAGTTGCTGGGCGACATCCAGACCTTCTGCGAGGTGGTGACGGGACCCGTGGCGGTGCGCTCTTCCTCCTTGCTCGAGGACTCGCACTACCAGCCCTATGCCGGTGTGTATGCTACCTATATGATACCTGACCGTGCCGACAGTGAGGCTATGGCGCGGCATATCGCCGATGCCATCAAGGGGGTATACGCTTCGGTATACTATAGCGGGTCGAAAGCCTACATGAGTGCTACGAGCAATGTCATCGACCAGGAGAAGATGGCCATCATCCTGCAGGAGGTGGTGGGCGACAGGCATGGCATGCGCTTCTATCCCCACTGCTCGGGTGTGGCACGGTCAATCAACTTCTACCCTGTGGGCGAGGAGACCGCCGACGAGGGCGTGGTGAACCTCGCTCTCGGACTGGGCAAGCATATCGTCGACGGTGGCAAGTCGCTGCGCGTGTCGCCCGCTCATCCCGCTCATGTGATACAGACAAGTGAACCGCAGCTGGCCCTGAAGGAGACGCAAAGCACCTTCCTCGCCTTGGACCTTGCGGCGGCCGACAAACCCGTGTCGCGCGACGAGACCTTCGACCTGATGCGCCTCTCGGTGCGAGAGGCCGAGGCTGACGGGACGCTCGACTGGATAGCCTCGACCTATGTGCGCGACGATGACATGATCTACGATACGCCTCACATGCGTGGACGCAAGCTCGTGACTTTTGCAGGTGTGCTTCGCTACGAGGCCTTCCCTCTGGCCAAGATCGTGCAGCTCGTGCTGCAGTATGGTGCCAACGAGATGCGACGTCCCGTGGAGGTGGAGTTTGCCGTCCGCTTTGGACAGCAGTCAACAGTCAACAGTCAACAGTCAACAGACGGAGGAAATTCTCAATTGTCAATTCTCAATTCTCCATTAAAAGGTGTCTTCTACCCCCTGCAGATACGTCCTATCGTGAGCGCAAGGGAGTGTATCGACGAGGACCTTACGGCTATACCCGAGGCACAGCGTCTGCTCTATTCGACCCGCTCATTGGGCAATGGGGTCATCACTGATGTATACGATATCATATACCTCAAGGAGGGGGCCTTCTCTATGGCCAACAATCGTGCTATCGCTGATGAGATACGCCGCCTCAACCGTCTCTTTGCTGACGAGGGTGAAGGGTATATCCTTGCCGGTGAAGGGCGCTGGGGAAGCTCCGACGAAGCCTTGGGAGTGCCTGTAGAGTGGGCCGACATCTCGGCCGTGCGTCTTATCGCCGAAGTCAGCAGTGACGGACGCCACATAGAACCTTCGCAGGGTACTCACTTCTTCCAGAACCTGACCTCGTTTGGCGTGGGCTACCTGACTGTCGATGGCGGCACCACACGGGAGGTGTTTGACCGCTCGTGGCTCGATGCGCAGCCTGCTGCGTGGGAGAGCGGTCTGATACGTCATGTGCATAGCGATACGCCCCTGACCATCAAGATGGATGGGCTGCATGGCATAGGCGTGGTGGAAAAGTAATAAAAGTAATACTGATTTCCTGAGGGGCTTAAAGGCTCTTGCGGCGACTCATAATGACATAGATGATGACCGGAGCACCTATGATGGGTGTGATGGCGTTGAGGGGCAGGAGACCACTGTCGCCAGGGAGGGTGCTGATGAAGTTGCACAGCAGGGCGATGAGGCTGCCTGTGAGTAGTGTGGCGGGCATGAGGATGCGGTGGTTGCCTGTGCCGAGCAGGAGCCGTGCTATATGGGGAACGGCAAGGCCAATGAAGTTGATGGGGCCGCAATAGGCGGTGGTGACAGCTACGAGCAGACCGGTGGAGAGCAGAAGCAGAAGGCGTGTGCGCCGTATGTTGATGCCGAGATTGCGGGCATAGCGGTCGCCGAGAAGCAGGGCGTTGAGGGGCTTGACGAGACCGATGGCAATGGCCAGCCCAATGAGTATGAGGATTCCGAACAGGGGTAGCTGGCTGCGCGATACACCACCGAAATTGCCCATGCCCCACATCATGTAGGACTGTACGCCCTCGGCTGTGGAGAAGAAGTTGAGCAGCGACACGGCCGACGACACGACATAGCTTACCATCATGCCGATGATGAGCAGCAGGGAGTGGCTGCGCAGACGCGACGCGAAGAGGAGGATGAGTAGGGTGACGGCAAGGGCACCCACGAAGGCTGCTGCGACCAATGCGAGTGAACCGCTGAAGAGGAGGTTGCCCGCAGGAACGATGCCGCCGAAGAGAAGGAGCACGATGGCGGCTCCAAGCCCGGCACCGGCGTTGATGCCAAGGATGTCGGGACCTGCCAATGGGTTGTCAAAGGCTGTTTGAAGCATCAGTCCCGATGCCGACAAGGCGGCACCCGTGAGCAGAGCGGTGAGCGCCTGGGGAAGGCGCGACTCCCAGAGAATATAGCTCCATGAGGGCTGGGTGCCCTCACCGCCGAG
The DNA here is from genome assembly GCA_045647345.1 of Bacteroidaceae bacterium. Classification (GTDB taxonomy): domain Bacteria; phylum Bacteroidota; class Bacteroidia; order Bacteroidales; family Bacteroidaceae; genus UBA1189. Next base: position 27,620 of record JAZRMG010000053.1, on the reverse strand, counting down.
CAGGATGGTGAACACTTCGCTGACGGGAATCTTGACAGAACCGCAGAGGAGGTTGGCAAGGAAAAGCACTGTGATGCCAAGGATTAATGCGAATTGAAAATTGACAATTAACTTCGTTGAAGTCACGTCGCTCGGCAGAGCTTGCAAGCAATCTTTGCGCTCGCTTAATTGCGACTCTGAAAATTGAAAATTCTTGCCAGTACGCTTCATGTGTCTCTTTTTTTAGTTTTTGAAGGGGAGGTTTTTATACTATTGGCCTTTATCTCCCTTTATCTCCCTTATCTCCCTTTATCTCCTTTATCTTCATTTTTCTTCTCCAATCTTTACAATTTATGGAAATAACGCAAGGTATCGCCGGGAAGCAGCTCGGGATGCAATATACCGATATAGTCACGCAAGAGGCGCTCGGGATGGAAGGGGGTCTCTTCGTAGAAGATAAGCTCGGCGGAGTTGCAGCCATAGACATTGCCCTGGCGGTAGGCCTTGAAGAGCGTATAGGGTTGGTATATCTTGCCGAGATCGGGCAGGGTCATGCGTGCGTGGCTGTTGTTGTAACGTATGAGCCAGATGTCGGCATTCTCGCCACGGCTGAGCACGCTCTCAAAGGAGAGGGGTACGGAGCCGCTCTTGGTGTTGTCGCTGAAGATGTAGTGTCCGCCGGCATCGGCAACGAGCTGTGCCATGGTGCTGCGGCCTCCAGGCACATACCATGCCGAACCGCCCTGTGTGTCGAAAAGTACGGTGCGGCGGGAGGTGGCGGGAAGACTCTCGGTGAGTGCTTGCAGGGCGGTGTACTCGGACTCGATGGCGAAGAAGAGCGAGTCGGCCTTACGGCCCTTGCCGAACAGTCGGCCGTAGAAGCGTATCCACTCCGCACGTCCCAATGCTGAGGTCTCCATGTAGTCGGCACACTGGATGATGGGGATGCCCAATGCCTCAAGGCTGCCGTAGGTGGAGGCGTGTTCATAGGGCGAAACGAAGATGATGTCGGGAGCAAGGCTTACGATGCGTTCGCGGTCGGGGATCATGGCGCTACCCATGTCCTTTATCTTGCCTTCGGCAATGGCCTGGCGTAGACGTGGGTTGCTCACATACTCCGTCTCGCAGATGCCGGCGATGGCATCGATGCAGCCCAACTCTTCGATGAGATTGCTGTGGGTGGTGGTGAAGAAGAGGGAGCTTGCTGGCATCGCGGAGCCTGAAGTTCCCCTTTGGGAGGAATTTAGGGGGACCTTTACCGTCTGCAACAGCTTGCCCTTGTTCCAAGGACTGTGTATCTGCGCTTCGGTGTAGTCGGCGTGCTCGATGAGGGTGAGGTACTGGGCATGGCGCAGAACCAAGGTGTCGCCTGCTGGCATGGCCGTGCGTGGCTGGCCTCCGTGGCATGCGGTGAATGTGCATGTCGCGGTAGCGATTGCTATGATATGGTAAAAGAGGCGTTTCATCATGTGTTATAGTTTGAGGATGAGCGATAGTCTGAACTGACGGCCTGGCATGGGGTAGTATTGGATGACCTCATATTGGGCGTTGGTGAGGTTGATGCCTTCGGCCTGTGCCGTGAGACTCGTGGTGCGCAGCGCGAAGGTGTGCGAGAGGGTGAGCGTATGCTCGGCATAGGGAGCTATGCGGTAGCGCGCTATCTGCTCCGACATGCTGTAGCGCTCGCTTGCGGCTATCACCGAGTAGCCCACGTTGACCCATGGGGTGGTGAGCAGCAGACGCCCGCTGCCACTGTGTACGGGGGTGTAGGGTAGTTGTACGCGGTAGCCTTGTGCCTTGGGGTCGGTGATGTCGAGGGCATGCTGTAGGGTATAGCTGGCACCAAGAGTTAAGGCTGTCTGAGAGGATATGCGATACTGGGCCGACAGTGTGGCGTCGAGTCCCGTGATGTGTACGCGGCCATAGTTGGCCATCTTCCATACGTAGGTGGTGGGGAAGGCTACTATCTTGTCGGTGACGTTGTTGAAGTAACCGTCAACTGTAAGTGTAAGTGATTCTATGCTTCCCATCGATGGCGCTTGCCAGGTAATGCCGGCATTGTACTCGTGGGCACGCTCGGGACGCAGGTTCTTGTTGCCGCTACGGAAGTAGTAGAGATCGTTGAAGGTGGGCATGCGGAAGGTCTCCTTGTACATCAGTCGCAAGAACAGGGGAATATGGCCGAAGGGGCGCACCGAAGCACTCAGGGTGGGGGAAAGCTCTTGAGTGCTGAATGCTGAATGCGGAATGCTGAATCCATTGTCGTCGGTCTGTGTCTCGCGAGCAATCGTACCCAGCAGTATGCCGCGCAGGCGAAGCCAACTGCTCCGGTATTGTGCCTGCAGTGCGGTAAGCGAGGTATAGCGCACGGGGAAGGGACATGAGGGGAGGTTGCTGCTCAGGGTGTTGACGAAGCCGTCTTGTGCCAATGACAGGCTCCATGCGATGGTGGGCTGGTAGAGCAGCGTGGCTGCTGCATAGTATTCGTGCTGCAGATTTTCATCGACCTGCTTGCCATCCGTATATTTGACATTCGTGTCGGTGTAGCGGTTCCATCCGTAGGTGTATTTGGCTATGGTGCGCAACTGCCACTGGGGGTTCCATTGCTTGGTGTATCGCGCCTGGGCAAAAAGGCTGCGATCGGCCAAGCGCTCTGTGCTGTTGCTGTTGTATAGGATGACAGCACCCGGTAAGCCGCGCTCTGAGTCGTAATAGTAGACTTTCGTATCGATATGGCTGCCATCGGTGAACTCGTGGTGGAGGTCCCATTCACCTGATAGCTGGGTGATGTCGGTGTTGCTGCGTTGCTCTGTGGTGGCTTTGGTGCCGTTGATCAGGGTAAAAGGATAACGGCCGTGGGCGGTGGAGAGATTGAATGTGACGTTTGTCCACGTCTGCTGGCTCAATTGCTGTGAATATACGACGAAGGGATTGCACAGACCGAACGAACCGCTTGTGATGCCGCCCTCTACGTGATACTGCTTGTCGTCCCATTGGGGGGTAGGGCTGCTCATGCCTACCAGACTACCTGCCCCTAAGGCACGAGCCGTCGATAGCATGTCGTCGCTTTGGCCTACGTGTAAAGATATGCTGCCCAGACCGCTTGAGGAGAAGCGCCCGAGGTCGATCTGGCCGGCCAGGCAATTGCCCACCACTATGCCATCGTAGCTTACGGCGGTATGTGTGGCACCGAGCCCACGGATTGATACGGTTTTCAGACCGCCTATGCCGCCATAATCCTTGACCGTGGTGCCGGCAAAGTGGCGCATGGCATCAGCGGCATTCTGTATGGCCAAGGTGCGTAATGTCTCGCGCTGTAGTGTTTGGGTAGGCGCTGTGCTCGAAACTTCGCGCGAGAGGCGTCGGGCTTGGATGTGCACTTCGTCGATGGTGCCTTGCAGCGTGTCTTGCACCATGGCATGGCATGGTGCTTGTGACAATAGAACCAATAAGCCCATAAGGACTTTGAATAGCAGTTTATTCACGTAGGTAACGGTTGAATAACTAAATTGCCAGGCTCTCTTTCCTCGAAAGAGCATAGCGGGTATCATCTCTCTGCGTCTTGCAGGTCTTCTGACTTGCTCTGGCTGTCCGCCTTCCCACCTTCATCGTAAGGCAGTGGCAAAGTGAATAGACAGCACTCTCGGTGAGCTCACAGCAGCGGGACTGTTCGGGACTTTCACCCGATTCCCTTTTCATCCGGTATCCCTGGAGGGGGCTTCGGAACAAAACGCGGAGCAAAGATAGTGTAAGGCAAACGAAAATGCAAGTTAACTGCCCTAATTTTCGCTCTTATAGCCTGATATTGTGGTGGTCGTATAAAAAGAGAAGGAGCGAATCCGCTCCTTCTCTCTAAAAATAGGTTATAGATACCTTGTCTGATATTATTCCCAGTCGAGGATAACCTTACCGCACTGACCAGACTCCATTACGTCGAAGCCCTTCTGGAACTCAGCTATGGGGAAATGGTGAGTGATTACCGGTGTGAGGTCGAGACCAGAAACGAGCATCTGCTCCATCTTGTACCATGTCTCCCACATCTCGCGGCCATAGATACCCTTGATGGTGAGCGCCTTGAAGATAATTTCGCTCCAGTCAACAGTAGTTGTAGGAGGAAGGATACCGAGCTGTGCGATCTTTGATCCGTTGTACATCTTGGCTACCATCTCGCGGAAAGCCACGGGAGCACCAGACATTTCAAGACCTACATCGAAGCCACGGATACCGAGTTGATCCATAGCACCCTGTACGGTCTCGCCCTTCGAAGCGTTTACAGTGCAAGTAGCACCCATCTTCTTGGCGATGTCGAGACGATAGTCGCTGAGGTCAGTTACCACGATGTTCTTGGCACCGGCAAACTTGGCGATGGCAGTAGCCATAGTACCGATAAGACCGGCACCTGTGATGAGCACGTCCTCACCGAGCAAGGGGAATGACAATGCGGTATGAGTAGCGTTACCGAAGGGGTCCATGATAGCTGCCATATCATCGGTGATACGGTCGTCGAGCTTCACCACGTTCTGGCTGGGGATGCAGAGGTACTCAGCAAAAGCACCATCACGGTTTACACCTACGCCGATGCTGTTCTCGCAGATGTGCTGCAAGCCGCGACGGCAGTTACGGCAGTGCCCGCAAGCGATGTGTCCTTCACCAGTCACGCGGTCGCCCACCTTGATGTTGCGCACACCAGGACCAACCTCGGCTACTACACCTACATACTCGTGACCGATGGTCATGGGAGTCTTGATGGTCTTCTGGCTCCACTCGTCCCACTTGTAGATGTGCAAGTCGGTACCGCAGATAGCAGTCTTCTTAATCTTGATGAGCACATCGTTCACGCCTACTACGGGCATAGGAACCTCTTCCATCCAAATGCCCTTCATGGGCTCTTTCTTAACTAATGCTTTCATTTCTTTCGTTTCTATTAAGATGTGAGATAGATTTTGATGCAAAGATAAGCTTTTCCTTGATATCTTGATATGAATAGCAATAAAAATATGGGGTGTAATAATAAAAAAAGGAAGAATAAGAATTCTTCCTTTCTGTGATTCGCTTGGGGCTCGAACCCAAGACCCCATCCTTAAAAGGGATGTGCTCTACCTGCTGAGCTAGCGAATCGACCTCATGTGCCGTTAAGCGAGTGCAAAGGTAGGAAGTTTTTGTGAAATTGCAAATTTTTTTGCTCCCTTTTTGCACTTTATCCCTCTTTTTCTTTGCATGCGATAGCTTCATCCTGCTCTTCGCGCTCTTGTCGACGTAAAAAACGCCGATAATAAGAGAGCAGTAGTGAGGTGGCAGGCAGCGCGATGATCATGCCCACAAGGCCAAGTAGGCTGCCCCAGATGGAGAGCGAGAGTAGGATGATGGCGGGATTGAGGCCGGTGACCTTGTTCATGATGCGAGGGATGAGTATAGTCTCCTGTATTGCTTGTACCACGAGGAAGACGATACCTGCCGCTATCAGTATCCACCAGAAGTTGCCGCCTGTATTGGCGGCCTTGACGAGAGCAAGGAACAGGGTGGGTACAAGAGCTACTGTCTGCAGGTAGGGGACGATGTTGAGCAATCCTACAAATAGACCGAAGCCGATGGCTAAGGGGAAGTCGATGATGACGAAGCCTATGCTGAACAGGATACCTACACACAATGCCACGAGTGACTGTCCGCGGAAATAGTTGCTCATGCTTTCCTCGACATCCTCGGCCAAGCTGACGATACGGTCGCGATACTTCTCAGGGATAAGGCTCACCCATCCTCGGGCAAGGTGTTCGTAGTCGTTGAGGATGAAAAGTACATATACCATTACCATAAAAATACCCACCAATACATATACCACGCTGAATGATTGGGATACTACACTCCAGATTTTGGGTAAAGTGCTTTTTATGAGATCACCTATGCGGTCGGCTGAGAAATAGTTCTCTATGGCTGTCATGTCGATGTGATGGCGAACAAAATCGTTGACAACAGCAGGAATAGTGCTGTTACCGCCATTTGAGGTAAGATAGTTGGTGATAAATGTTCTCAATGTGGAGAGCTCCTGTATCACAGGTGGTATCACCAAGAAGCTGATGCCGACGATGATTGCCGTAATGAGTAGGAGTACGGTGATGATGGATAGAATGCGGCTCTTGAACTTCAGCTTGTACTGGAAGAACTTTACTATCGGGTATATCAGATAGCAGAACAGCCATGCTATGAGGAAGGGGAGCAGTGCGCCACTGAGCCTGTTGATGAGTAGGTAGGCAACGATACATCCTGCAATGGCTATGAGACCTCGGATGAAGCGGTCGAAGGTAATCTTTTTGTTCATATCGCTGTACGTTATTATATAGCACAAAGGTAATAGTATTTTTTCAAATCCTTTTGTTTTATTTTCTTAAATCTTATCTGTAAATTTGTAGCCTAATAGGAAAGATAACGCTGAATATAACTTATTACTTGTCATCATGGCATCAGGACGATTATATGTAGTGCCCACTCCAGTGGGAAATTTGGAGGACATGACTTTTCGCGCAATCCGTGTGCTCAAGGAGGCCGACCTCATTCTGGCTGAGGATACACGGACGAGCGGTATCCTTCTCAAACATTATGAAATAAAAAATACGCTCCAGTCGCATCACAAGTTTAATGAGCACAAGACCATCGAACCCCTTGTGCAGCGTATGCTGGCTGGTGAGACCGTGGCTCTCGTGTCTGATGCGGGTACGCCAGCCATTAGCGACCCGGGGTTTTTGTTGGTTCGTGAGTGTGTGCGTCATGGTGTGGAGGTGCAGTGCCTGCCCGGTGCGACGGCCTTTGTGCCTGCTCTCGTGTCGTCGGGCTTGCCCAATGACCGTTTCTGCTTCGAGGGATTTTTGCCTCAGAAGAAAGGACGTCAGACTCGTCTGTTGTCGTTGCAGACCGAACATCGGACCATGATATTCTATGAATCGCCTTACCGCTTGCTGAAGACACTCACTCAGTTTGCTGAATATTTCGGCTCGGAACGCGAGGTGGTTGTATGTCGCGAAATCTCCAAATTGCATGAGGAATCTGTGCGTGGAACACTCAGTGAGGTTATTGCTCACTTTACTGCTACCGAGCCGCGCGGTGAGATTGTTGTCATCCTTGCAGGAACTCCCGATGGGAAGTAAATGCGGTGGTGGCTCTTTGGCAAATTTTAAGACTCTCGGTATTGTGATTTTTTATCCTTTGTTTGGAGGATAGCGCCAGATTCTCTAATTTTGTCGCAGATAACAGCCTCGGATAGAAAGGTTGATATATAACTAACGTAAAGAATGAAGCGTATGAAAAAATTTCTTTGTTTGGTGTCATGTGTCGCGGCTCTGGTTAGTTGTACTCATGTCAAACGTGAACAGGAACTTGCTGCTAAGAACGATTCGCTGGCAGTTGCATTGAATGAAAAAAATATGGCTCTTGAGCAGGCTATGCTAACGATAGCGGATATTCAGGAGGGTTTCCGGGCAATCAATGAGGCTGAGGGACGTGTAGCTTTACAGTCGCAAGGGACGGAGGGCGTTACTGAGGCTCAGTGCCTGAAGGAGGATATCCTCTTTATCCAGCAAAAAATGGAGGAGAACCGCAAGCAGATAGCGCAGTTGGAGAAGAAACTCAAGACGGGTGGCGCTGAGACGGCAAGCCTGCGTAAAATCTTGGCCAACCTCCAAAAAGAGCTTGAGGCCAAGGTAGCAAGCATAACCTCGCTGCAGAATGAACTGGCACAGAAGAATATCCGTATAGCGGAATTGGATAGCGCTGTGGTGATACTTACGGGTGATGTAAATGCCTTGCAGAAGATTACCGATGTGCAACAACAGATGATAGAGCGGCAGACAGACCAACTCAATATGGCGTGGTATGTATATGGTACGGCAAAGGAACTTAAGGATCAAAATATCCTGAAGGATGGCAAGGTGTTACTGTCTACTGACTTTAACAAGAACTACTTTACGCAGATCGATGTGCGTGAAGACAAAGTGTTTCCTCTCTATACCAAACGTGCCGTTCTGCTGACCACTCATCCTACCGGCTCGTACGAGTTTGTGAAAGATGAAGAGAAGCAACTCACGCTTCATATCATCGACCCGGATGCTTTTTGGAGTGTATCACGCTATATGGTAATTCAGGTACGTTAGTGGATAAGGTGAAACACTACGAAGTCCTTTTTATTGATCTGGACAACACACTGTATGACTTCTCGGGCAACTCCGATGAAGCCTACCGCGCTGTGTATGCGCTGATGGAGTATGACCGTTGGTTTGATAGCTACGAACATTATTATTCCATATTCGAGGAATATAACCTGAAACTGTGGGCTCTCTATGCCAAAGGTGAGATTAGCAAAGAATATCTAAATGCTGAGCGATATGCACATCCGTTGCGTGTAGTCGGTGTGCCTGAGGCTGAAGTGTTGGGTGCTCGTTTCTGGAATGAAGCTATGCTGCGTCTTCCCTTGGGCAATCGTCTTATGCCTCATGCTCGTGAGGCGCTCGAATACTTGCGCCCTCGATATCGTATGTATATCCTGTCTAATGGATTTGCAGAACTGCAGGCACGGAAGATGAAGTCGGCTGGCATAGCTCACTACTTCGATGGGGTGGTGCTATCTGAAGATATAGGTATCAATAAACCGCATCCTGCAATTTTTGAACATGCGTTACGTATGGCAGGCGTATCCGAGGAAAAGGCGTTGATGATAGGTGATAACTATGAAGTGGATATCGAGGGGGCGTTGGCTGTGGGTATCGATCAAGTATTCTATAATGTGGGTAATATAACCTTGCCCCCGGGGAAACCTATGCCGACTTATACGATACTCTCGCTTTTGGAGCTAAAAGGTCTTCTGTAGAGATTGCGCAATAATGGCGATGCATGTCATAAAAAAGAAAAGGATGCTTTGAGCATCCTTTCTTCTTTTACCGTTTCCTGTATCTTATTCGGGCTGGATTGCCTCAGAAGGACAAGCGTCAGCGCAAGTACCACAATCAACGCAAAGATCGGGGTTGATTACATACTTGGTATCGCCTTCAGAGATAGCCTCAGAGGGACACTCGTCAATACAAGTACCGCATTTGATACAGTCGTCATTGATTACGTAAGCCATAATTCTATTGTTTTAATTCGGTTAATAATGTTCGTACTAACAATGCAAAGGTAAGGCTTTTCTGCGGCCAATGAGCTACTTTTTTGTATTTTCTTTTCTATTTGTACAATGTCTAAATAATAAACAGGGGCGCTCTGCGTTATCATAAGGTATGGAAATGTCAAGATACAGGAGATGTTCGTGGATTTGTGGAGTGGTTGCATTGGTAGTGCTTTTAATGACTCCACAATATAGCTTTGCGCAAGAACGCAAAGTGCAGAATCGCCCTTATATTGATATGCGTCGCTGGCATTATGGCTTTCTTTTTGGGTTGCATGTGCAGGATCTGGAGTTTACCAATAATGGATATATACATACTCCAGAGGAGGCGCCTCAGGAATCGTGGTTTGCTGATGTTGCAACATATAACCCCGGCTTCTCTGTGGGAGTGTTGGGCGAACTGCGCTTGACGGAGTATGTGGCATTGCGCTTTATCCCTACGATGCATTTTGGCGACAAGATGGTATACTTTCGCGAGCAGCACAGCGGTACTGAGGTGAAGCAGAATGTCAAATCGACATATCTGTCTGTTCCAGTTGATGTCAAATATGCGGCACAACGATTCAACAATTACCGTCCCTACGTGCTTGCAGGCATAGCTCCTATGGTGGACCTTACAGTGAGAAAGCAGAAAGAGTTGCTCACGCATCGCTTTGACCTTGCCTTCGAGATGGGCTTTGGCTGTGACTTTTATCTTCCCTTTTTCAAGCTTATTCCCGAACTCAAGTTTTGTTTTGGCCTTACAAACCTGCTTGTGAAGGAGCGTGGTGACCTCATCGACAAAAATCTGTTGAAATACACGCAGTCGCTCGATGATGTGACGAGCCGTATGTTGGTGCTTACCCTCTATTTTGAATAACACGTGATGTAAAGAGAACAATCACGGGGCCGGGTTGTTATTCGTGCACATTACGTGTAGCAACCATGAGAACTTCCCGATTATGTGCAGTGCTAAAGTCACCCTATGTGATTGCTCTGTGTTTGTGTTTCCCTATTATAGTATGTGCCCAATCGGGTGCTGAATCTCTGTATGTAGAACGGCCCAAGGTGGGATTGGTGTTAAGTGGAGGAGGAGCGCGTGGAGCTGCCCACATCGGTGTTGTACGACTCATCGAGGAGCTGGGTATCCCTATTGATTATGTGGCAGGTACGAGTATGGGGGCTATCATAGGGGCACTATATGCCATAGGTTATACAGCCGATGAAATGGATTCGCTCCTCATGGTGCAAGATTGGCGCGTGTTGTTGAGCAATAGTGTACCGCGTACGATGCAACCTTATACTCAACGTGTGGCTGAGCTTAAGTACCAGATAAACATTCCCTACAAGGGAAGTGTGCGTACCGAAAACTCTGCGCGCTATCGTGATGCAGGACTTAATGTCAATGGTAGTGTCGGACGCGTATTTCCTAAAGTGTTGGCTCGCCCGGGGCTTATTGATGGTAACAACTTGCTCAATAAATTTACTGAACTGACCTTTGCTTATCACGATTCGGTGAACTTCAAGAGCTTCCCTCGTCCTTTCGCTTGTGTGGCGACTGACCTTGTTTCTGGTAGCGCTGTGGTGCTTGATCGCGGTTTCCTTGCTGAAGCTATGCGTGCCAGCATGTCGATACCTGGTGTGTTCTATCCTATATACAAAGATCAACAAGTATTGGTCGATGGAGGGGTGGTCAATAACTATCCTGTTGACGTAGTGCGTCGTATGGGTGCTGATATCGTTATTGGTGTGGACCTCAATACTAACACGGCTACTGCTCGTGAGTTGCATACGTTTGCTTCTATCTTCGAGCGGCTTGTGGGAGCTATGGGGGCTGATCTGCATGAACGCAATGTGCGTGACACGGATATACTCATTACACCCCAGGTGAGTCATTTCCCGGTCATGGGGTTTGATAGTGCTCGTCTCGGACAATTGATCGGTATCGGATATGAGGCAGCTCTGCAAAACAAGTCACAACTGTTGGCGCTACAGCAACACTTGTCTCTATACGCTTCTCTTGCTACGCAATCAAAATACCCTATCCCTTTAGCTGAAACGTCAACCCCATTTGTGCTCGATAATATTCATGTCCTTGGCTATGAACCTGATGCACTGTTCTCCCTTCTAAAGCATTATGATATCGCTGTGGGTAACCCTATAAATGCTCAGAAACTCAGTGTCGCCATGGAACGTCTTTATGGATTGGGTACTTTTTCTTCTGTGCAGTATCATCTTATGGGTGATACGACCTATACTCTGGAGCTGAATGTAGTACCCAATCCCTCCAATCAGGTAGGACTGGGTCTGCGCCTCGACTCTGAGGATGCTGCAGCTGCTCTTCTTAACATCGGGGTGGGGCGCCTGAACCTTTCGGGTCCAAGGTTCGATTTTACCACACAGCTCAGCATAAATCCATGGGTTGAGGGGCGTGTCGCTTACGCTTGGCAAAACATGCTGCAGCTAAATGCTTCGGTCAAGTATTGGTTCTCTGATGTGAACCGGTTTTACGACAAGAGCAGCCACGCTTTTGACTATCATTTCTATGGTGGTGAGTTCTATCTCTCGAATCTTCTCTCGCATACCTATGACTTGCGTCTTGGCGTACGCTACGATTATTTTCGTGTACAAAATCTTCTTAGCGATGCGTTCCCTTCGCAGAACTATACCGATGTGATTAATCGCTATTCTCATATAGGCTTCTATACTCATTGGAGGAATGATTGTTTTGATACCGCCTATCTCCCTTCCAAGGGCTATGCTTATGGTGCGGAGGCGGCTTACTATGTACCTATGGGTGCAGCTCGTGGAACCTCTTTTGGAGTGTTGCAGTCCGATGCTTCCGTAGCGTTTCGGTTAAGCCGTAACACGGTGCTGAAGCCGGCATTTTATGTGCGTATGCTCTTGGGAGATAACATCCCTTTTGTCTATGCCAATAGCTTGGGCGGCTATCTTGACGGACGCTATATGCGCCAACAGATATCCTTTGTTGGACTTACGGGGTGTGAATTTGTGCAACGTCAACTGGCCTTACTGCGCCTTGATGCGCGTCAGAAACTTATGTCAAATCTGTATCTCTCTGCTATAGTTAATTACGCCTATAGTACGGAAAAACTGAGCAATCTCTTTGTGGGGGAAGGTATGTGGGGCGTAGCGGCGGGATTCATATATTCTACTACGGCCGGTCCGCTCTCTTTATATACTCATTGGAATGATATGCATCATCGTATAGGAGCTTACTTCAGTTTTGGCTATGCATTTTGAAATAGCTATTATCTGCTCTTTTCGATTTATGTTAAGTAAGGACTAATATGGCACAATCCTTCAGTTGGTGTTAATAGAATAGGAAAAGGAAGGCTGAAAGATGGGTGTGGTGTGCCTTTTCGCTCATTATTTTATGTGCTTTAGCAAAAAATAGGAGGTTTATTTTGCTGTCTTGTAAAAATGCCGTACCTTTGCACCCGCTTTCGCGCAATCGCTGTCATAGGAAGAGTAACTTGATATGTTGCGTTGGGACGATATAACAATTAATAATTAAAAAAGATGGATTTAATTAAAATTGCTGAAGAAGCATTTGCTACTGGTAAAGAGGGTCAGGTTCCTGCTTTCAAGGCTGGTGACACTGTAACTGTAGCGTATCGTATTGTCGAGGGTAACAAGGAGCGTGTGCAGCTCTACCGTGGTGTAGTAATCAAGATTTCAGGTCACGGCTACAACAAGCGTTTTACTGTTCGTAAGATGTCTGGTACTGTAGGTGTTGAGCGTATCTTCCCCATCAACTCACCGGCTATCGACAGCATCGTAGTGAACAAGGTAGGTAAGGTTCGTCGCGCTAAGTTGTACTATCTCCGCGCTCTTACTGGTAAGAAGGCTCGTATCAAAGAAAAACGAGTTATCACTAAGCATGCATAAGCATTGTGCTAATGCGAGATATAAGAAGCCTCCCCTCGGGAGGCTTTTTATGTTTATATCAGACTCATATGGTCGATGTCCTTGAAGACAAACTCTTTGCGATGCATCTCGATGAGTCCTTCCTTTTGCCATTTGTTGAGTACGTAGGAGACGTTGAGACGCGTGTCGTCAAGCAGATGGGCAAGATGATCCATCTTGATTTTTAGTATTTTGGTCCCTTGATAGGTAGTGCATAGTCCCTTTATGAAATGGATGATGCGCCCTTCTAATTCTTGCTCGTTGATGCTCCATAGCTTTTCGTTCAGTTGCTCGGTTTTGTGACAGAGTAGATTGAGAAAGTTAATGCGGAAGATTTCATGGGTACTGAGCATGGAATGTATATATTGCTTGTCAATGGATAATATGCTGCAGCTTTTTTGTGCGGTATAAGTGGCTTTATATGTAGGAGATGCTCCAAATAGGGAATGGGGCTCTATGAGCATGGGGGCTGACAGGAACTCAATAAAGGAGAAATCGCTATATGGAGCACAGGTCTCGGCATGAAGCTCTCCATGGATGAGGAACGTAAGTTGGAGACAAGGGGAGCCCGCATAGAATAGGTGGTCGCCTGGTTTGATCTTTTGGAAGTGAAATTTGGTCTTTTCTAAGATTTCAGATAGATCGGTTTTGCTCATACCTTGGAATAACGGTAGTTGGAGCAAAGTATTATACATTGTATATTCCATAGGCTATTTTTTCTGTATTTTTACAAAGGTACATATAAATGAGGCTTGTAATGAATGATGCAATGATATTTTGTTGTTTTTTAACGGGATTTGGTCTATTGATGATGTTTGTGTGTTGTAAAACATAAAAACTTTTGTTCTTGAACATTTGCAATGATGTGAGTTATGGAGTAACTTTGCAGAAAAGAAGTATATATATTTATCTTAATAACTTATGAATATGAGTGAACTGAAAGGAACAAAGACTGAGAAGAACTTATGGACCGCATTTGCTGGTGAGTCACAGGCACGTAACAAGTATACATACTTTGCCTCTAAGGCCAAGAAAGAAGGGTATGAGCAGATTGCTGCAATTTTCCAGGAGACTGCCGACAATGAGAAGGAACATGCTAAATTGTGGTTTAAGTTGTTGGGTGGTATCGGTAGTACTGCTGAAAACTTGGTCGCTGCAGCAGCTGGTGAGCATGAGGAGTGGACTGATATGTATGCCCAGATGGCTGTTGAAGCACGTGAGGAGGGTTTTGTTTACATCGCAGAACTCTTTGAGGGTGTAGCTGCCATTGAGAAGGAACATGAGGAGCGCTATCTCAAGTTGTTGGAGAATGTGAAGGGTAAGCTGGTGTTCTCACGTGATGGTGATTGTGTATGGCAGTGTCGCAACTGTGGACATATCTGCGTGGGCAAGGAGGCTCCTGAGGTATGCCCCGTATGTGATCACGCACAGGCACACTTCCAAATCAAGCCTGAAAACTATTAAGGGATACGATTCTTGCAGGATAAATAACAAAGGAGGCCCATGGGTCTCCTTTGTTTATTGGATAGACTATATGCTTGTTGTATTTGAGGGAGATTATCGCCCAAATAACTTGTCGATAAGGTCACGGCGGCCCATACGGCGTAGCTCTTCCATGATGGTACGACGCATTTCAGGTTTATACCAGAAGAAGAACTGGCGCTGGGCAAGCTTGTCGCGTTGTGATTTGGCGGAAAATATGGGTTGCAGGGTATAGGGATGTATACCCGTATACCATGCTTCGGTGCTCACAGTCATGGGTGTGGGAGTAAAGTCCTGTACTTGCTCCAAATGGAAGTCCAAACGTTTGGTGAGCACAGCCAACTCGGCCATATCTTCGGCGGTACAACCTGGGTGGCTGCTGATGAAGTAGGGGATGATTTGCTGGCGCAGATTCTCTTCGCGATTGATGCGGTCAAATATGCGTTTGAACTGCTCGAATTGGCTGAATGGAGGCTTGCGCATGATATGCAGCACGTTGTCCGAGGTGTGCTCGGGAGCCACCTTGAGGCGTCCGCTCACGTGGTGTGTGATGAGCTCGCGCGTGTACTCTGCCGCGGTGCGGTTCACCGCTTCGTCGTCGCTGCGGTGCAATAGGAGGTCGTAGCGCACTCCGCTGCCAATGAAGCTTTTCTTTATCTCGGGAAGGGCGTCTACGGCTTGGTATATGTCGAGTAGTGGACGGTGGTCAGTATTGAGGTTGGGACATACCTTGGGATGGATACATGAGGGGCGCTTGCAGTGAGCACAAAGCGTTCTCTCTTTGCCGCCCATTGCATACATGTTGGCTGATGGACCTCCGAGATCACTCAAGTAGCCCTTGAAGTCGGGTAGTTGGGCTACTGCCTTTACCTCCTTCAGGATGCTTTCCTTGCTGCGACTTACGATAAACTTGCCTTGATGGGCCGATATGGTACAAAAGGCGCAACCTCCGAAGCAGCCACGATGGATATTCACAGAGTGCTTGATCATGTCATAGGCCGGGATGCGCTTGCCCTTGTAGCGCGGGTGGGGAAGTCGGGTGTAGGGTAGGTCAAATGAATGGTCTATCTCTTCCGTTGTCATGGGGGGATAGGGAGCATTCACTACTATATACTTTCCTTCTACCTCTTGGATAAGGCGTGAGGCGTGCATCTTGTTTGACTCTTCTTCGATGTGCTTGAAGTTTGCGGCTTCGGCACGTTTGTCGCGTAGGCACTCGGTGTGACTGTTGAGCACGATGTCGTCGGGCATGATGCCTCCGGGAATCTCCTCTTTGTTGTTGTATAGGATGGCGGTTTGGGGAATGGATCCATCCCCTATGCCCTCTCCCTTTATGAAGGGGGAGTTAGAGGAGGGCTCCTGTAATCGCTTTGCAATTGCAACTATTGGCTTTTCGCCCATACCATATACCAGTATGTCGGCACCGCTATCGCAGAGGATGCTGCGTTGCAGGCTGTCTTGCCAGTAGTCGTAATGTGTGAGCCGGCGCATCGATGCCTCTATGCCACCAAGCACTACGGGGACATCGGGGTAGAGGCGTTTCAGTATCTGGGTATATACGATGGACGGATATTCGGGACGCAAGTCATGTCGTCCGTCAGGTGTGTAGGCATCTTCAGAGCGTAGGCGCTTGTTGGCTGTGTACTTGTTTACCATCGAGTCCATGCATCCTGCTGTTACGCCAAAGAAGAGGCGTGGACGACCTAGTTTACGGAAATCGCGCAAGTCGTCACGCCAGTTGGGCTGGGGTACGATGGCTACGCGCAACCCTTCAGCTTCAAGTATGCGGCCTATCACTGCAGCGCCGAATGAGGGATGATCTACATAGGCATCGCCCGAGAAGAGCACTACATCTACCTCATCCCATCCGCGTAGCTCCATTTCTTTGCGCGTAGTGGGCAAGAAATCCGTCAGTTGCGGCATTAGGCTTCGGTCTCTTGTTGTTCGTGATTAGCTTGCCATTCGTTGTAGAGTGCTATGAGTGCGCTCAGTCCGATGGCTTTCATGTTGTCGTGGAAGATTACATCCACGCAGAGGGTGAGCAGGTCTTTGCACTCCTCTTGTGAGGCGATGAGTGAGCGTATGGTAAGTTTCAGCTTGTTCAGTACGCTCTCATCTATGATACCATTGCTGTCTACCAATCCGCTGAATAGTTGGTATTTCTCTATTGTGAGCAGATGCTCGTCGCTTATTTCCATGCTGCGTGTTCCGCTCTTGTTGGTTTTGATGATATACATAGTATATGTTATGTTTTAGCTTTTCCAGTGCAAATATACACCTTTTACTCCAATAAACAGCTTTTAATGTGTAAAATCATTGGGTAAGAAAATCGAGCAGCGATATCATCACCAAGTCACGGTCGCGCGAGCTACGTATAGCTTCGAAGGGGAAACCTAAAAGTATTGAGCGGTAGTCTCCGCTGTAAGCAACAGCAGCGCTGCGGTTGCTCAGCTCGTATACAAAGGGGGTAAATGCTCCGTTGGTCGGAATCAATACCTCAGGACGTGTGACTGGATAGTGCTCTGGGTTGATCCATCTAGGTATGTCCATTGTTGTGCCGAGGCCAATGATGCCTTGCTCATTCCAATCGGTTATGCTGGTTTCGTAATGTGCATGCAGCACGTCGTGCAGCAAGGCTTGAGTGCATGGTATACTCTGGCTCTCTTCACCAAGGTAGGAGCCACTCACCAAGAGTGCGCCGCCCTGCTTGGTGTAGCTGCTGAGTATGGCATTCATGGCTGGAGTGACGGCATAGTAGGCGGGGCGTCTGATGATGGCGTCGCCCCGCTCGCGTTGTAGCCCCATATATATATCAACCGCATCAAAGGCATTGGGCTTCACGGTGCCGTCTTCAAAGGCTTGGCGGGAGCAAGACACGAAGCTGTACCCTGCGTTCCGGATGGAGGTGCCGTGTATAGCGGCGTAGTCCATGGTGTTGCCGGCCATGTAGGTCCCCTCCAACTCTTCACCGCTGGCTCCCATCTGTAGGGCTTCGTCGTTATGACCTACCATGGAACGGCTAAATTCATATTGCAGACCGCTGTAGGCTGTGCTGCCGAGGTAGGGTACGCCAGGGTCGGCAAGGAGGTCGAAGCCGCCTCGCTCAGTGGTGTTTACTACAGAAGGGCCGTCTATGCGTTGGAAACCGTTTACAACGAGTATCTTACCTTTGGGATTGGCGGAGATGTGTGTTGATAGTACCTCGGAAGGAAAACTCTCGCCACCGCGATTGATGGCGGCAATCTTGAAACTATACATATGTCCAGGTTCAAGTGTGATCTCACAATCTGTCGTGTTGATACGTTGTCCATTGTCCCAACCCATATCATCGGTTCGTGTATAGAGGATATAGCCGTCAGGTATGGCTGAAGGCTCCTGTGTGTCAATGGTTGCGCGCCACGATAGACGTACCTTGTTGCCTCCGGCAAAGTTAATGGCGAAGGCATGTATGGGGAGAGGCTGTACGGTATACTTCGTGTCGTGCATCTCGGCAGTGTAGCGCAATATTCCTTTATATATAGCGCGTGAGGCTACGAACTTGAAGTGCGGGTCGTGGGCGTAGCGCATATCGGTGAAGTTTTGGTGGGATAGGAGCTCGATGATGCATGAAGGTACATCGGGTAGGCGTGACTCGCTGTAGTTGCGATTCCACATGGCACGACGTGCCAATCCATTCGTCTCACTGGCGATATAGGATTGCACGATGTCGGTAAGGTCGCGTGATGTGTGGCGCGACAGCGTGCCGTTGCCCAAACGCCCATTGTTGTAGTCGGTGGTATATATGCCCAAGGTGCCTATACTTGTATCATCTTCATGGATTCCGGCATCGGTGTGTAGGCTGAAAGACAATTCGATGGGGACGCGCAGTCCTGCACTGTCGGGGCAATAGGCTGAACCGCCCAATAGATAGTTGGTGACAAAGGAACGGCAGTTGATGTCTTCTGCATAGTCTTTCTCTCCATTGTAATTAGCATAGCGCTCTACTGGGAAACCAGCCCATTGTGCCTGATAGCGCGCACCCTCATAGTAGCGGGGCATACGGTTGGTGTGTGGGATACCTTCATTTCCGCGGCTAATGATGGCACTGCCGCCTCCGAAGCGCACGGCGTCAGCGCTGACCACACCAGCGTGATTGCTGTTGTTGGTAAGAATTACCATCTGGTTGTCGTGTTGTCCGCGTATGAATTCGTAGGTCCCGAGGTATACCCATGTACCGCCACCCATCTGTTGATTGACCTTGATACGTGTGGCCCCTCCAGCATGCATCACGAGATATTCAGCATCGGGTATGCTTGACGGATGAGTTTGGTAGGTGACATATACGGCATAGTATCCGCGTTCGGGGATGTCGGGTATCCATAGGGCGGCCCCTTCGGCTTTCTTTTCGTGGTTGGCTGTGCGTAGAATACGGTTGGTCCCTTCACGGAAGGGGTTATCGCCATGGTGCAGTACGTCTTGAGGGGTGGCAAATCCCCAAGTTCCGCTTTCCCATTTAGCTTTGTGGTGGCTCTCCTCTATATATAGGCCGTGGGCATCTGTGGTGTTGTCATTGTCGATGATAATGTCATGAGGTTGGCGGTCGCGTTCGCGAGCACTGAACACAACGGCTCCGGCGTTTTCGAGCATGGGGGTGAGATAGGGCACCACGATGGCCTGCGAGAGCAGGTCCTCGCGTGTACAGTAGAGTGAGGGACGCTGCCACTTCCAACACATCTCGTCGTTTTTGTAGTAGCGGCCGTGGCTGGGTGTGATGGCCAGATGGCGTCCTGAAAGACCTTCGTTGATGGAGTAGGGACGCGAAACGTTGCTTACCCAAGGGGCACCATCGTGGGTGACCTTACCCCACCGTCGTGTATCGTCCTTCACTTTGCGATAGATGTTGGGTATGAGGTCATCGATACTCCTTTCTCCTACCAATATGGTAATGTTGTAGTAGTTGACCGGGCCGGGCAGTATCTTGCGCAGGTCGCTATATATCTTTTCCGTGGTCTCGGGACGGAAAGGCTGGTAGCCGAAGTTCGCATTGGCATGGATAGTGAGGGTTCTCTTTTGAGGGTTGAGTCGGTAGCGAATCAGTTTGCATGTGCCCACCTTGACATCGGGCGACTCGTAGTCATGGAAGTAGGTCTTCAGGCGTTTCTCTACTGTTTTGTTTTGTGATTGGGCTGATACATCTACCTCATGGCAGCAGACGATTAGACAGAGGAGAAGGCGAATGTATAGGGTTAGGTTTCTGGTCATGCTTGTACTTTTTTATGATGAATCTTGTACCCTGTCCATGCAACGAGGATACTCATCAGCGGACTGATGAGGCTGAAGAAGCTATTGGGTATCTTATTGGATGGATTGTCTTGTATCATCTCTTTATTGTGCAACGTAATGCAAAAGTAATACAATTTGGTGAATAATAAAAGCAGCGAAGTCTCCTTCGCTGCTCTATAAGTGGATATTACAGGTGCTTTAATGAATTATCGTAAGTGCGCTAACGGATTATTGCAGGTGTGTTAATAGAATATCGAAAAGCCGATAGTGAGCGGGTACACCTCGCAACTGAGTGTAGACATCCCAGAACCGCCAACAAGGGGCGCTGGACGCATGGGGTTTTGGAAGAGTTCGATGAGCGACAACTTAGCCATGAAGCCGATATTGTCGTAACCTACCTGTGCCATCAGATTTACGTTGAAGGGGTTGAGGTCAAGGTTCTTCGTGATAGGACGTTGCTTACCACCATCACATCGACCCAATGACTTGGGGGAGAAGCGGTACTCGAACTCGGGACCAAAGGTCAAGAAGAAGGGCTCTCCATTTACATAGCGCTGCAACTCGATGTTTACAGGCAGGCGGAATCCCCAATAGCGGAACCAAGTCTCGTCATAGGCCTTGTCGCTATTTACACCATAGCATGTAATGCCATGGTCGTTAAAGAAATAGTTCCCATTGGTAAATTTATAACTGCTACGTCCAAAGCCAAAGGCATAACTAAGACCGAATGTGCCCCTCTTATTGAACGAAACTCCGTTTTGAAAAAGATACATGCCCCATTCCCAACTCTTGCTCTGCTTCTGCATGATTCCTGCGGCATAGTCAGTAGAGAAGGAACTGTTGCTCAGGCGGTCAAAGCCCATGTAGTATAAGGGGTAGTGTGGTGTCAAACTCCTGCGTGAGGTTGTAATGGAGTGATCGCCCACCTTTACTTTCTTCTGACGGCTTATGTTTTCATCCTCATCGGTAATTTCATATTCTTCGATGACAACCCAGTTGCCAATGCGTCTTTGCTCGGTTTGTTTTACTTGTGCCATGATGCTCGTAGTCGCCATCAAGGCAAGTGCATAGAGTGTAAATCTCAATACTTTCATGCGGTTCGTGTTTAATGTGTTTAATAGTTCTACTCATTAGACGTAACAAAGGTGCGAAAAGGTTGCAAAAATATCAAAAATTCTATGATTTTTTTTCAATAATGCCTATTCGCGCCCTTTTGTGGTCTCTGATTCGATAAAAAAACGTACTTTTGTAGCATGAATGCAACACGACATATCGCTATTGACGAGTTTGACTATCCACTGCCCGATGAGCGCATCGCCAAGTTCCCCTTGGCACAGCGCGATAGCTCCAAACTGCTGCTCTATCGGGGTGGTGAGGTGAGTGAGGACTCTTTCTCTTCGCTTCCCGGGCATTTGCCTGCGGGAGCACTCATGGTGTTCAACAATACCCGGGTGATACAGGCTCGCCTGCATTTTCGTAAGGAGACGGGTGCGCTCATCGAGGTGTTCTGCCTCGAGCCGCTCGTGCCCAATGAGTATGTGCAGATGTTTGCGCAGACCGAGCGCTGCAGTTGGCTCTGCCTCGTGGGTAACCTCAAGAAATGGAAAGAGGGGGCATTGAGCAAAGAAATCTCTGTACATGGCCGCACGCTGACACTCACCGCTACACGTGGCGAGGTGGTAGGTACGGGGCATCGTATCGACTTTGCGTGGGATGACCATACCGTAACCTTTGCCGAAGTACTGGAGGCTGTAGGCGAACTGCCCATCCCGCCCTACTTGAACCGCAAGACCGAGGAGAGCGACAAGCAGACCTACCAAACCGTATATTCAAAGATCAAGGGCTCGGTGGCAGCGCCTACCGCAGGACTGCACTTCACGGAGAGTGTGTTGCAAGCCATTGACGCCAAGGGTATTGAGCGTGATGAGGTGACACTGCACGTGGGGGCTGGTACCTTCAAACCAGTGAAGAGTGCCGAGATTGGCGACCATGAGATGCACTCAGAGTATATCGTGGTAGAGCGACGGACGATAGAGAAACTCATTGCACACGGTGGCGAAGCCATTGCGGTGGGTACCACCTCGGTGCGCACACTGGAGAGCCTATATTATATAGGTGTGCTCATCAGCCAGTGCCCCGACGCAACAGAGGAGCAACTGCGCGTGACGCAGTGGATGCCTTACGAGGATAAATATAATGCCCTCACCACGTTGGAGGCGCTGCAGCAAATTCTCGACTATCTTGACCGTCACCATCTGCCCGCCTTGCATACCAATACACAGATAATGATCGCTCCGGGCTATAGCTTCCATATCGTGAAGCGCATCGTAACCAATTTCCACCAGCCCAAGAGCACGCTACTGCTGCTCGTGTCGGCATTTGTCAAGGGCAATTGGCGCAAGATATACGACTATGCCCTCGGTCACGACTTCCGTTTCTTGAGTTATGGCGACAGCTCATTGCTAATCCCCTAATCTCCCTTAATTGACTTTAATAGCCCTTATCTCTATCAGCTATGAAAGATAACAACCAAGAACTCCTTCCCCTTGTTGATGAAGAGGGACGTGTAATCGGTAGCGCTACGCGTGGCCAATGTCACGATGGCAGCAAGTTGCTCCATCCTGTAGTACACCTGCATGTGTTTGACTCCGCAGGTCGCCTCTACTTGCAGCAACGCCCCTTGTGGAAGGATATACAGCCTGGTAAGTGGGACACTGCCGTAGGCGGCCATGTAGACTTTGGTGAGGAGATTGCCGATGCATTGCTTCGTGAGGTGCGCGAGGAGTTGGGCATTGAGGAGTTTATTCCTGAATTTCTCATGCGCTATATCTTCGAGTCGGAGCGTGACCGTGAACTGGTGCATGTTTACCGCACTACCTACGATGGCGACATCTGCCCCACAGCCGAGCTTGATGGTGGCCGTTTCTGGACACTCGATGAGATACGCGAAGCAATCGGTAAGGGTGTGCTCACGCCAAACTTTGAGAGTGAGATTAAAAGAATTCTGAATTCTAAGTTCTGAATTCTGTTAGAGCGAAGTAAATCTTATAATTCATAATTCACAATTCAGAATTCAAAAACATGAAAATAGGAGATAAAGTGCGCTTCCTCTTCGAGACAGGAGGAGGTATAGTAAAGGGATTTCAAGGTAAAGACATCGCATTGGTAGAAGACGAGAATGGCTTCAGCATCCCCATGCTCATTCGTGAGTGTGTGGTGATCGATACCAATGAGTATAATTTTGAGAAGAAGACTGTAAAGGCCTCCCCTAACCCCTCCCAAGGAGGGGGATTTCTGGGCTCGCAAATCAAAAACAATTATTCTAAGTCTATTGTGGCCGAGATGTCCGAGTCACCCCTCCTTGGGAGGGGCATGGGGGAGGCTCCCTCAATGGAGGTCCCTGGTCGTGAAAGACTCAATGTGGCTCTTGCCTTTGTTCCTATTGATATCAAGCAAATCAGTACTACTATCTTTGAGGCCTATATAGTCAATGATAGCAACTACTATATATCATACCTCTATGCCTCGCCCTCTGCAGGTGGCATGAAACTGCGCTCGCAGGGTATCATTGAGCCCAATACGAAACTCTTTATAGAGGAGTTCGGCCGTGAGCAACTCAATGAAATGGAGCGCGTCAACTTGCAACTCTTTGCCTTCAAGGAGGACAAGAACTATATGAAGAAACCTGCCGTGGATGTGGAGCTTCGTATAGATACGGTAAAATTCTATAAACTCCATACCTTCAGCACCGATAGTCCCTTCTTTGAGGAACCCGCTCTCGTGTACGACATTGTGCGCGACGACCGCCCTGTGCGTCAGGTGTTTGTTGAAGCCGACGAACTGAAGGAGGCGTTGCTCAAGAAAAAGAGCGAGGACAGCCGTCCCAACCGCACTCCCCAACCTGCCCGTAAGCAGAAGGCTGACAATACCATTGAGGTGGACCTGCATATTCACGAACTGCTCGACAATACCAACGGTATGAGCAATGGCGATATGCTCAACTATCAGCTCGATGTGTTCCGCAAGACCATGGACGAGTATCGGGGTAAGAAGAACCAGCGCCTTGTATTCATCCACGGCAAGGGCGAAGGTGTGTTGCGCAACGCCCTGCTCAAGGAGCTGAAGAGCAAATATGGCTCATGCATCAGCCAAGATGCATCGTTCCGCGAATATGGTTTCGGTGCTTTGCTGGTGATTATAAAGTGATTCTATATCCTCATGTAAGGAGGATAAACTCTATTTTATTTCTATAATGATTTTCGCATACCCCTTGGTAATGGCCTTGGAGTATGCGGAAATTGCTTGTATATCAATGTTTTTCTTCTTCCAACCCCTCTTGGAGATCCCTTGGCAGAACTTCGGTTCTTCTTGGATGGTGTTAAGTATATCGCATACTTTGTTTTCTAAAGTAACGGAGTGAAGTGCTCTCCTCCTATTGCTTTCTCTTAAGCCAATTCCTTCATTTCTATTTACCGCTGCCCAACGGTAAGGTTACCTTTGCTCAACAGCAACCTTACCCTTGCCCAACAGCAAGGTTGCCCTTGCGCAGCGGTAAATAACTTTGGACTTGGTAAAATAGGGAAAATGCATTGTAAATATCTTCAAAATCCCTTGTATGTGATTGAATTTCACGCAGATCTCACGAATCTCACGAAGCATACATCGCTATCGCTCGTATGTGCCATCCGGCTGAAAACGTTCGGCAAAGCCGACAAGCGCGGGCGAAGCGACGCACTTTTTCGTGAGATTCGTGAGATCTGTGTGAGGATAATAGATTGTTTCTCAGAAAGATGACATTAATTCATCCTAAAGATATTTATCATGCGTTTTCCTTGACTTAGTGAAACTTGAATAGACTTGATGAACGTATACTCCTTTAGTTCTTCTATGCTAAATTGCCAAGGGGGTGGATAAGTGCCTGGCAGATGCTTCTTCCCTAAATGTCAAGGAGTTGCGATATCCTTTGAATGCCAATGCCAAGGGATGTCTGTAAATTGTTATAGGGCGTTTATCTCGCCTTTGCTAAGGCAAATATGCTGATGCGGATACCTGGTACCGTGAGCAGCGCAGTGATGCAGGCGTGGAGAGTCGCTCCAGTAGTGGCGACATCGTCGAGCAGTAGAACGTGCTTTCCTTTCAAAGATTCGGGCTTTGTCACATGGAATATCCCCTCGGTATTCTTCCAACGCTCCATGCGTCCTTTATGAGTCTGCGTGTCTGTGTCTATGGCGCGAACAATACAGTCGGCGCACATGGTGATTCCTGTGATTTCGCTGATGCCGCGGGCAATATAGTCGCTTTGATTATAACCACGCTGTCGCTGCTTCTTTTTCGATAGCGGTACGGGTATGATGAGGTCGATGTCGTCGAAGAATCCGCTGCTTTTCAGTTCTGTGGCTGCTAAGCGTCCGAGGTAGGTACCTACTTCGGGATGATTGTAGTATTTCAAGTGGTGGATAAGGTGGCTGTATTTCCCCTCCTTATAATAATAGAAGTAGGCTGTGGCGCGCACCACCTCGGGCCACTCCATGAAGTGCTGCATCAGTCGATTGTTAGGGTCTTGTTCGTAGTGAGTGCGAGGAAGGTCTAACAAGCAGTTGATGCACAAGTGTTGCTCGCTATGCATGAGCCGGCGCCTACATACCTTGCAGTAGCGGGGGAAAAGTAGTTCTTTGAGATCGATGAGCCAGTTCATATTTACTCCCAATCATCAAAATCATCTGTCCCCAAACATTGGCGTATGGCTGCGTATTCAAAGCCTCGGCCCGTAGCGAAGCGCACGAGTTTGCCATTTATCTCATAGTCACTCTTGCCGTGCGTGCTCTTGCGCTTGGCTCTGATGAGGTCGCGCAGGATATTCTGGTATTCCGTCTCGTCAATAGCCTCCATAGCAGTACTTATGGTCTCGCTATCAATGCCTTTCATGCGTAGCCCTTGCGCAATCTTGATGCGCCCCCACTTGTTGAATCGGTACTTGTCGCGTACGAAGGCTTCTGCATAGCGTCTGTCATCGATGTATTTTTCCTCGACAAGATGTCTTATTATTCGTGTCTTCTCTTCGTCGGGCAGGTCGTACTTTGCTAATTTTGCCTCTATGTCGCTCAAGCATTGCTCACTTGTGGAACATTTCGCTGCTAATTTGTATAATATTTCGTCTGTAGTCATATCAAAAAACGAATTAGACGGATTTAGTATCCATTGATAACGCGTTTTATTCCATCGCGAAAATCGTTGACATTGAAATTGATAAGCAACCCAGTATGCTTGTTTGTTAATTTCAGATAGGTGAGTAGCTGCTTATAGTGTATAGGCCTTAACTCTTCTACAGATTTCAGTTCTACTATTAATGAGTTTTCGATAAGTAGATCCAGGCGTAACCCTTCACCTATATTGATGCCCTTGTAACTCATTTCTATAGGAACTTGGGAGGCTACTGATAGACCTTTGGATTGTAGTTCATATATTAGTGCTTTTTCGTAGGCACAGCCAATGACTTTGTATGATAGGGGGTCTTTTGTCTTCATGTATTGTGGCATATTTCTTGGTTTTCTTTGTGCTTCTTTTCTCACACAGATCTCACGAATCTCACAAATACATACATCGCTATCGCTCGTATGTTGCCTCCGGACGAAAGCACTCGGCGTGGCCGCCAGCCGCGAGTGCAGCAATGCGGCCTTCTGTGAGATTCGTGAGATCTGTGTGAGGTAAATTCTTTTGTGAAAATTAATCATTTTGTGCAGCGAATCATTCTGTCATTCCCATAGATGTCCTTGCGCAACGTAACATCTTTGTATCCATAACTCTGAAACAACTCTATGGTTTCTTTACCGAGCGCCTGGTTTATCTCTACATAGATATGTCCGCCAGAAAGTAGAGTATCAGTCATACCTATTTCGGCAATGGCCCGATAGAAACGTAGCGCATCATCGTCGGGCACGAAGAGAGCCGTGTGTGGCTCCCACTCTGTGACATTTCGTTCCATGTCGGCAGCCTCGCTTTGCTTGATGTAAGGAGGGTTACTCACCAGTATGTTATAAGCGTGCGGCAGGGGCATGTCAAGGTCGAGCATGTCGTGATGGAAGAATGCAACCGAACTTTCGTTCGTTAGGTTGTTCTCTTTCGCTACAGCCAATGCCTCGTGCGATATGTCGCATGCCTCCACTACGGCCTGTGGCAGCTGCTTGCTTAGGCTGATGGCAATGCATCCGCTACCCGTGCCAAGGTCCAGTATACGAGGGATTTGTGTGGTGTGGTCTTGGACAATCCAATCCACCAGTTCGGCAGTCTCGGGGCGAGGGATGAGTACGCCTGTACGTACCATAAAATCCATGCCACAGAAGGGAGTTTTCCCCTCAATATATTGTAGTGGCTCACCTTGTTGTAAGCGGTTGATGACATCATTCAAACGCACCTCCTGCTCTGTTGTTAGTATCACCTTCTCCTTCATATAATAGGTGGTAGTGCTGATGCCCAAAATATCGCAGCAGATGGCACGGATGATGGCATTTGTCTCTTCGCTGTCGGGGTATATGTTGGCTAATGCAAGACCAATTTTCTCTGTCAGTTGTCTCATGAACTTTTGCCGTTTAGAGTTTGCAATTTTGTGCAAAAATAGGTATTTATTTGCAAAGTCAACTTTCTATTTTCGATGATTGTTATATTTTTGTTAAATTTATTGTGTGTGTCATTTCTTTAAGTTATATTTGCCCGTTGAAAGGAATATTATGGACTAATACCATAAACAAAATAAACAACATGGACGAAAGAATGCTTAACATTGCATCGCACTTCGCAATCGAAGGCGAAATCGAAATCATCAAGCCCCTTGGTGAAGGTTTTATCA
>JAZRMG010000052.1:0-4049 GCA_045647345.1 Bacteroidaceae bacterium | reverse complement strand
TTGCGAGTCGCTTCGCTCTCGCTTGTCGGCTTGCCGAGTGCTTACGTACCGGAGGCACATACGAGCGATAGCGATGTATGCTTCTGTGTAAGTCTGTGCTTCTGTGTGAGAAATAGAAAACACTCCGTGAGAAAGGAATCTGCGAAAGTCTGCGGAGTCTGCGTGAGACAAAAAACGCGATGAAAGAACCTCGCGTGAAACAATGAAAAACTAATAAACTTATAAATTCAAATGCTGATGCACTACATCAAAAATAGCCCTGTGCAACCGACGCAAATACTCCGCGTCGGCCCTATAAGGGAGGGCTCGGGTATCGCGGAATATGTAATATTGAAAAACTGACGTCCTGGAAGGAGAGCTCGCCTTATGCGAAGCTCTCCTCTATGATTTCGGTAAGCACCTCCTTGATGTCGAGACCTGCGGCACGTACCTGCTGGGGGATGAAGCTGGTGGCCGTCATGCCCGGGGTGGTGTTGATCTCCAATAGGTTCAGCTTGTTGCCCTCGGTGATGATGTAGTCGATGCGGATGATGCCGTGGCAACGTAGTATGTCGTAGAGCAGTGAGGTGAGGGTGCGCACACGCTCGGCGATGCTCTCGTCGATGCGGGCGGGTGTGATCTCCTCTACCTGGCCGTTGTATTTGGCGTCGTAGTCGAAGAACTCGTTCTTGGCCACCACCTCAGTGATGGGGAAGATGACGCTCTTCGTGCGTGTCTTGTAGCAGCCACAAGTAATCTCGGTACCTTGCATGAAGGCCTCGATCATTACCTCATCGGCCTCACCGAAGGCTGCCTCTACGGCAGGGAGCAACTCCTCGGGAGTTTTCACTTTGGTGGTCGCGCAGCTTGAGCCGCCACAGGTGGGCTTCACGAAGCAGGGCAGGCCTACGGCCTTCACTACATCATCGGTGGTGATGACGTCCTGACGGCGTAGGGTAAGTGACTCTGCCACGCGTACTCCTAAGCTACGCAAGTACTGGTTGAGTACAAACTTGTTGAATGTCATTGCCGAGATAAGGGGCGGACAGGTTGAGTAGGGCATGCGGATGAGTTCGAAGTAGCTACCGAGGAGGCCGTTCTCGCCAGGTGTGCCGTGGATGGTGATATAGGCGTAGTCGAACTTTACCTGCTCGCCGTTCATGCGGAAGCTGAAGTCGTTGCGGTCGATGGGGGTAGTGGTGCCATCGGGCAACTGTACGTTCCATTCGGTGCCACGGATAATGACGGTATAGGTGATGTAGCGCTCCTTGTCGAGGAACGAGTCGATGCCCGCTGCGCTGCGCAGCGATACTTCGTATTCGCCTGAGTCGCCACCACAGACGATGGCTATAGTACGTTTGTTGGTAGTCATATTTTTTCGAATCTTCTATTTTTTTGCAAATATACGAACAAACGAGCAAGAAATATGAAGCTGATTCAATATTTTTACAGCGAGTGCAGTGTGTATTTGTCAGAAGAGTAAAATTGTAAGGTCTATTTAGCAAAAAAAATATGAAAAAATATTTGTCATATTGTGAAAAAGTGTAAATTTGCGGCCGAATTAGTTTTAGGTATTAGGTAAAAAGATATTTATATTCCAATATTTATAATTAAAATCACAAATCATTATGAAAAGAAACTATCGTAACCTATTCATGGTAGGTCTGCTGGCTTTTGCGGCTTGTTTTACAGGCTGTAAGGAAGACGAAGGCCCCACCGTGGATATCACTGTAAATGGCAGTGAGGAGTTTGCAGAGGAGATTCGCTCTACTTCTGCTTCGTTCACCATCAAGACCTCAGGCGTTGAGGCTGTTGCTTACCTCGTAGAGGAGGGTAACGTGGCTGAGAACACCAAGGATGCTGCAGTTGTTTATGCAGAGGCTGAGGAGGATGGCCGTGTGGTAACTGTTGCTGACAATGCACCTACCACGATTAATGTATACAGCCTTGAGGGCGGTAAGGAGTACACTGTATTCTTTGTATATACAAAGGATGGTAAGTTGGTATTCAAGTCTAAGGTGTTCACCACACCCGCTTATGACCGCTTGATTACTGTGGTTGAGTCAAGAAAGGATGGCTTCAAGTTCCACTTCAATGTGCCCGACACCATGCACTATAAGTATGCACTTCTCCCCACTGAGCAGTACAACTCTTTCCGTGCATCGTATAGAGCTGATGATATTACCTTCTTGAGTGATGGTATCCTGCTCAAGGGTCCTCAGACCATCGATTATACCAGTGAGCAAGACTGGTACGAAGAGGGCGACGGTGGCTTCTTCATCCATCCTGGATCTGCGTTCACATTGATGATTGGTCAGTGTGATGCTGAAGGTAACGTCCTCAACAACTTGGGTTGGGTTGAAGAAGATGAAGAATATGAAGAAGACTACTGGGATGGTGAGGCTTACGATCCCGAGGCTGATGCTACTCGTGCAGGTTCTGCCTCAGCTCCCCGCATGGGTGGCTATACAGAGGAGCCTTGGTATGACGATTACATGTATCCCACAGGTCTCTATGCTCGTCAGAACTTGCTCGCTGCGCTCGAGATGGTGGAGAGCAAGATTGATGTTCAGCTCGTGGGTAAGACCGAGCGTCGCATCAAGATTCGTTGCACTGCCGACGATGATGTACAGTATGTAGTAGCTCCCTTCGAGAAGAACCAGTACAACGAGTTGGTAAACCTCGTTACTGAGGATGCTATTGCTTCTACTTTGCTCGAGTACTTTGGTGCTGAACAGTACAGCGGAACATTGGACTTTGAGATTGATGAGAATTGGTTCTATCCTGAGGTTGACTCTACCTATATCATCAGCGTTGTTGGTGTGTATGCCGAAGATGCTTCAGTAATCAGCCACGATACCTTGCATGTGACTTTGACCAAGTCTACACTTCCTGCTGCTGAGTTGACTATCACAGGTTGTGAGAACCCCTATGGTGAGCCTACCCCCAACTTGGTATGGTTCAACATCAAGTCTGAGAAGAAGAATGTACACTCGGCCAAGCATATTGCCAACTACACCAAGGATGTGGTTAAGGAACTTAGCTATGGTTTCACCTATGCTGACTTGATTACCTATTACGGTGGCGAACTCTCTGAAGAGGATGTTCAGGCTATCAATAGCGACGAGGGTCTCTACTTGAGCTTGTACTCTTTGGAGGATGCTGAGAATACGTTGATTGTTGCTGCTTACAACGAAGAAGAGAGTGAGGCTATCTATACGGGTGTAAGCCGTGCAGCAGCACTCCCCACACAACCCGAAGTGAGCAGCACACTCTTTGAGGACTTGAAGGGTGACTGGACCGCTCGCGTTATCCGTCTCAAGAGCGAGTATGATTACGAAATCTGGGATTATGTAACATCTGTTGATACTACATACTCAACCATCACATTGGGTGGAGACTTTGACAACTCACCCGAGACCTTCGATGCTAACCACGAGGCTTATGAGATGGTTTACAACGACTACTTTATGAGCGCATTGGATAAGGGTGCTTCTGAAGAGGAGGCTGCGGTAGCTGCCGAGAAGCGCGTGGCAGAGCAGTTTGCAGAGTACAAGAAGATGGTGACCAAGTACGAAGAGAAGTATAAGGGTCAGAACTACATCCTTGGTCTCGGCCTTGAGGAGGCTCACACCTTTGCTACTCCTTGGGATCTCTTCTGCTCACCAGAATATTCTGCATACGATGCAGAGGAACTCTTCTATGCTTATGGTCCCAAGTTGTTCTTCCAGGTTCAGCAGGATGGTAGCTTGAGCCTTCTTGGCGATGCCAACATCTTGTCTTTGCCTCCCGTAGCTGCATGGGGCTGGTATGAGTTTGTATTGGCAGGTAACAATCCCGACGACTCTTCTATATTCTACTCTGGCGCATTCCCCGTAGAGGTATCTGATGATAAGAACACACTCGTTATCAAGGGCGTTGAGGAGCAGGGCATGAAGTTCTATCCTGCTATCGGTTATCAGGATTGGGGCTTGAGCTATCTCGAGGGTGGTTTCCAGACTATCGCCGACATCGTGCTCACACGTGGCGCAGCCGAGTATGAGAGCGCAGCTACACGCACCGCAGCTAAG
>JAZRMG010000051.1:0-34574 GCA_045647345.1 Bacteroidaceae bacterium | reverse complement strand
GATAGTGCCACCGTCATTGTTGCGGTTGAGGCGCTTGTTGAGGATGGTGCCACCAAACTCCATGCAGCCCACCGTGTTGCGGATGAAGGGGTGCAGTGATGCGTTATATGCTTCGTTGTCGTCCCAGTATTGGTTGAACTTGAGGTTCTCAGAGGCCAATACGGCTTCGCTACCGATATAGTTGGGGTACATGCGCTCCCAACCGCGGGGTAGGGTGCAGC
This sequence comes from Bacteroidaceae bacterium, assembly GCA_045647345.1. Classification (GTDB taxonomy): domain Bacteria; phylum Bacteroidota; class Bacteroidia; order Bacteroidales; family Bacteroidaceae; genus UBA1189. The sequence goes on along the minus strand of JAZRMG010000051.1, from coordinate 34,353 downwards.
CGTGGAAGTCACACATGATACCATATTCGTTGGCGTCAGAGAGCACCTGCTCATAGAGACGCATGGTCTCCTGCTTATCGCCAGCCCAGAAGTCTACCTTGATACCACGCACGCCCATCTTCTGCATCCACTTCATCTCCTGCTTGCGAGCGATGGGGTTTGACATGCGGTCGTGCGGACCTTGAGGCGCATCGTTCCATGCACCGTTAGAGTTGTACCACAAGAAAGGCTCTACACCCTTGTTCTGTGCATAGCGGATGAGCTCTTCAACCTTCTCATAGCCAATTTGCTTGTCCCAGAGGCCATCGATGAGGGTATACTCCCATCCCATAGCAGCTGAGAGGTCGATAAACTTCTTGACATCTTCGAAGTTGCACGAAGCATCATCCCAGATCATCCAGTGCCATGAGCAACGACCAAACTTATACTCCATTGAGGGTTCGTAGAGAGGCTTCACCACGTCGAAGGGGATGGTGGTCTCTACGATGGGAGCGAGGTTATCACCCACGGTGATGGTGCGCCAGGGTGTAGCGCTGGGCAGTGCAATCTGTGCACCGGTGCTACCGAAACCGTTGTTTTCGCCCTCCATGGGGTAGGCGATGGTATAGAGGCCGTCGGCAGTGCCTTCGCTGAGGCGTGAGCCGCAGTATTCACCTGTGACACCAGTCTCTGATACGAGTGCCCAGCAGTCACCAATGTGGAACAGGCCGGGGAAGGTGTAGCCACGTCCATACTTTGATGGAGTACCCATGGGCTCATCGGCTACATACTCCTCTTCGTAGCTGGGCTTGGTGCGCTGCCAGCCAATCATGGGGTCCGACTGCGGGGTGAGGAACGTGGTGGTGCCTTCAGGGAAATCGAATCCAGTGACTTCACTATTGACAACGGCACATGCGGTCTCACGGATTGGGAAGAGGCGGTACTGGAATGCGATGTCGTTGTTGCTCACGTTGAACACTACCTGCATCATTCTACGGCCGGGGTAGTTGTAGGTGGCTACGAGCTGGTTGGCCACGTAGTGTACATTGGCTTTCTTTGAACGGTTCAAAGTGTACTGTTCGTCGATGCTGTTCACCTTGTGTTCGGCAAGTTTGGCATCCTTGGTGTAGTCGCCCACGTTGGCAACGAGGCCCAGAGGTGATGATTCGATGATGCTGTGTTCCTTGTAGGTGACAGCATACGAGAGCTTACCGTTGTTGTCCGAGAGGGTTACCTTCAGGTTCCCATCGGGGCTGCTCACGTTTAGGTCTTCGGCTACCATGAGCATAGGAAAGCTCAGTAGTAGGGGGAGGAGGATTTTTTTCATAATGGATGTTTGTTTAATTCTTTCGTTACAAAATTAGTGTAAGACGTGATAAAAACAAAACTTGTTTTGACTTTTTCCGAGGCAATGCCTAATTTTCAAGGTGTAGGGCAGATTGAGTTGGGGTAGTCTGATACGGATAATGGGAAAAACGCAACAAGAAAATGCGATTAATGAGGTTTACTATCCTATTTTTTCTTAATTTTGCATTTCAACATCCTAATGAATCAAGAAAATGGATAAGAATAAGCATGCAGGACCATGGACATGGGTGCCCTCGCTTTATTTTGCCGAAGGTCTGCCCTATGTTATCGTAATCACCCTCTCGGTGGTGATGTATAAGCAACTGGGCTTGGGCAATGCCGAGGTGGCCTACTATACGGGATGGTTTTATCTGCCGTGGCTCATCAAACCGTTGTGGAGCCCCTTCGTGGACTTGCTCAGAACAAAGCGCTGGTGGATCGTAACCATGCAGCTGCTTATGGGAGTGGGCATGGCAGGCATCGCTTTTACGTTGCCCATGGCAAGCTATCTACAATGGACGTTGGCTATCTTTTGGCTCATGGCCTTCAGCTCGGCTACGCACGATGTGGCGGCTGATGGCTTTTATATGATGGCACTCGACGGGGGGCAGCAGTCGTTCTTCGTGGGTATACGTAGTACCTTCTACCGACTGGCTACGCTCACTGGGCAAGGGGGGATGCTTATTGTGATAGACTGGCTGATACGACGCTACGATGGCGATGTGGAGCGGGCGTGGGTACTCGCCTTCTGTGGCGCCGCTGCACTTTTCATCATGATAGGGACGTATCATTTGTGGATGTTGCCCAAACCAAAGAAGGATGCATTGCGCGGCTTTACCGCCGATGACCTTTGGAGGGAGTTCGCTCATACGTTTGTCACCTTCTTTCAAAAAGAGGGGATGGTGCCGGCACTCCTTTTTATGTTGCTCTTCCGATTCCCCGAGGCGCAGTTGGCCAAGATGAGTATCCCCTTCCTCATGGATCCTGTGACAGAAGGCGGACTGGGACTTACGTTGGAGCAGATAGGCGTGATACAGGGTACATTGGGCCCCGTGGGACTTACGGTAGGTGGTATCCTTGGCGGTGTGTGCATCTCGCGTGGAGGTCTGCGTCGCTGGCTGTGGCCCATGGTGTGGGCCATCTCGTTGCCTGATGTAGTGTATGTATACCTGAGCTACGTACAACCCGATAATCTAGTAGTCATTTCCTCATGTCTCTTCATCGAGCAATTGGGCTATGGATTTGGCTTTACAGCCTACATGCTGTTCCTTATATATTATGCGCGCGGTACGCACGAGACAGCCCATTATGCCATCGCCACGGCTTTTATGGCAGCGGGCATGATGTTGCCAGGCATGCTCTCCGGCATCCTGCAAGAGTGGATGGGCTATCAGGGATTTTTCATTTGGATTATGGCATGCTGTGCGGTGACCTTTGTTGTATCGGCTTTCTTGAAGATAGATAAGGATTTTGGAAAGAAATAATATGATAAAAAACGCCATGATATTTGCCGCTGGTCTCGGCACACGACTAAAACCATACACCGACCATTGTCCCAAGGCTATGGTGGAGGTATCGGGCCGCCCCATGATAGCACACCAGCTATTGCGCTTACGCGATGCAGGATTCAGCCGCGTAGTAATCAACATATACCACTATGCTGAGCAAATTGTTGACTATGTGATTGCCAATAATGGCTTCGGCCTCGATGTGGCCTTTTCCGACGAACGCCATCAATTGCTCGACACGGGGGGAGGCATACGCTATGCGCTGCCTCTCTTCGATAGCGATAGCCCCGTGCTGATACATAATGTGGACATCTTCTCCAATGCCAGCCTTGAAGCTCTATATGCCAATCATGTGGACAGCGGAGCCGATGCCTCGCTTCTCGTGAGCAAGCGCGATACCTCGCGCTACCTCGTGTTCGACGATGAAGATCGCCTCGTAGGGTGGAAGAATATACAGACGGGCGAAGTACGTACTGCCTGCGACGATTTGCGGCCGGCACTCAATAACCTTGCCGAGGATAATGAACAGTATCGTCTGCGTGCTTTTTCGGGCATACACGTGATATCCCCCTCGCTCTTTCCTCTACTCGAGAAACAGGACGAGGTGTTCTCTATCACTAACTTCTATTGGCAAAGCTCACTACAACACCGCATACACTGCGTAGAGGCACCTCATGATTTTCGTTGGGTCGATGCAGGCAAACCCGAAGCACTGGCAAGAGCAGCAGAAATCGCTTCCTGTATGGCGGTGAGCGGTAAGTGATAGAGACCTTACCAGTTCGGTTCTCAAACCTTAATACCTATTCGTAGAGGTAGAAGATGCGGTCCATCATCTTCCATTTCTCGTCGGCGGTGTCGCCTACCTTGCAGTCTTGGAATATGGCCATGTAGTCTTCCCACTCTTGCTGACGGGGTAGGGTGGCAAGGTGTGCCATGGCAGAGTCCCAGTCGAAGTCGAGCGGAGTGTCCACAATCATGAAGAGACGGTTTCCGAGAAGGTATATCTCCATTTCTAATATGCCTACTTGGCGTATGCCTTCGAGTATCTCGGGCCATGACTGCTCTTGGCTGTGGCGGTGGATGTATTCGCGTATGAGTGTATCGTCGGGCTTGAGCTCCATGGTGCGGCAATAGCGCTTCACGGGCATGGGGTGATGTTTGGTGGGGTATCCTTTCATGCTATGTTGTTTTTATAATATTATAGTGCAAATGTATGTAAAAAAAATGATAGGTGGATGCAAATGGTGTAAAAGATGAAGCACGCTATGATAATCGACAAGAATGAAAAAGCAGCGAACCATGAGATTCGCTGCTTCCGTTATTCTTTAGCATAATATGTTTACTTGATGCCGAGCTTCTTGCGGATGTCCTTAGGGATAGCGTTCTTGTGAACCACAATGTTCATAGTCTTGTAGCGAGCGAATGCCTTTGAAGCATACCAGATACCCTTATAGGTACCAGCCTCGCCCCATGAGTTCTTCACCATGTAGTACTCGTTGCCCATCTGGTCCTTGGCAATACCGTAGATTACCATACCGTGGTCATCGGTAGTCTCCCAATTGTTGTAAGCAAGCTGACGCTCCTCCTGTGTGCACCACTTCTGGGGCTGGGGTTTGTCGTTGAGCTTCTTCTCGGCGGGAGAGAGCTTGAGCCAGTGTGCCATGTCAGAGCCGCTGAGCTCTTGAGCCTTTTCAGCATCGGGCATTACAGCTATGCCGTTGCGTGTGAAGCCGCTCTCGCTCACGTCAGAGCCCCATGCGATGGTGTAACCCTCCATGATGGCATTGTCAAACACCTCCATGAACTCGTCGATGGGGAGGTTGTATGACTGCGCCCAACGCCAGTTGTCCTGAATCTCAAGCACGAATGATGAGTAGAAGGGGTGATGTGTGTAAGAGGTCAAAGACACGTAGTCAGAGGCATTGAGGCCAGTTGACTCGTAGAATGACTTAGGAGTGTACTCCTTACCGTTGTAGGTGAACTTCTCGGGACGTACGCCGAGGTAGATGTCGTGGATAGCCTCGATAGCCTTCTTCCAAAGCATATTGCCCTCGTTGTCGCTCTGGAGCTTGCTGTGACGGCCCTTAGCGATAGCAGCTACTACGGCATCGCTCACTGCTGAGAGCTCAGTGTGGTTGCTGAGGGTATCGCCATACATTACACCGGGACGCATCTCTGCCTCGGGAACGAGACCGAACTTCTCCATACCATAGAGCACGTCGTAGAATGAGCCACCCTGTGAGAATGAGATATCACCGTGGGTGCGTACAGCCTTATCGGCACGGTCAAGGTAGGTGTTGTGTACGATGTACATCTCAGAGAAGTCGTACTCACCCTTGCCCATACGGAGCAACTCGGCCTCGATGAATGAGAGGCTTGAGTAGCACCAGCAGGTACCGGCACGGTTCTGATTCTTGATAGAGGTGATGGGGTTCTCCTTCACGGTAGTGAATACGAAGCCCTCCTCGTTTTGCGCTGTAGCACCGAAGGCCATCAAGCCTGCGAGTGCGAGTGAAAAGATACGTTTTGTCATAGTTTGAAATTATTATTTGAATTATGTGAATTTGTTTTTTAAGCTTACAAGCTACAAAGATACAATTTTTTAGAAATATTTTCCTTATGTGCTAACGATTTTTTCAAGAGACGGCCATCATACTCTTTTTTACGACAGTGTATTTAGCGTTCTGCATACATGCGTTCGTAGTAGCGTTGGTAGTCACCACTGGTAACCTCTTCGACCCAATCCTGATTGTTAAGATACCATTCGATGGTTTTTACAATGCCTACCTCGAAGCATGTTTCGGGATACCATCCCAGTTCGTCTTTGATCTTCGTGGGGTCAATAGCATAACGCTGATCGTGGCCGAGGCGGTCCTTGACGAAGGTGATGAGCTCGTCGTTGATCCAGTCGATAGTAGGCAGACCGTCATCGCCAATGACTACTTTCTTTAGTTCCTTACGGTATTTGGGCTTCTCGGTCATGAGACGGTGTATGGTGGCTATGGTGAGGCGTACAATATCGATATTGGTCTTCTCATTGTGTCCACCTACATTGTACACCTCGCCTATGCGACCTTTACGCACTACCATTTCAATGGCCTTGCAGTGGTCCTCCACGTAGAGCCAGTCTCGTACGTTGGATCCGTCTCCGTATACAGGGAGTTTCTTGCCTTCGAGGATGTTCTTGATGATAAGTGGTATGAGTTTTTCGGGGAAGTGGTAGGGACCATAGTTGTTGGAGCAACGGGTGATGGTCACGGGCATATGGAAAGTGTCGTGGTAAGCCATCACGAAGAGGTCGGCGCTAGTCTTCGATGCACTGTAGGGGCTGTGAGGGCAGAGCGGTGTCTCTTCCGTAAAGAAGCCTTCAGCTCCGAGGCTTCCGTATACCTCATCGGTTGATACCTGGTGGTAACGCACACCATCGCGCCACGTGGGGTAGCCTTGTGCATCCTTGCCTGTCACCCATGCCTTGCGTGCAGCATCGAGCAAGTTTTGCGTACCGAGGATGTTGGTCTCAAGGAAGAGCTGCGGGTTCTCGATGCTGCGGTCTACATGACTTTCGGCAGCAAAGTTGACCACCACGTCAAACTTGTACTGTGCGAACAGGTGGTCAACGAGTCTGCGATCACCGATGTCGCCACGATGGAACGTACAACGGTCATTGTCGATATCCTTGGCTATGGTGCCCAGGTTGCCGGCATAGGTCAGCAGGTCGAGGATGACAATCTTTACATCTTCGAAGTTGTTGAGTAGATATTTTATGTAGTTGGCGCCGATGAATCCGGCTGCACCGGTCACTAAGTAGGTCCTCATGAATTGAATGTTTATAATAAATGTTTGATAATTGGGAATCAGTGGTTCTCCCTCTGTGTCTTACATTGTAGCCAGGTCTATCAAGTATTGGCCATATGCGGTTTTCTCTTGTTGCTTGCCGAGCAGTTCTAACTGCTTGCTGTTGATCCAACCATTGCGCCATGCTATCTCCTCGATACAGCTCACATAGAATCCTTGTCGGTTCTGTATGGTGGCAACAAAGTTGGACGCTTCGAGCAGACTGTCACAATTGCCTGTGTCGAGCCAAGCGAAGCCACGCCCGAAGAGTTCCATGCGCAGTGTACCCTCTTCGAGATATAGGCGGTTGAGATCGGTAATCTCATATTCACCGCGGGCCGAAGGCTTCAGTGTACGTGCCTTCTCGACTACGGTGTTGTCGTAGAAATATAGTCCTGGTACGGCGTAATTGCTCTTGGGATGGGCGGGTTTCTCTTCCAATGAAATGACCTTGCCGCTTTCGTCAAACTCGGCTACGCCATAGGCGCGAGGGTCTTTCACGTAGTATCCGAAGATGCAGGCACCCGCGGTAGTGGAAGCGGCACGCTTAAGCATGGCACTGAAGCCTTGCCCGTAGAATAGATTGTCTCCTAAAATGAGGCATCCCGGTTCTCCATCAAGGAACTCTGCACCGAGCACAAAGGCCTGAGCCAAGCCGTTGGCAACGTCTTGTACTTTATATTCGATGCGCATACCCAGTTGTTCACCCGTACCCAACAGCTCGCGAAACATGGGAAGGTCTCTGTGAGTACTGATAATAAGCACTTCGCGTATACCAGCCAACATGAGGGTCGACAAAGGATAATAAATCATAGGCTTGTCGTAAACAGGCATTATCTGCTTGCTGATGGCTTTTGACAGTGGATATAGGCGTGTGGCCGTCCCTCCGGCAAGAACAATTCCTTTCATGGAGTAGAGTCTTAAATAATTATACCGCAAAGAAACAACAAACTTTTTGATTTTCCAAAGAATAATGGAGCTTGTGGCGTTTCCTGTTGTTTTTTTCGAGAATAATGTGTAGTTTTGCGCGAAGATAAGCGGTAGCCGTCGATATTAAAGTTGACTTTATTGACACGATTACATTATCTTTGTAGCAATAATATGTATTATGAAAAACGGGTACATTCTTGTATCTACTTTAATTAAGATGGTATGAAAAAAGGTCTAGTATGTCTGTTTGTGGCTCTAATGGCTCTTACCGCATTCAGAGAAAGTGATAAAAAGACAACAATCTTTATGATTGGTGATTCAACGATGGCCAACAAATCGATAAAGGGAGGTAATCCCGAACGTGGTTGGGGGCATATGCTTGGTGGCTTTTTTACCGATGACATTATCGTGGACAATCATGCGGTAAACGGACGCTCATCGAAGAGTTTTATCGATGAAGGACGTTGGGAAAAGGTGCTCAGCCGTATTAAGCCTGGAGACTACGTGGTTATCCAATTCGGTCATAATGATGAGAAACCCAAAGAGGATCGTCATACTGATCCGGGTACAACGTTTGACGCCAATCTGGAACGCTTTGTCAATGAGGCACGTGAACGTGGTGCTTGTCCCATTCTGATGAATGCCATCGTTCGTCGTAATTTCATAGCACCTAAGGATCCGCTTGCTTCTGATGATGTCCGTAGAGAAAAGGCAGAGGTCGAGGTTGAAGGTGACACGCTGTTTGATACGCATGGTGCCTATCTCGATAGTCCGCGCAATGTGGCTCGTAGGCTCAATGTTCCGTTTGTAGACGCCAATCGCATCACTCACGACCTTGTGCAAGGAATGGGTTGTGAAGAATCAAAGAAGCTATTCGTATGGGTAGCTCCCAATACTCTGTTTGCTATGCCTCAAGGACGTCAAGATAATACGCACCTCAATGTATATGGTGCACGTATAGTGGCTGGTTTGTTGGCCGATGCGATGGCTCAGGTAGTACCAGAGTTGGCACCTTATGTACGTCACTACGACTTTGTAGTGGCTAAGGACGGTTCGGGTGACTTCTTTACATTGCAAGAGGCTGTCGATGCCGTACCAGATTTCCGTAAGGAGGGACGTACTACCATATATGTACGCAGAGGTGTATATAAGGAGAAACTCATCATACCGGCTTCGAAAATCAATCTTACACTCATCGGTGCCGAAGGTGCTGTCATATCGGGCGATGATTATGCCAGCAAACCCAATCGCTTTGGTGAGAATATGAGTACCTCGGGATCAGCTTCGTGCTATCTTTATGCACCAGATCTTATATGCGAGAACCTTACCTTTGAGAATACTGCGGGAAGGGTAGGGCAGGCAGTGGCCTGTTTCATTGGTGGTGATCGTGTCATCTTTCGCAACTGTCGTTTCCTGGGTAATCAAGATACGCTTTATAATAATGGTAAGCATTGTCGACAATATTTCGAGCACTGCTACATTGAGGGCACCGTTGACTTTATCTTTGGCTTCGGTACGGCGGTTTTCAATGCTTGCACCATTCATAGTCTGGCTGATGGTTACGTTACTGCACCGGCCACACCTGAGGAGGAGCCTTATGGCTATGTATTCTATGATTGTAAGCTGACTGCTGCCGATGGGGTAAAGAAGGTATATCTCGGTCGCCCATGGCGTCCTTATGGTAAGTCGGTCTTCGTGCGTTGCGATATGGGAAGTCACATCTGTCCCAAAGGTTGGCACAACTGGAATAAGAAGGATGCTGAACGTACTTGCTTTTTTGCCGAGTACGGCAGTATGGGTGAGGGAAGTGCAACGCAGAAAGAGCGTGCCAAGTTTGGCCATCAGCTCAAGAACCTCAGAGGATATAGCATGGAGGAGGTGCTCGCTGGTTCGGATGGGTGGAATCCCCTTGACGTAATGAAGTGAGTTATAGGGAGTCTCTCTCCGTTTTTTAACTACTGCTAATGCAATCAGACATATTTTATTTATAATACAAAACAAAAACACATGAGAAAAACATTCTTGACAGCACTGGCTGGTGCAGCAATTGCACTTTCAGCCAACGCACAGAGCCATGAGCTCACCGTGGAGATGAAGAAGAATGGTGCTCCCATTCAGAAGACCATGTATGGTCTATTCATCGAAGACATCAACTATGCCGCCGATGGCGGTCTGTATGCCGAGTTGGTAAAGAACCGCTCGTTCGACTTCCCCTACGCCTTTACAGGTTGGCAGGTGGCAGGTAACGTAGAGGTTCGTAACGATGGTCCCTTCGACCGCAATCCGAACTACGTACGTCTCAAAAGCTCAGGCCATGGCCATAAGTGGACAGCCTTGCTCAACGAGGGATTCTTCGGCATCGGTGTAGAGCAGGACAAGGAGTATCGCTTCACCTTCTATGCTCGTGTACCCGAGGGTCACAACCGTGCTCGCATCCGTATGGAGCTTGCCCAGCCGGTGACCAATCGCGAGGGACAGGATTTCCTCAGCCGCGAAATCAATATCGAAGGTAACGAATGGAAGCAGTACGAGGTAGTGGTGAAGTCGCCCATGACCGAGCCTAAAGCACAGCTCCGTATCTTCCTTTTGGGTAACAACCCCGTTGACCTTGAGCACATCTCACTCTTCCCCGTCGACACTTGGAAGGGTCGCAAGGGTGGCTTGCGCAAGGACCTCATGGAGGCATTGGCTGATATGAAGCCCGGTTGCTTCCGCTTCCCCGGTGGCTGTATTGTTGAGGGTACCGACCTTGACACTCGTTACAACTGGAAGAACACGCTCGGCCCTGTAGAGAATCGTCCTTTGAACGAGAATCGTTGGCACTATACTTTCCGTCATCGCTTCTTCCCCGATTACTTCCAAACCTATGGTCTTGGCTTCTACGAGTATTTCCTTCTCTCTGAGGAGATTGGTGCCGAGCCACTTCCCGTAGTGAATGTAGGTCTCTCATGTCAGTATCAGAACAATGGCGAGCATGCTCACGTAGCTGTTGACAACCTCGATGCTTACATCCAGGATGCCCTTGACCTCATCGAGTTTGCTAATGGTGACGTGACTACCGAGTATGGTAAGATTCGTGCTGAGATGGGTCATCCCGAGCCCTTCAACCTCAAGTACCTCGGTGTAGGTAACGAGCAGTGGGGTTCAGAGTATGTAGTACGTCTTGAGAAATTCGTAGAGCGTCTGCGCAAGGAGCATCCCGAAATTGAAATTATCGGTTCATCAGGTCCTAACTCTGAGGGTCGCGACTTCGACTACTTGTGGCCCGAGATGAAGCGTATCAAGGTAGATCTCGTTGACGAGCACTTCTACCGTCCCGAGAGCTGGTTCCTCAGCCAGGGCAACCGCTACGACAACTACGACCGCAAGGGTCCGAAGGTATTTGCCGGTGAGTATGCTTGCCACGGTGCCAACGGCCGTAAGTGGAACCACTTCAATGCTTCTCTCCTTGAGGCTGCATTCATGACCAACCTCGAGCGCAACGCCGATATCGTACATATGGCTACCTATGCTCCCCTCTTCGCTCACGTTGATGGCTGGCAGTGGCGCCCCGACCTCATCTGGTACGATAACCTCCGCTCAGTACGTTCATGCTCATACTACGTACAGCAGATGTATGCCCACAACACCGGTACTCACGTGTTGAAGGCTACCGAATTGGGCAAGCCCCTTGCTGGCAATGAAGGTCAGGACGGCCTCTTCGCTAGTGCTGTGTGGGATGCTAATAAGAAGGAAGTGATTGTAAAGGTTATCAACGTATCGGACAAGGCTCAGGAGGTGAAGCTCAATTTCACAGGCCTCAAGAAGAATCAGCAGCCTCAGTTGGTAGATGTTACCACCTACCACTCTGACGACCTCTATGCTGACAACACCTTGGATAACCCCACAGCCATCGTTCCGCAGGTGAAGGCTGCTGAGGGTGCTACACTTGACGTGGCTAATGTTCCTGCCAAGACATTTGCAATGTATCGCTTCAAGGTAGCTAACCGCAAGTAATTCGGATGTATGTCCTAAAGCCATCATAATGGATTGGGACTTGCGAATGATATAAGATAATTCTCAGATATTAAATCGAGGTAACGTGCATATTCCATGCCGTTAACCTCGATTTTTCTTGTTGCAATTTTTTTCTATCTCTGATTAGGATTATAAGCAAAACGTATAGTTAATATCTGCTACCTATCGCTTTCTTATATATTTCTGTGCAACAGAGCGAAGAGCGGGAGAATAGTAGTCAAGTTCTATGTTGCGGACGATGCAAAGAAACTCGTTGTGCAGGGCTGGCTGGGTATGGCTATGACGTTCGGCCAGCTTCATGGCTATGGCTTGCACTGCAGGGGGCGACTTTAGATCTGTCATCTGCTGGAGTAAGAAATTAAAGAAGGGGACATCGAGTTCTTCCTCAATAGGAAGGTGGTGCAGAGTGGTGAGCAACAGACGGCGCAGACCATAGGAGGTACTATCACACATGGTGAGGCGTATGAGACGGTGGCGCTCACCGAGGAGGAGCGTGGGCTCCTGAAGAGCTACTTTCTCTATAACCCATGCGGCTTGCCAGCGCTCAGAGTCGCTACCTTCGTAGACAATACGGAGCTGTTGCGCGAGCATGGTGGCATTGGCAATGGCATCGTGCGCTAAGGCAATAGTCTGGGATTTGTTAGGACGGGAGGTAAACATGTTGGGTGATGAACAGAATGTTTCGTTGTATGACTATGAGAGGGAGAGTGCGTATGTTACAGCTACTCTCCCTCTTCTCTTTTAGCTTTTGCCCTTCTTTTACTTCAGCCACTTGTCAAGCCACTCGAAGTAGGTGCGCTGCCACAGAATACCGTTCTGTGGACGCAGGATCCAGTGGTTCTCGTCGGGATATACGAGGAGCTGTGCGGGAACGCCACGAAGGGTTGCTGCATTGAAGGCTGCCATGCCTTGTGAGGCGAGGATGCGGAAGTCCTTCTCACCATGGATGCAGAGGATGGGGGTGTCCCACTTGTCTACGAAGAGGTGAGGCGAGTTGCTGAAGGTGTGCTCTGTCATCTTGTTCTTCTCCCAGTAAGCGCCACCGAGGTCCCAGTTGGCAAACCACATCTCCTCGGTCTCGAGGTATTGCTGCTCGAGGTTGAATATACCTGAATGTGAGATGAAGGCCTTGAAGCGCTTCTCGTGATGGCCGGCAAGCCAGTATACTGAGAAACCACCGAATGAGGCACCAACGCAGCCGAGGCGGTCGGCATCTACATAGGGCTCCTTGGCCATGTCGTCGATGGCGGTGAAGTAGTCCTTCATGCATTGGCCACCGTAGTCACCGCTGATAGCCTCGTTCCATTCAAGACCGAAGCCAGGGAGGCCGCGACGGTTGGGGGCTACGATGATGTAGTCGTTGGCGGCCATGATCTGGAAGTTCCAACGGTAGCTCCAGAACTGGCTCACAGGGCTCTGAGGACCTCCCTCGCAGAAGAGCAGGGTGGGGTACTTCTTGTTCTTGTCGAAGTGGGGAGGATAGATTACCCATACGAGCATATCCTTGTTGTCGGTTGTCTTTACCCAGCGGGGCTCTACCTTACCGCGCTCTATCTGGTCGTAGATGTGCTTGTTCTCGGTGGTGAGTTGGGTGAGTTGATCGCCCTTGGCAGGGTGGAAGGCATAGATTTCGTCAGCCTCCTCCATAGAGTGACGCTTGCAGAGTATCTGGTCGCCCATGAGGGTGATGCTGCCAAAATCATACTGACCGCTGGTGAGGGCCTGGTAGCGGCCATCGAGGTCGAGGCTATAGATCATGGTAGTGCCGAACCATACGCCGGTGAAGTAGAAGCCACGGCCATCGGGCATCCATACGAACTCATCCACATTGCTGTCGAAGGCACGGCTCACAAAGCGCTTCTCGCCTGTCGCGAGGTCCATCACGTAGAGGCGGTTCCAGTCACTCTCATAACCATCACGCTCCATGCTCTGCCAAGCGATCATCGAACCGTCGGGTGAGAACTGAGGATTGGTGTCGTAACCCATGTTCTTGTCGGTAGCCGAGAGTTTGCAGATGTTGGTCGTCTCGCCAGTCTCTATATTATAAAGATAGATGTCGCTATCGGTGCTCTTGGCATACTCGGCACCACGTTTCTTGCGACAGGTGTAGGCGATGGTCTTGCCGTCGGGGCTCCATGAGAACTGCTCCATGCCGCCGAAGGGGCGCATAGGTGACTCATAGAGTTCACCTTCTAGGATGTCGCGTGGGTTGGTCACTGCGTTGCCGTCAAAGTCGGCAAGGAAGGGGTGGGGGATCTCGTCTACCCACTCGTCCCAATGCTTATACATGAGGTCGTTGATGACGCGTCCTGTGGTGAGAGGCAGGTCGGGGTGCTTGTCTACGGTGCTGGGACCGTTCTGCACGGTCATCACGAGCAGCACCTTGCTCTCGTCGGGCGAGAAGGCAAATCCTTCGAGGCCCTTCTCGGTGTTGGTGAGTTGTCGGCGGTCGCTACCGTCGGGGTTCATCTCCCACAACTGGTTGCTGCCACTAGCGTTGCTCAGGAAGGCCAGTTTGGTGCCTCCCTTGATCCATACGGCATCGCCCTCATTGGCGGTCGTTGTGGTAAGCATGCGTTGGTGCTTGCCCTTGGCGTCCATGGTGTAGAGCACGCGGTGGCTCTTGTTCTCAGGTACGCTGTAGTATGATACACCATAAGCGATGGTGCTGTTGTCGGGCGATACGCTCATGCCGCCGATGCGGCCCATAGCCCAAAGGGCTTCGGGAGTCATGCGCCCACTCTCAATCTTGATCTCGTGCTTACCGATGAAACCGGGCTCGAGTTTGTCTGTGCATGAGCACAAGGCTCCTGCCATGACGGTTGTTGCCATAAGTAGCGTGTGTTTAGTTTTTTTACCGATCATAATGTTGTGTTTAATTAATGCTTATATTGCTGCTATAGGTCGCAAAGTTAAAAAAAAATATCGGTTCAGCCTATTGAAAAAGAAATAATGTAGCACTTGCTCAAAACGTCTCGAGTTATTGCTTCCCTCTACAGTCTTTACTATAACTTTTGTCCCGAAAATTTGTGCTGATGGGTAATGTTTCGTACCTTTGTGAACAGGAATAATTGTAATCCTACTCTATCTTTGAGGATACGAACGATAAATAACAGATATGACTATGGACAATAAACAATGGCTACTTCTTGGTTGTGGACTGATGGCTACTCCTGGAATACAGGCACAGCAGGCACAACAACCTGCACGCCCCAACATCCTCTATATCATGTGCGATGATCTCGGCTATGCTGATGTGGGTTGTTATGGACAGGAGTATATCAGCACTCCAAACCTTGACCGCATGGCACGTGAGGGCATGCGCTTTACTCAAGCTTATGCGGGTAGTCCCGTGAGTGCCCCCTCGCGTGCTGCGTTCATGACAGGACAGCACACTGGACACACCAAAGTGCGCGGAAACAAGGAATACCGCATCGGTAGCATGATGTATGGCAACAACCAAGACCCCGTGCAGACGGGACAGGAGCCTTATGACACCGCACACGTGATATTGCCCGAGATTATGAAGGACAATGGCTATACTACGGGTATGTTCGGCAAGTGGGCCGGAGGATACGAGGGTTCAATCTCAACGCCAGCGACACGTGGCATTGACGAATATTACGGCTTCATGTGCCAGTTCCAGGCTCACCTCTACTATCCTAACTTCCTTAATGCTTATACGCGTGGAAAGGATGAAGAGGTGCGTCGCGAAATATTGGAAAACAATATCGACTATGCGATGCATGGTGCTGATTATAAGAATCGCCGCGACTACTCGGCCGACCTCATACACCAACGTGCCATGAAATGGATTGACGAGCAGACACCCGATAAACCCTTCTTTGGTGTTCTCACCTACACGTTGCCACATGCCGAACTGGCACAGCCTGAAGATTCTATCTTCAAGGCCTATCAAAGCTCTTTCAGCGTGGAGAAGAGCTATGGTGGCGATGCCAACTCACGCTACAATCCCACAGATGTGGGACATCAGCAATTTGCTGCTATGGTGACTCGTCTCGACAAGCATGTAGGCGAAGTGCTCGACCTATTGCGTCGCAAGGGACTCGATAAGAATACATTGGTGATTTTTACTAGCGACAATGGTCCTCATACCGAGGGAGGTGCCGACCCTGACTACTTCAATACCGAGAAACTGCTGCGCGGTACCAAACGCTCGACAACAGAGGGTGGCATACGTGTACCCTTCATTGCATGGTGGCCCGGCCAAATTGAAGCTGGTGCGGTGAACGACCACCAACTGGCCTTCTACGATCTCATGCCCACCTTCTGCGACGTCGCAGGTATCGACAACTATGTGGAGAGATACGCTAATCCTCGACTGGTGAAGGAGGGTAAGGAATACTTCGATGGCCTCTCCTTCGCACCCACCTTGCTGGGTGAGGGCGAGCAGGAGAAGCACGACTTCCTCTATTGGGAGTTTCACGAGACCAACATGATGGCTCTGCGTATGGGTGACTGGAAACTCGTGGTCAGAGGAGGTAACTGCGAACTCTATGACCTCGCAACCGACCTTCACGAAGATAATAACATCGCTGCACAACACCCAGAAGTGATAGCTAAGATGAAGGAAATACTATTGCGTGAGCACACACACAGCGATATGTTCCGTGTTACCTTGCCGCAGTAGGTATCAAGTGAAAAATGAGTAAGGGGCTGCCTTGAGGCAGCCCCTTACTCATACATTATTGTTGTATATGACCGAAGAGTCGTGGTCATATTTGAATCAGATTTTGCCTAAAATGCGGTCCATGACCCAGTTGGTGGGTGTGGCACTGATACCGTTACAAGTGCAGATGTCGCGGCGCTGCAAATGACGGACGATGTTTTCGATGAGTGGTTGTTGCACATGCTCGGGGTTAGGTATACTGAACTCGTGGTGTCCAGTGCTGTCGTTGAGTTCGATGGGCTGGTAGGTGAAGACGGAAAAGCATAGCATGCCTTGGTCGCCAATGATCTCGATACGGTCTTCGCGGGCACTTTCGTGAGCCACGAAACACCAAGAACCACTGCCTACAAGGCCGTTGTCGAAACGGAAGGTTGCGCTGATGCTGTCCTCGGCCTCATAAAGGCCGCCGCGGTTGGCAGTGTAACCCTTTGCTTCGATGATGTAGCCAAAGTAGTGTTGCAGAAGGTCGAGTTGGTGCGGAGCAAGGTCATAGAAGTAGCCGCCTCCGGCAATATTGGCTTGTACGCGCCACGGCATAGCATCACCTGTTGAACCATCAAACTCACGTGGAGGCTGTGCTAGACGGATGTGTACATTGATAACCTTGCCTACTCGAGGAATAAGTTCTTCGACCTTGCGGAAATAGGGGAGGTAGCGGCGGTAGTAGGCTACGAAGCAGGGAATACCGGTCTCTTCGCTGGCGCGATTGATTCGTATACAGTCTTCGTACGAGGCAGCCATGGGTTTCTCTATATATACGGGCTTTCCTGCACGCAAGGCCATAATGGCATAGGTGGCATGTGATGAGGGTGGGGTGGCAATGTATATGGCATTGACATTAGGGTCTTCAATAATATCCATTACATTGGTGTACCATTTCTTGATGCCATGACGTTCAGCATAGGATTGTGCACGTTCGGCACTGCGGCTCATGACGGCTTCAATCTTTGAACCCTCGATTTGTGCGAAGGCGGGTCCGCTTTTCTTTTCTGTGGCTTCGCCACATCCGATAACTCCCCAACGTATCATTTTGATTTGAAAAATGAATTAATAATTAACAATTGGTGTTCACCTCTTAACGCTGCTTAGTCCCAGAAGTTCCATGACAGTCCAAGCTTGAGCATGCGCGGATTAATAGGGTAGTGTGGTACGAGGAACGAATTGGTCTGTTTGAGTGTACCTTGTGTGACATGGTGATACATGACGTAGAAACGTACCTGCTTGAGATGGAAGTTGGCGTAGGCATTTATGAAGGGATATCCGCCCACTTGAATACGTTGTTCACCCTCTTGTACAAAGTATTGTTCCAATGCAGGGGCGTAGTCAGGGGCATAGTAGCGGCTGAACCATCGCATGTCGGCACCAATCTGTATGCGCATCACTTTAGCATAGATGAACTTCAAATAGAGGTTACTGTAGATATTCACAAGAGGGAGAGGCAGTACCTTCTCGTCGGAAGAGTACTGTAGGGTAGCCTCATTGTCCCAATGTAGTACACCGAACTTAAAGTCTTGATAGAGCGTTGTGCTTAGGACTTGTAAGTTTTTTTCGTACTGGCGAGCAGTGATGTCGCTGAGACTGATAGGTGTGTTGCTCTCTATGCTCGTAGGGGGGATATAGGGAGTGCCGGCCAGATAGGTGTAGTTTTTTATATTTTCTATTCCTGCATAGAGTTTGGTGTGCCAATGGTCTATGCTAATGCTACCGCCGAGGCGTGTGCGGAACTCTCTGTTAAGGTCGTTGTCCCACCAATAGTGCTGTGAGTGGTAACGGCTATAGTAGAATGAGGGCTTTTCATTCTTTATATATCCTTCGGCACTGAGACGTAGGGTTTCGCCACCGAGACGGAAGTTGAGATGGGCATTTCCCTTAACGCGGAAGTCTCCGAAGTGAGTACCTGCCAATACACTTTCAGCTGTAGCGTTAAAATGGAACGCTTCTCCAGTGGTGCGGAGGAGATTTCCTCCGAGGATAAGATCGCCTTCTTTATAGGTATGTGTATGGTCGCGTCCCGTACCGCCAATACTATCGGGTAGGGTGAACTGACGGTACTCATACGTGGCATATGCCGACGCTCCGAAAGGAATCCACTGATTAAGTCCTTCGATGAGGGTGAGCCCTATAGTGTTGCGTATGCGAAGATAATTGGTGGCGTCAATAGAGTCATAGGGCAGATAGTCGTGAACGTAATAGTCCTTGGTGTTCGCGTAGTCAATGAAACGGCGGTTTTTGCTGCTGATTTCCAAAGTGTGGAAGGCTTTACTCACGGGTACAAAGTCGTGATGTACGACAATGGTATCGGGTAGACTATCGGTTCGTGCTTTGTAGTAGCCGAGGCTATAGTCTTGTGCAAGAAAAAGGGTGTGAATCAGATTTTCGTTCCATGTTTTCTGCAGATTGGTAGGCATGTCGGCAGGGCGGTATGTCTTCTTGCCTTCAGCCATCGCTTCTGGATTAGTGATGTAACGATCGTCTGTGATACCGCCATTCTCTGCCAAACGAAGTTTATCGTAGCTATAAAGGAGATTAATACCATAGCGATCGCTGTGGTGATAACCATAGAGACTGCCGTCAAAGTAGGCTGTAGACTGGTGATCATATAGTCCGCGGCCATAGAGATAGTCGATATTGAATCCTATACCAGTACGCCTTCCGCTGTTGACCCCGAAGCGACCTTTGAATCGCTCTTCACCGTTAATCTTGTTGCCTGCGCGATAGTAGGTCACGTTTGACCAAGGCGATTTGGTGTTGGTGAATCTGAATTCATCGGGTGCGGTGAGAAAGAAGTCCAACCCATCGGTGAAAAGAAAATCGTCTTCTTGAGTACGGTTAAAGAATATGCGCGACAGACGCGGTGACCCCATATTGCCCAAATGGCTATATTCACCATTCAAGCCATCGGTAAAGTGTAGATTCTGAAAATTATAGATGGCTGTGTCGGTGGCTACGGGGATGATGGTGCCCAACGTGGGGTCTATGCAGAACATTCTCACATCGTGCGGAACGCCTCGGTCTACCACACTGCTGTCGCGTCCTGTGGTTGTTCCATTTGTCAGCCCTTGCTGGTTGAAGGTTGGGGGAGTGCTACCCATGTTCATTTGTTCGCCTACTCGCTGCAGAGGTTGCTGTGCATGAAGTGTGGTGCTTATGCTTAGTGCAGCAATGAGCCCAATGAATATCTTGCGCATAAGGTATATCTTCTTGTTATCTGAAGAAGCGTACGATATACTCGGCTATTTTGATACCCATAGTGATAACGCTTACAACAAGGAAAGCTGTGCGATCTTCTGGAATCGCAAAATAAAGAATTAGGGCGATAAGGAAGCCTACTAAAAAGAGACTGTTAAGGAGATTGCGAAGCTCGTTGCGTTTCATCTTTGAGAATCTGTACGTTCTTATTCTGTTAATGCTTTACTTAATTCTGTCACACAACGGTCGAAGAAATCGATGGTGCCTTTGCGGAATTTTCCCTGTTCCTTGAGTAGCTTGGTCCCCTTCTTGTTGAAGGCGTTTTCGTCAGTGATAGTCTCCTCGGCGCTGAATTTGCTGCCACCATCGCGCTCCTCTTCGTACCAGTAATTGATACGCGTCATCTTGAGGGTGGTGAACCCTTCGTGGCATTGCATCTCTACCCAATAATTGATGCGTGTGCGATCCAAAACGAATAAACGATTGGTGAAGACGAGATATTCTTCTGCTGTGAGGTTTATTGTATGGGTGTTGATGTCGTTGTTTACAAACTTAGAAACGATGACGTTGGGTTTGGTGAAGCGCTGCTGAGCCCATGTTTCAGTACGGGCAAAAGCGTCATCAACAGGAAGTGTGGTATATATTGTGTCTTGAAACAATACACGTCCGTTGATTTTTTTGATGCAACCTTTGTCATATTGAGAGTCTACTTGCGCTATGGCTGTACCTAATCCTAAGCATAGGCACAAGGATAAACATATTTTTTTCATGTTTTCGTTCCGATAATTATATATTATATGGTGTGATTACAATTTGCAAATATAGTGTAATGCTTATGAACAACCAAAATAAAATGAACGAAAGTGAATGCGGACGGCTAAAAAAAACATTAAAAACTTTTTTGTCGAATAAAACTTTGCCATGTTGTGGAAAATGTGTAATTTTACACGTTTTTACATTCGGATAGAACTACTATTGAAATATGAATTTAGATCAAGACAGAATTATTAAGGTCGATATAGAGCAGGAAATGCGCAAATCGTATATCGACTACTCTATGTCGGTGATTGTGGAACGTGCGTTGCCCGATGTGCGCGACGGACTCAAGCCCGTTCACCGAAGAATCCTGTACAGCATGATGGAGCAGGGTAATACCTCGGATAAAGGTTATCGTAAGTCAGCCCGTACGGTCGGTGACGTGATGGGTAAATACCACCCTCATGGTGACTCATCAATCTACGGCTCACTCGTACGTATGGCTCAGGATTGGGCTATGCGTTACACCTTGATTGATGGTCAGGGTAACTTCGGCTCAGTCGATGGTGATAGTCCCGCTGCTATGCGTTATACTGAGGCTCGCTTGCGTAAGATTGGTGAGGATATGATGCAGGATATCTATAAGGAGACTGTAGACTTCCAAGAAAACTATGACGGTAAGGACAAGGAGCCCCGCGTGCTCTCGACCCGTAT
Source organism: Bacteroidaceae bacterium (assembly GCA_045647345.1). Lineage (GTDB taxonomy): Bacteria > Bacteroidota > Bacteroidia > Bacteroidales > Bacteroidaceae > UBA1189. The sequence goes on along the minus strand of JAZRMG010000051.1, from coordinate 13,389 downwards.
CCCCAACCTCTTGGTGAATGGTGCTACAGGTATCGCTGTAGGTATGGCAACCAATATGCCCACACACAACCTGCGTGAGGTGATCGACGCTTGTGTAGCCTACATCGACAATCCTGAGCTCACTACCGAGGAGCTGATGCAGTATGTGAAGGCTCCCGATTTCCCCACCGGTGGATATATATATGGTATGGCTGGCGTGAAGGAGGCCTACGAGACCGGTCGTGGACGTGTGGTAATGCGTGCCAAGACTGAGATTGAGACCGATGCCAACCACGACAAGATTATCGTGACCGAGATCCCCTATGGCGTGAACAAGGCCGAGCTCATCAAGTATATCGCAGGCCTCGTGAGCGACAAGAAGATTGACGGCATCAGCAACGTTAACGATGAGTCAGACAAGGACGGTATGCGCATCGTGGTAGACGTGAAGCGCGATGCCAACGCCAGCGTGGTGCTCAACAAGCTCTTCAAGATGACTCAGTTGCAGACCGCCTTCAGCGTTAATAGCGTAGCCCTCGTGCCCTGTGGCGAGCACAACGACAAGCTCCGCCCCATGGTGCTCTCATTGCGCGACTGCATCAAGTACTTCGTACAGCACCGTCACGAGGTGGTTATCCGTCGTACTAAGTATGATCTAAACGAGGCTGAAGAGCATGCACACATCTTGGAAGGATTAATTATTGCTTCAGATAATATTGATGAAGTGATTCGTATTATCAAGGCTGCTCAAACTCCTGCCGATGCAATCACTGGTCTGATGGAACGCTTCGCCTTGAGTGAAAGACAGGCACGTGCTATCGTAGAGATGCGTTTGCGCCAACTCACTGGTTTGCAGCAGGAGAAACTTCATGCTGACTATGATGAGACAATGAAGCTCATCGCTCACTTGAAGGAGATCCTCGTCAATGACGACCTATGCAAGCAGGTGATGAAGGACGAGCTCATCGAAGTAGCCGAGAAGTATGGCGACGACCGCAAGTCTGAGATTGTATACTCTTCAGAGGAGTTCAATCCCGAAGACTTCTATGCTGATGACGAAATGGTGATCACCATCTCACACCTCGGATACATCAAGCGTACTCCGCTCAGCGAGTTCCGCACACAGAACCGTGGCGGCGTAGGATCAAAGGGTAGCGACACCCGTGAAGCCGACTTCGTAGAGTACATCTACATGGCTACCATGCACAACACCATGATCTTCTTCACCCAGAAGGGACGCTGCTACTGGCTCAAGGTATATGAGATTCCCGAAGGTACGAAGAATTCAAAGGGACGTGCCATCCAGAATATGCTCAACATCGAGCCCGACGATAAGGTCAACGCATTCGTACATGTGAAGAACCTTGCCGATAAGGACTTCGTGAACTCACACTACCTCGTATTCTGTACCAAGAACGGTGTGGTGAAGAAGACTTGCCTGGAGGCCTACTCACGTCCCCGTACCAATGGTGTGAACGCCATCACCATCCGTGAGGATGATCGCGTAATCGAGGTAGTAATGACCAATGGTGACAACGAGATTATCTTGGCCAACAAGAATGGTCGTGCCATCCGCTTCCATGAAGGTGTGGTTCGCGAGATGGGTCGTACAGCGACAGGTGTACGAGGTATGACACTTGACGAAGATGGTCAGGATGAGGTAATCGGCATGATTGTTATCAACGATGCTGAGTATGAAAACATCATGGTAGTATCAGAGCAGGGTTATGGTAAGCGCAGCGATGTAGAGGAATACCGCATCACCAATCGTGGTGGTAAGGGTGTGAAGACACTCGACATCACCGAGAAAACCGGCAAACTTGTTGCTATCAAGACCGTGACCGATGACAATGACTTGATGATTATCAATAAGTCTGGTGTGGTAATCCGTCTTAAGGTATCCGATGTACGTATCCAGGGTCGTGCTACACAAGGTGTGCGCCTCATCAACTTGGGTAAGCGTAACGACCAGATCAGCTCAGTATGTAAGGTGACCACCGAGACCGAGGAACCCGAAATTCAAGATGCTGAAGTGGTAGAGGGCGAAGCCCCCATCGTAGAAACATCTGATAACGTGGATAACAACGAACAAACCAACGAATAATAATGTAAATAACGTATTCAATAATCACTAAATCATTAAAAGTATGAAAAAGGTATTATTATTAATGGCAGCAGCAGTGATGTCGGCATCGGTATCATTTGCGCAGGTCGACGATAAGGCCGCAGCAAAGGCTGCTAAGGAAGCTGCTAAAGCATTGAAGGCAGAGATTAAGGCTGCAAACAAGGTGTTAAGAGAAGCACAGGGTGTACTCAACGCTCCTGATGGCAATATGGATCAGGCCAATGCGCTCATTGAGGCAGCTATGGAGAACAAGCATACAGCATCAAATCCTGATACATGGTATACTGCTGGTAAGATTCAAGAAAAGTACTACAACCAGGAGAACGAGAAGATGTATCTTCAGCAGCCCTACAATCAGGACAAGTTTTTCGGTAGCCTTATGAAAATGTTTGACTACTACTTGAAGTGTGATGATTTGGAACAGGTACCTGATGAGAAGGGTAAGGTTGTTGTCAAGTATCGTCCCGAACTTACAAATTTGCTTTCTGGTGTGCGCATCAACCTTGTCAGCGGTGGTGTTACCTACTTCAATGAAAATAATAATGAGAAAGCATTCGATTTGTTCTCTAAATATATTGATGTAGCTGATGCTCCTCTATTTGCTTCACTCAACTATGCAGAGACAGATACATTGATGTATGAGATTGCATATTATGCAACTCTTGCAGGTCTGAAGCTCGAAGACTACAACAAAGCACTTAAGTATGTTGATCTTGCTATGAATAAGGAGGATATTGCTCAGAAAGCTATCGAGTATAAGGCTATGGCATATATCAACCTCAATGATACTGCAAATTGGCTCGAGACATTGAAACTCGGTGTGGAGAAGTATCCTGCGGTAGAGTATTTCTATTCTAATCTGATTTCTTACTATAATAATAATGGTAAGCCTGAAGAACTCATGGCCTTTGCTGATGAGATGTTGGCGAAGAATCCTCTTCCCATCTTCCGTTTTGTAAAGGGTTTTGTGTTCCAAAACATGAAGGAACTTGACAAGGCTATTGAGGAATATAAGATTTGTATCGAGCAGGATCCTAACTATACAGGAGCTTATCGTAACCTTGGTATCTGTTATTGCCAGATTGCTCAAGATTTGAGTGATGCTGCTTCTACATTGGATGTGAAGAGCAAGGCTTATAAGGCAAAGAAGGAAGAAATCAACGGTTATTACAAATTGGCTCTTCCCATCTATGAGCACTTGCGCAAGATTGATGATGGAACAGATCCTGATGTGAAAAATGCATGGACTAATGGTCTTTACACATGCTACTACATGCTCAATATGGGCAAGGAGTTCGAAGAGATTGAGAAGATCCTTGGCTATTAATATACAATAAAAAAATACTGACTACTATGAAAGCATTGAACAAAGAGACTGCGCATAAGAACGTCCGTCCAGAGAAGGTTATTCAGTTTGGTGAGGGAAATTTCCTTCGTGCATTTGTTGATTGGATTATCTACAATATGAATGAGAAGACTGACTTCAATGGAAGTGTGGTTGTAGTGCAACCTATCGAAAAGGGTATGATCGATATGTTGAATGGACAAGATTGCCTCTATCATGTCAATCTTCAGGGACTTGACAATGGTAAACCAGTCAATAGCTTGACAAAGATTGATGTTATCAGTCGTGCTTTGAATGCCTATACACAGAACGATGAGTTTATGCGTTTGGCTGAGCAACCCGAGATTCGTTTTGTAATCTCCAATACGACTGAGGCTGGCATCGCTTTTGATCCTGCATGCAAGTTGACTGATAAGCCTGCATCGTCATATCCTGGAAAACTCACTCAACTTCTCTATCATCGTTATGAGTATTTCAAAGGTGATATGACCAAGGGACTCATTGTATTTCCTTGCGAACTCATCTTCCTTAACGGCCACAAGCTTAAGGAGTGTATTTTGCAATATATTGAATTATGGGATCTCGGTGAGGACTTCAAGAATTGGTTCCTCAACGCATGCGGTGTGTATGCAACGCTTGTTGACCGTATTGTTCCCGGTTTCCCCCGTAAGGAAATTGATGAGATTAAGGCAAAGCTCGATTATGACGACAATCTTGTTGTACAGGGAGAGTTCTTCCATCTTTGGGTTATCGAGGCTCCACAAGCAGTTGCAGAGGAGTTCCCTGCTGACAAGGCTGGTCTCAATGTACTCTTTGTTCCTTCTGAAGAGCCCTATCACGAACGTAAGGTGACTTTGCTCAATGGTCCTCATACAGTGCTTTCTCCGGTGGCATATCTTTCAGGTGTAAATATCGTGCGTGATGCATGCCAGCATCCTGTTATCGGTAAGTATATCAACAAGGTGATGTATGAAGAGTTAATGGAGACACTTAATTTGCCTAAGGAAGAATTACAGAAGTTTGCGGGTGATGTGTTGGAACGCTTTGTGAATCCTTTTGTTGATCATCAGGTAACCAGCATTATGCTCAACTCATTCCCCAAGTACGAGACACGCGACCTTCCTGGTCTCAAGACTTATCTCGCACGAAAGGGAGAGCTTCCTAAGGGACTTGTGCTTGGTCTTGCTGCTATCATTACCTATTACAAGGGTGGTGTGCGCGAAGATGGTGCCGAGATTATTCCTAACGACGCTCCTGAAATCATGTCTTTGCTCAAGGACTTGTGGGCAACTGGCGACACTCGCAAGGTTGCCGAGGGGGTATTGGCTGAGGAGAGCATCTGGAAGAGCAATCTCAACGAGATTCCTGGTTTGACAGACCTTGTTGTAGAGTATCTTGATAGTATTCAGAAAGTCGGTATGCTCGAAACTGTAAATACAATCCTCTGATAGCAATATCATTTGCTATATCCAATGATGAGGGTGTGCCCAAACAGCGGACACACCCTCATTTCAATTTCATTACTTTCTAAGAATCTGCTTTAATTTTACCGCTATGCTTGAATTGCATAACCTTCATATAGGGTACGATGATGATGACAGGCGCACAGTAGTGGCTGAAGCTCTGAATGCCTCACTCCCTTGTGGCAAACTCACCTGTCTGATTGGTCCCAATGGGGTGGGGAAGTCCACCTTGATGCGTACAATGTCGGGATTTCTCGCTCCGTTGCGTGGTGATGTGTGTATAGAAGGTGTGTCTATAGGTACATACACTCCGAAGAAACTGTCCGAACTTATCGGAGTGGTGCTCACAGGTAAGAAAAACTCAGCTGAGCTTACCGTAGAGGAAATCGTAGCGTTAGGTCGTGTTCCCTACACCAATTTTTGGGGCACACTATCCAAGTCAGATCTTACAGTAGTTGCCGAGGCAATATCTCTCGTTGGTATCGAAGAGTTGCGTTTCCGAAAGATACATCAGCTGAGCGATGGCGAATATCAGAAGGCCATGATAGCCAAGGCTCTAGCACAGCAAACTCCAATAATTTTTCTCGACGAGCCTACCGCTTTCCTTGACTATCCGAGCAAGATTGCCATGATGCAGCTTCTGCGTCGTTTGGCACATGAGCAACATAAGCTTATTGTGCTTTCGAGTCATGATCTCGATATTGCCTTCCAAACAGCCGATTATATCTGGCTGTTGGGCTGCGAGGGACTGCAGACAGGTACACTTGATGAGTTGGCACAATGTGGTGCCATATCAGCCTTTCTCGACAATGCTGATCTCTACTTTGATGTGTCCGCTCGTCGTATCTGTATTGCCGCAACTGGACCGTTATTTGGAAAATAAATGAGTTTTTTGTGTTTGTGCTCGTTTTTTATAGGGAAATGCATTAAATTTGTAGCTTCTTAGATGGATTAGACGTAAATATAAATTATGCCACAGATATCACAGCGCGGCACATTGATGCCTGCCTCACCTATTCGTAAGTTAGTACCCTTGGCTGATGAAGCCAAGGCACGCGGTATACATGTTTATCACCTGAACATCGGTCAGCCTGACCTGCCTACTCCACAGGCGGCTATTGATGCTATTCGCAATGTCGATTGTAAGGTCTTGGAATATAGTCCATCGCAGGGTTATCGCAGCTATCGTGAGAAATTGGTAGGTTATTATGCCAATTATAACATTAATCTTACGGCTGATGATATTATCATCACCACAGGAGGCTCTGAAGCGGTATTGTTTTCGTTCCTTGCCTGTCTGAATCCTGGCGATGAGATTATCATGCCCGACCCATTCTATGCTAACTATCAAGCGTTTGCGATTTCAGCAGGTGCTGTTATCCGTACTATCCCTACTACTATTGAGGAAGGCTTCTGTTTGCCTAAAGTAGAGCGCTTCGAAGAACTCATCAACGAGCGCACTAAGGCAATCATGATATGTAATCCTAATAATCCTACGGGTTACCTCTACACCCGTCGTGAGATGAACCAGATACGTGACCTCGTGAAAAAGTATGATTTGTATTTGTTCTCTGATGAAGTGTATCGTGAGTTCATATATACCGGTTCTCCCTATATCTCGGCTTGTCATTTAGAGGGTATTGAGGATAATGTTGTGCTTATCGATTCAGTATCGAAGCGTTATTCAGAGTGTGGCATTCGCATCGGTGCGCTCATTACGAAAAACAAACAGTTGCGCGATGCGGTGATGAAGTTCTGCCAGGCACGTCTTAGTCCTCCTCTAATCGGACAGATTGCTGCAGAGGCATCACTTGATGAACCTGAGACTTATACACGTGAGACCTATGATGAATATGTGGAACGTCGTAAGTGCCTTATTGACGGACTCAATCGTATTCCTGGAGTGTATAGTCCGATACCCATGGGAGCTTTTTATACCGTAGCTCGTTTGCCGGTCGATGATAGCGAGAAGTTCTGTGCGTGGTGTCTCAGCGAGTTTAATTATGAGGGTGAGACTGTGATGATGGCTCCTGCAAGCGGTTTTTACACTACGCCAGGTGCAGGACGTAATGAGGTGCGCATAGCCTATGTGTTGAAGAAAGATGATTTGCAGCGTGCACTCATCGTGCTGCAAAAGGCGTTAGAGGCATATCCTGGACGAACAATAAAGTAATTAAAAGTCTTTATCTGACGCATGTCATACGAGTCATATATAGCCCGACGTCTATATCATAATGAACAGGAGGGGCGCAAGGTGTCGCGTCCTGCTGTATTCATTGCACAGATTGGTATATCGTTAGGTTTGGCTGTGATGTTGGTGACGATTGCCGTATCGTTCGGTTTCAAATACGAGGTCAGGGAAAAGGCTGTAGGCTTTGGCTCACATTTGCATATAAGCAACTATTCGAGTGCGCAAAACTATGAGGCAGAACCCGTGTCGGCCGATTCGGCATTTGTGAATATGCTCAGCACTATGGATGGCATAGCACACGTGCAGCGTTATGCTACCAAGCCTGGTGTCCTTCGTACTGAACATGGTTTTATGGGTTATGTGCTCAAGGGAGTAGGTGAAGACTACGACTTAAGTTTCTATACAGACTATTTGCAGGAGGGTGTACTTCCCGAATTTTCGGAGGATAAGGCCTCAAACTCAATTCTCATCTCGCGTACTATTGCAGATAAGCTGCTTCTCAGTGTGGGCGATAAGGTCGACTCCTATTTTCTGCAAGGTTCCATGCGTGTGCGCCGTTATACGGTATCAGGTATTTACGATACAGGGATGAGTGAGTACGACCGTATCTTTGTACTCACCGATCTTAAGGCAGTGCAGAATCTCAACCAATGGTTACCCGATCAGGTGACAGGTGTTGAGTTGCAGCTTGTCCGTTTCAATGAGGTTGAGGACATGAATTGGGAGTTGGGTACGCTGCTCGATCGCACGCTCGACAAGTATGGTGAAGAGTATTTGGTTCAGTCTGTTGAGGATATAAATCCCGGACTTTTTGCTTGGCTCGGTGTACTTGATATGAATGTATGGCTTATCCTTGCACTGATGATGGGAGTGGCTTCATTTACGATGATAGCGGGTTTGCTTATCCTTATTATCGAACGAACTCAATTCATTGGTATACTCAAGGCTTTGGGTGCTCCCAATGAGTCAGTCCGCAAGATCTTCCTCTATTTTGCCCTTTTGATCGTATGTAGGGGAATGTTTTGGGGGAACGTCTTCGGGTTGGGCCTTTGCCTCATACAGAAGTGTACTCATATAATTCCGCTTGATCCTGCAAACTACTATCTGGATTGTGTGCCTATTGAGTTTGATTGGCTTTTTATTGTTACTGTCAATATTGTGATGTTTATTCTGTCAGCCTTGGTACTTATACTCCCTTCATTGTTGATATCGCGTATATATCCTACCAAGGCTATGCGGTTCGAATAAGAATAGAGAACTAAATATGATGTTTAATTAATTGATAATAGAGAAAATGACATTTTTAGAGTTAGTACAGTCCCGTTATTCGGTACGTTCTTATGAACAGCGTGCCATCGAGTCCGAGAAGCTTCAGTATGTGATGGAGTGTGTGCGCCTTGCCCCTTCGGCGGTCAATTTGCAGCCATGGCGTTTTTATGTACTTACAAAGTCTGAAGATTGTGAGAAGATACGTCGTTGCTACCATCGCGATTGGTTTAATGAGGCTCCTGTATATATCATTGCCTGCAGCAATCATGATGAGTCATGGAAGCGTCGTCGTTCCGAGCCTAAGGATCATGCTGATATTGATATAAGCATTGCTGTAGAGCATCTTTGTCTTGCAGCAGCAGAGGTTGGTCTCGGTACGTGTTGGGTATGTAATTTTGATGTCGAACTCTGCCGTGAGCTCTTCAGTATCGAGGCTCCTTATGAACCTGTCGCCCTCATCCCGATAGGTTATCCTGCTTCGGCTGACATCCCCGATAAAAACCGTAAATCTATGGATGAGATCTTTATAAATCTTTAAGTTTGGGGTGTAGTATGAAGACAAAATATGGTTTTGCATGCAGCATTTTGGTTCTCATGTTGGCTCTTGTGGCATGTGAGCCTGAACAGATGCTCAATGAAGCTCCAGAGTATTATGGAACATTACAGTTTACAAAGGATGCTCCTTCAACGATCACTTTGGATAACCAGAACAAGGTGAAGACAATCTCCTCATGTTCTCGTGGTGATTCTGTGACGGTATTTATGCCAGTGCTACAATCGGGTGCATATATCACATATGCAACTTACTATTGGAGTGTCAAAAACTCTACAGGTGAGGAACTCAGTAAAAATGAGATGAAACAGATTGCTCCGCACAAACATTCATGTCCACCGCTGTGGACCTTTAGAGCTCCCGGCGAAGCCGGTTCTTATGAAGTGCATTTCAGGGCTACCTATGACTTCCATGCGCAAGGGCCTCTTTTTGGAGGTTATCCCACAACTTTGACCTATGAGGGTGCCAGTACCGTAAGTGCAAAGTTGGTAGTCCAATAAATTTGGCAATAACCAACGCGAGATTTTGAAAGGATTGGGTAACTGCTATATTATCTCCATAAATTATAAAGAGAGAGAGAAGCAAATCGCTTCTCTCTCTCTTTCTTTATCTTATAGGATCATCGTATTGTGTCAGCTGTCTTTGTTGGTGTGGTAGTTTATCAATCCCTCTATCGGACTCCGCATAACGGTGCCCAGCTCCATGCCCAGTCCTTCAGCTGATTCTTTAAGCTCAGTGGCAAAGACATTGGCAATAGATCCTACGAAGTGGATTGGTAGCCATGGACGGCGATACTGCTTCACATTGCGTACAAAGAAATCGGTGAAGCTCTCCACCAATAGACGGTGCACTTCAGGTACATCGCGATGTTTTGAGAGGAAAGGAGTGAGATTGGCCAGGAAACGGTTGGCTAAAGGCTGTCGGTACACCTTCTCGAGGATAATCTCCTGTGTCAATTCATACTCGGCAAAGAACTCGTCGCGCAACGTGTCGGGAAGTTGGTTCTTGAGACAATCACCCACGAGGCGTCGTCCTAAGACAGCGCTGCTTCCCTCATCACCGAGAATATATCCCAACGGAGGAGTGTTGGCAATGATTTTCTTTCCGTCGTAGAGACACGAGTTCGATCCGGTGCCCAGTACGCAGGCGATACCTTCTTCGTTTCCACAGAGCGCGCGTGCGGCACCCAGCAGATCACTGTGGATAGTAATATCCGTGGTGCCCAACACCTTTACGACAGCCTCTTTTACACGTCCACAAGCTGTGTCATTTGCGCACCCTGCACCATAGAAAATGGTTTGCAGGTGAATGTTGAACTCAGGATGCTGAGTCAGCTTCGGCAACAGCTCATTGTGCAGAACTTCTTCTATAATCTCCTCCTTTTGATGATAAGGATTAATCCCTTGTGTCTGTATGTTGGCTATCACGGTACCCTCGTTGCATAGGCACCAGTCGGTTTTGGTCGATCCGCTATCAGCAATTAAAAACATCATTATATTAATTTACAGTTTGACAATTTATATTTTCCCATTCTCTATTTTCACGATACCTTGTTCCCGATGCTCCAGTACGATTCGTACACCATACTTCTTGCCGAGATGTGTGGCGAGGTGCTCTGCTGAATATACGGAGCGGTGTTGTCCGCCAGTACAGCCGAACGACACCATCAGATGGGTAAATCCGCGTGAGCGGTATTTTTCCACCGAGTAGTCCACAATGCCATATACGTGTTCCAAGAACTCTTGCATTGCCTCCTCTTTGTCGAGAAAGGTGATCACCGGATCGTCCATACCCGTAAATTGCTTATATTCATCGTAGCGTCCGGGGTTATGTATGGCACGGCAGTCAAAGACGAATCCTCCTCCGTTACCACTTGAGTCGTCTGGTATTCCTTTCTTATAGGAGAAGCTGGTGATGTGCACCGTAAGTTCTTTTGACTCCTCCGGCATAGCAAAGAGTGGCAGATCCATCATCTCACGTAGCAAGTCGCTAAGGTAGGGCATGTCAGAAAAGTCGTTCTCGGAAAATAGAGAGCGCAGGTTGTTAATGGCCATTGGTATACTCTGCACAAAATGTGCCTTGTGTTCAAAGTATCCGCGATAGCCATACGCTCCCAATACTTGAAGTGTACGGAAGAGGATAAAGTATTGCAGCCTTTTGGCGAATGCCTCTTCATCAAACGAGCGGTAGCGGCGTGCCGAGTGTAAGTACTCGTCTATTAGTTCACGTCGCATTTCGGGAGTAAATCGTGCACGTGCCTGCCATAAGAACGATACTATATCATACTCCGCAGGTCCTCGCCTTCCTCCCTGAAAGTCGATAAACCAGGGCTTGCCGTCGCGTATCATCACATTGCGCGATTGTAGATCGCGATACATGAATGTGTCGGCAGTATCGACCAGCAACACATCGGCTAAGTGCTCAAAGTCATCCTCAAGACGCTCCTCCTCAAACTCCAGTCCTGTAGCTTTAAGGAAACAGTATTTGAAGTAGTGCAGATCCCATTGTATGCCTCGTCGGTTCAGTTCGGGCGATGGGTGGCACACCGAGAAGTCCAAGCCTTCAGCTGTCAACCACTGCACATCGGGTAATAGGCGCATCACCATACGCAAAGGTTCCATGTCGGTCTCGTCATAGCCACCACGCTTTTGTGCCTCAGTCAGCAAGTCGAATAGCGATACGTTGCCCAGATCTTCCTGCAAGTAGCGCATGGCATCCTCCGCTACTGCATACACCTCAGGTACGGGAAGTCCTTTAGAGCGCATCTGTTGTGCTATGGCAACGAATGCTTTGTTTTCTTTTCTTGAGGTACCTATCACGCCTACTGCCGTGTGTTCTCCAGCGCCCATACGATAGTATCGACGCGCCGACCCTGCAGGGGTGAGTTGTTGGCACCATTCAGGCTCACATCCAGTGTATTCTTTATATAATTGTTTCAATAACTCCATACATCATTGCGATTTTGCCGTAAAGGTACAAAAAAGGTATGGATTTATCGCATGCTAGGACGAATATTAATAGGATCGTGCCCATTAAACATCAACACGTGTCCTTAGATTATCGTATAGGAATACACATAGACAATAGAGCATATGTTGTAGCTGTGGCTCGGTGCGGTGTTGCATTTCCTGCTCGTTCATGCGGTGCAACCCATAGTAGATGGCATATTCATATATGGAGGGATATTTGGTGACTATGTATCGGTTACAGGCAAGTGCAGTCTCTCTGTCGCACAATTTGTAAGCTGCCACTACGTGACGTATGTCGCGTACTATTTGGCGGATGTGTGGATCAGTACTACGGTATATCTTAGCTATTGCATATATCACGCGTAGTGATTGGTATTCGGTGATAGGGTCAGTAACGGCTGTTCTACTGATGAATGATGATGTAAGTGTCATATCGTATAGCTTTGGAGTGTATGATTGGTTGCTCTTACATAACAGCTCATGGCATGCTTATGTTTACTTGTTGTATTTTTTTTTACATTCTCTCGTTGAAACTTGGTATTTCTCGCTCGCTTTTACGTATCTTTATGGTAAACCATGAAGATACTTGCACTCGCTGTGAAAAATATCCAAGCAAGCTTGATATGTTTTCGCTCGTTTATTCCTATCTTTGTCAGTTGAAAGAAAATCATTGCTAAAAACGACGTATATGAAAAAGTTTATTCTTGACCTGAAGGTTCGTGAGACGGTGCCCGTAGGCAAGCAGGCTGTGCTGCTGCGACTCACTGCCGACGAGCAGTTGCCCGATATGCTCCCGGGACAGTTCGTGGAGGTGCGTGTAGACCAGACTCCCAGTGTGATGCTGCGCCGCCCCATATCTATACATTACTATGATAAGGAGAACAATGAGTTGGGACTCCTGGTGCAACTCGTGGGCGATGGCACGCGCTGGATGGCTACGCTCAAGGCGGGCGATACCGTCAACATCGTGCTCCCCTTGGGCAACGGATTCACCCTGCCCGCCGACACCTCGGTGCGTCCCTTGCTCGTAGGTGGTGGAGTGGGAGTGGCCCCATTGCTCTACCTCGGCATGAAACTCAAGGAGATGGGCATAGAGCCTACCTTCCTCCTCGGTAGCCGTACGGAGAACGAACTGATGCAGATTGCCGAGTATGAGAAGGTGGGCCGTGTGTTCATCACCACCGAGAATGGTGCTGTGGGTGAGCAGGGCTATGTGACCCAGCACTCGGTGCTCGCACAGGAGCAGTTCGACCAGGTGTATACCTGCGGCCCCAAGCCGATGATGGTGGCCGTGGCTCGCTGGGCCAAGGGTGCCGGCGTGGCGTGCGAGGTGTCGCTCGAGAACAAGATGGCCTGTGGCGTAGGTGCCTGCCTCTGCTGCGTGGAGGACACCAAGGAGGGTCACGTGTGTGTATGTAGTGAAGGTCCCGTATTTTCAATAGATAAGTTATCATGGCAGATTTAAGAACTTCGATAGGCAAGCTCGAACTTGCCA
>JAZRMG010000050.1:0-26809 GCA_045647345.1 Bacteroidaceae bacterium | reverse complement strand
TTGGAAGAATTACTTGAATAATCCTGTTCATATACCTTTTGATGCGGCATTTGCTTTGAGTGCTGTATAAAAGATTGAGGAAAGCAGTACTACTGAAAATAATCTGATGATAGTGTGCGGAGTATTGAAAAGTTTTAGTACATTTGTAATTCAGAAAACGATATTAACGAATAAAACGAATGGCCTATGAAGCATAGCGTATAACGGATACGCACATTTTAGACATATTGGAAAAGCGTTTAGCTTTGATTCTGGCTTCTGAAACTTCGACACTTTCACTAAGCACCAAGAGTAAAGCGATGACGCTCACGCCACTATCGGCGTGGGCTTTACTCGTATATTTGGTGCAAGGTAGTCGAAGACCTCAGAGCGAATACACAGAGTTTTGTCCGCGCTTTTTTTGTGCGTATATTATTGGAGGACAAAAGATAAAACATTACATTTGCAAAAACATACATCTATTTAACACATTAAGATTATGAAAAAGTTTTTGACCCTTTGCGCTTTCGTAGCAGCAACTCTTTCTCTTACAGGTTGTATAGGAGTAGCAGGCACAGTATCGAACAATCTCACACAGACTCAGGTGGTATTGTCTGACAACAACTTCAAGGTTGTAGGCCAGGCCTATGGTGAGGCTTCGGCAACTTACGTCTTCGGTATTGGTGGACTGAGCCGCAAAGCCCTCTACAACAATGCAGTCAGCGAGATGACCAAGAATGCCAACCTTCAGGGTTCGCAGACACTGACCAATACAACCATGCACTATTCGACGCAAATGATCACTCCGTTCTACGTGAAGGTGACCTGCAGTGCTTCGGCTAATATTGTGCAGTTTAAGTAATTAACACAAGGGCAGTTGATGACTTTTGGGTTTCAACTGCCCATATAACTATATGACTTCAACAAACATACAATTCCCCATAAAACAGAACATTATGAAAAAGAACGTATTAAAAACCATAGCTTGCGCAGTCATTATGTTGTTCTCATTGACCTCTGTGCAAGCCCAAAGCATCAAGGAGAGCTTCTCGGCTGAGGGAAGAAAGAATTGGAAGCCGGAGGTTACGTTGCGTGGGAATATAGGCATATTTACTGGTGGTGCGGTGTTGTCGGGCGGTGTACGCATCGACGAGAAGCGCACATTGGGTTTGATGGTCGGAGAACAGAGTGTCTACTTAGATGCAGAGCCTGCAACTATAGATTATATCACTACAGCTTTGTCTTTTAGACGTTACTTTCATTTGGGTGCACGCCAGAGATTCGCTTTTTATAGCGACCTTTCAATAGGTGTAGGATGGGTTTATCGTGTAGAACAAAGTTATTGGGTGGATCCAGCAACTGGAGAATGGTATGGAGGCGTTGATGATGAACCTGGCGATGCCTATCCCTTTATTTCTTGGCAGCCTGGTATCAGAGTACGTTGCTATAAGAACGCTCATATCTTCCTTGGTCCCACGATTGGTACAAATTGCTTGGGCGTGCATCTCGGCATCGGTTTCTGATAACATTTCTACTATGAAGAGGTACTTTTTCGCACTCGTTATGCTCGTCGTGAGCTTATCTGCTTGCACTTCACAAAAGTGGTTGGCCGTTGACACCAATGTCGATACAGAACAATTGCTGCAAGAGAAGTTCCCCAAGCTATACGCGGAAGCTAATGCTGGAGAGATTGTCATTGACAAGATAGAGCAACAGTTGGACAAAAATGGAGCGATGAAATATCGTGTCACATATTCACACACTGAAGATGATGACGACTTCAACCTCCTCTGGCAAACGATATTTATGCCTATGTTGTTGGATGATTAAAGATATGCCGTAGCAACAAAAATCTTTGCATTCCGAAAACATCTTTTACGACCGACACCCCCACACCAGGGTGTCGGTCGTTATTTATCAATACCACAGCGCATTACAAGCCATTACCGACACCTCAGCCAAAAATCCCCAAACTTATGGTTCTTCGTCAATTTAGGGGAAGAAAATCTTTCATAGTATCTGTCATTCTGAGCGTTAGCGAAGAATCTCGCAAAGTCTCTTGCTGTATAATTTTCTGTCCCAGCGCGGGATTCTTCACTTCGTTCAGAATGACATGGTATGCGGATTTTTAGAAGAATGATGGGCAATAACTTGCCCCTAAATCGACGAAGAACCAAACTTATTTCTTTATCGCTATGTAGTGAGGATCTTATATCATCTGTTTCTTCCCAATCTTAAACACTACCAGTTCACTATCTGAGCCGATGCGGAAGGGTGGGCCCCAGAGGGAGAGTCCTTGCGACACGTAGACGTGGCTATGCGTCCAGCGACGGTAGCCGTGGCTCTGCTCGAAAAGATGGTCGGTAACCCACGTCAGTGGCCACACCTGTCCGCGGTGGGTGTGGCCGCAGAAGAGGAGGTCTACGCCCAAGCTATCGGCTTTGGCCACTCCGTAGGGTTGGTGGTCGAGCACGATGACGGGGCGTGTGTTGTCGGTACGTGCCATCAAGGAATCCAAGCTGATGCGTGTGGAGTTGCTCTTGTCGTCGCGTCCGATGAGTTGGAGATCTCCAGGAAGTGTTACCATGGAGTCGCGCAGGAGGGTGATGGGAGTGTCCTTGACGAACTGCTCCACAGCCTCGATGCCACTGATGTATTCGTGGTTGCCCGGCACCATGAAGATACCGTGCGGAGCAGAGAGGCGGGCCAGTTCGCCTGCCATGTGGTCGCGATAGAGTGGGCCTACGCTGTTGTCGACAAGGTCACCGGCAATGACGATGACATCAGGACTTTGCGCATTGATAAGGTCTACGTAGCGGGCTAGCACCTCGCGTCCCGTGCCTTCACCAAGGTGCACATCGCTCACTGCCACGATGGTGAGTGGCTTGGCAAGGGTACACTCCTTATCGAACGACAGGGGCACCACATTGACCTTCGGGTGCTTGTAGCGATAATGGCCTGTGACAAGCACTGCAAGGCAAAGCACAAGAGACACCCAAAAGCGATAGGGAATCTTCAGACCAACCCATGCAACCACATCGGCCACGAGCAAGATAAGCACCATATATAATAGGAATACCAGCCATACGGAACCTACTTGGAATAGTCCGCGCGAGAGCACCGCAGGCAGTCCGCTACTGCGCAAGGCAATGGAGAGAAACACGCCACATGTGGCAATGGCCATACACACGCCTATCAGGACCTTCACTGCCATAGGCAATGCAGGCAAAGCCTGCACCATACGTGCAAGGATGTAGGCATTGGCTCCGAAGAGCACACCGAGGAAAATCAGGATAAAGAGGTATATCATAATAAAACGCTTCTTGTGCGATACAAAAATAGACTATTTATGCTCTCCGTACAAAGCATCGGAGTTTATTTTGTATTTTTATTGACAATCCTTGGTAATAATATAGCCGTACTTTGCAAGTTTTGCAGATTATTGTATTTTATATTATCTTTGCAAGTTGAAGATATTATAGATTAATTAAATAAGTAAGAACGAAGAATCTCAATGAAGAAAGTTTTGTCATTCTCCGCGATGCTGATGCTTGGACTGCTGCTGTCGCAACTGATGCCAGGGTTATTAACCGAAACAAATTATGAACATACACGACATGGAATAGAGATACTCCTCGGCGTATGTCTGGCCTTTATCATGATCAATGTAGGGCGTGAGTTCGAGGTCGATAAGTCAAACATTAAATCTTATGCTAAGGATTATTTCGTGGCTATGTTGGCTGCAGGTATGCCTTGGCTCTTGATAGCGATGTATTACATCTTTGTGCTGATGCCTTCGGAGTGGTGGTCACAAGGTGCGGTGTGGAAGGAGTCGCTCCTCTTGAGCCGCTTTGCAGCGCCCACCTCGGCAGGTATCTTGTTTACGATGCTGGCTGCTATCGGACTTCAGAAGAGTTGGATATACAAGAAGATTCAGGTATTGGCCATCTTTGATGACCTTGACACCATATTGCTGATGATTCCTTTGCAGATAGCTATGATAGGTATGCAGTGGCAGATGGGAGTGATACTTGTTGTGGTGGTACTGCTGCTATGGATAGGCTGGAAGAAGATGTCAGCCTATGACTTGCGTTGCGACTGGAAGAGCTTGCTCGTCTACTCGGCTATCGTCTATGGTGCCACCTACGTTATCTATATTCTTACCGACCACTTCTTCGGCGAAGAGGGTAGCGTACATATCGAGGTACTATTGCCTGCCTTTGTGTTGGGTATGGTGATGAGGCACGGGCATGCTGCTTCGAAGGCCGATGACCGTGCAGCGTCGGTGATTTCATTGCTCTTCATGCTTTTGGTGGGTATGAGCATGCCGCTCATCCACATGGAGGAGGCTCCTGCGCAGACGGGCAGTGTGATAGCTTCGCTGCCTATGATGTCGTGGGGGAGCATAGTATTGCATGTGGTGATGGTATCGTTGCTCTCTAATATAGGTAAACTCACGCCGATGCTCTTTTACCGTGACCGTTCGCTCAAGGAACGTCTGGCGCTCTCGGTGGGTATGTTTACCCGTGGTGAGGTGGGGGCAGGAGTTATCTTCATCGCCCTCGGCTATCATATCGGTGGACCTATACTGCTCATCTCGGTGCTTACCTTGGTACTCAACCTCATCTTGACAGGTGGCTTTGTGCTTATTGTAAAACGCTTGGCCTTGAGTGCTGAATCATCTGTTCGCAGTATTTGATACTGTTTAGATATTTTTATCTAAACAAATATGGCGACTTGACATTTTTATTTATATATTTACATCGTCAAATGTAGATACTATGATACAGATACGTTGTCGCAATACCGGGGATATACGTGAGTTTGTCCCAGGTGTCACCTTACAGGAGGTTTATGAAGCCTTTGCATTAGATATGCCATATGGTACTGTGAGTGCTCGTGTGAACAATAAGGTTGAAGGTCTTTCGTTTAGGGTTTATAATTCTAAGGATGTAGAGTTTCTTGACATTACTTCTGATTCGGGTATGCGTACTTATGTACGTACTCTCTTTTTTGTACTTACCAAGGCAGTGAGAGAACTCTATCCCGATGGCGAAATCATCATCGAACATCCTGTATCGAAAGGTTATTTTTGTAGTCTCCGTATAGGACGTTCTATTACGCAAGAGGATGTTGATGTTATCAAGCAGCGTATGCAAGATATTATTGCTGCTGATATGATTGTAGAGCGTGTGAATTGTCCTACCGATAGGGCAGTGGAGGTATTTCGTAGCGAAGGGCGTACCGATGTGGTAACGTTGCTTGAGACGACTGGAAAGCTTTATAGTACCTATTATAAATTGGATGACAAAGTCGACTATTATTATGGTAGTTTGCTTGCTTCTACGGGAAAGATACACTTGTTTGAACTGCAACAGTATCACGATGGATTGCTTTTGCGTGTACCTAATCGTGATAATCCTGATATGTTGGAAGAGTTGGTGCGTCAGGACAAGATGCTCAATGTCTTTAGTGAACATCATGATTGGCAGGAAATTCTGGGTGTGAGTACTGTGGGCGATTTTAATACGGCTTGTCGCATGGGACATGCTACTGACCTCATTAATGTGGCTGAAGCTTTGCAAGAGAAGCGTATTGCCGGCATTGCTGATGATATTCATCGTCGGGGTGCACGCGTAGTACTCATTTCAGGTCCTTCTTCGTCGGGAAAAACCACTTTTAGTAAACGCCTGTCGATACAGCTGATGACCAATGGACTTCATCCTGTTGCGCTGTCGCTCGATGATTATTTTGTCGACCGTGAACATACTCCGCTCGATGAAAACGGAGATTATGACTTTGAGTCGCTATATGCAGTAGATCTTCCTTTTTTTAATGAGCAGATTTCAGCTTTGCTACAAGGAAAAGAGGTGCAGCTGACGAAGTTTGACTTCACTATGGGCAAGCGATTGCTCATTGATCGTAAGTTGTGTATCGATGAACATACGGTACTCATAATTGAAGGTATACATGCGCTTAATCCTGAACTAACACATTATATACCAGAGGAAGCAAAGTATAAGGTTTATGTATCGGCCTTGACTTCTATCATGCTCGACGATCATAACTATATTCCTACTACAGATAACCGATTGCTGCGTCGCATATTGCGCGATTACAAATATCGTGGTTATTCAGCCGAAGATACTATATCGCGATGGCCCAGTGTACGTAGAGGAGAGGAAAAGTGGATATTTCCTTTTCAAGAGAATGCTGATGCCATGTTTAACTCAGCTTTATTGTTTGAGTTGGCTGTCTTGAAAGATCATCTTGTACCTATTCTTGGACGGGTAAAGGAAAATCGTAATGAGTATAGTGAGGCCTATCGCTTGCTCAAATTTATTCAGTACTTTGAGTCTGTACCGGACAATGATCTTCCGCCCACATCATTGCTTCGTGAGTTTTTGGGAGGTAGTAGCTTTAAGTATTAGAAACTATCTATAGGATCGAAAAAATTGTTTTTACAACTTTATGATAGGAAAATCGGCACAAATACAAATACAAGGGCAACAAATGTTGCAGACACAAGGACTTTCACCCTTGCAAGTTTTGATAGCTCGTCTGCTTCAGCTTACTACTATAGAAATGGAAGAGCGTGTACGTGGCGAAATTATCGAAAATCCGGCTCTAGAAACAGGTGAAGACACTGATATGGGAATAGGCGATGCCGAGTATGATGAAGGAGGATGTGAGTCGAGCGAGGAACTTATTGTCGGTGACTATAGAAATGAAGATGACATACCTGACTATAAACTTAATGGTCTTCCTCAGAGTATCGAGCAACAAGCTATTGCTTATGCTGATTCGCAGTCATTCTATGATTATCTGATAGCCCAACTACACGAACAACCTCTTAGTGATGAACACCTTCTTATAGGTGAATATCTCATTGGATCGCTTGACGAGGATGGTTTGCTGCACAAATCGATAATTACTCTTTGCGATGAACTGGCCATATATCATGGTATAGATGCAGATAGCAGCGAGGTAGAAGAGGTGTTGCATGTCATCCAGCAATTTGATCCTGCTGGTATTGGGGCACGTGATTTGAGAGAGTGTCTATTATTACAACTTGATCGTAAAGAACGCACTATTTCGATATCCAACCAGTATTTACTATTGCAACAATGCTACGATGATTTCACTCGTAAGCGTTGGGATAAGATAGAGCAAAAGTTGGGATGGACATCCGAGCAGGTGCATGAAGTCATTGCCGAACTGGTAAAGCTCAATCCGCGTCCTGGAGCCTCGTTTGGTGATACTATGGATAAAGGATGTAGCCAAATAGTACCTGATTTTATTGTTGATACATTTGATGATGTTGTCAATGTCAGCCTCAATAATCAGAATATTCCTAGGCTTCGTGTCAGCAATGAATTTATGCAGATACTTGACGAGCAGGCAAAATCATCGAATGCTGATAGTCGTAATGCAGCACAGTTTCTTCGTCAGAAGATAGAGTCGGCACGTGATTTTATTAATGCTATACAGCAGCGCGAGCATACATTGATGGCTACTATGCAGGCTATTATTGAATTGCAACGTCCTTTTTTCCTTGAAGGTGATGAGTCGCAGCTTCGTCCGCTTATCCTCAAGGATGTGGCTGAATATACGGGTTATGATATTTCTACCATATCACGTGCAACAATAGGAAAATATGTGCAGACCGATTATGGTATATATCCATTACGATACTTTTTCAGTGATGGGATAACTAACCAGATGGGTGAGGAAGTATCCGTCAAGGAGATACATAATATAATTAAAGAATTGGTTTCACAAGAAGATAAATCTTCTCCGCTAACCGATGAACAATTGGCTGTAGCCCTCGCTGAGCGTGGATTCCGTATAGCACGCCGCACGATAGCTAAGTATCGTGAAGCGTTGCACATTCCTGTTGCTCGTATGCGAAGGTAGAATATTTACAGACTCTGCATGTCGTTAAGCTTCTTGTAATATCCTCCGTGGGCAAGTAAACTATCGTGTGTCCCGCGCTCTACAATCTCTCCTTCGAGCATGACACAGATTTCATCGGCATGCTTGATGGTGCTAAGGCGGTGGGCAATAGCGATAGTGGTGCGCGATTTCATCAGACGTTCTAGAGCCTCTTGTACCAAGCGCTCACTTTCAGTATCAAGTGCCGAAGTGGCTTCGTCGAGTATAAGGATAGGTGGATTCTTTAATATGGCGCGAGCGATGCTGAGACGTTGGCGTTGGCCGCCCGAAAGACGACAGCCGCGGTCGCCGATGATGGTGTCGTAGCCCTGCTCACTTTCCATGATGAATTCGTGGGCATTGGCAATCTTGGCAGCCTCGATAACTTGTTCCATTGTAGCGCCTTCAACGCCGAAACTTATATTATTGAATATTGTGTCATTGAAGAGTATTGCTTCTTGGTTTACATTGCCGATGAGCGAACGCAGGTCACGGATAGATATATCTCGTATATCACGTCCGTCAATGGTGATACTACCGCTTACTACATCATGGAAGCGAGGAACGAGGTCTACGAGTGTAGACTTTCCCGATCCCGATTGTCCTACGAGCGCAATAGTCTTGCCTTTCTCTACGGTAAGATTGATACCGCGAAGTACGGGAGTACCGGCTGTATAGTGGAAGTTTACATTCTTAAATTCAATACCTTGCTCAAAGGTGGAAAGAGAATAAGGTTTGGTAGGCTCTTTGATGGGGTTTTCGGCACTGAGAATCTTGTCTACACGCTCCCAACAACCCATACCGACAGGAATATTGTAGAAGGCTTTAGAAAGATCCTTGATAGGATTGAGTATGTTGTATAGCATTACAAGATAATAAATAAATGTAGCTCCCTCCATACCTGACATACCATCGAGAATAATATATCCGCCTGCCCACATGACAATGACAATAATACAAGTTCCCATAAACTCACTGGCAGGATGGGCAGCTGACTGTCTTATGCTCATGCGTATCACAGCATTACGATAGGTATTGTTGATAGTGGCAAAGCGTTCTTTCATTTTATCTTCGGCAAGAAAAGCTTTGATGATACGTAGTCCGCCTAAAGTTTCGTCAAGTTGAGCGAGTAGTGTTCCCCAATAGTTTTGTGCTTCTTTTGATTTACGTTTTAATTTGCGGCTGATGGCTCCCATTGCCCATGCCAATACAGGCATGGCCACGAGTACAAAGAGGGTAAGTTCCCAACTTAGGAAGAATAGTGTAAACAGGGTAACGATGATAGCAATTGGATTTTTGATGAGCATTTCCAATGAGTTTGATAGTGAAGTTTCGAGACCACTCACATCGGAACTCATGCGCGAAATGATATCCCCCTTACGTTCTTCAGAAAAGAAACTCAAGGGGAGGGACATTACTTTATTATATACCTTGATGCGGATGTCACGTACTACGCCCGTACGCAAAGGAATGAGCGTAGCCGAAGATCCAAAATAGCATGCTGTCTTTAATAAGGTCATCACTACAAGTATCACTCCCGACATGATGAGTACCCATAATGCACCACGTGTCTCGATGAAGTGGTTCATGTAATAATAGAAGTTGTTCTTGATGACATCGACAATGTTTCCATCAGCAAGTGTCATGTATTCGTACTGTGTATCACTTACCTGAAATAGTATCTGCAGAATAGGAATGAGCAGTGCGAAAGAGAAAACATTGAGTATTTGTGCCAATAGATTGAGGGCGAGGTTCCCGAATAGAAACTTCTTATAAGGAGGTATAAACTGACGAATTAGAGAAAGGAATTGTTTTATCATAAGTTTATTGTTTCTGGAGTTCTTTCATTATCATTAGAAACTGAATATTTATCCTCTTTATACCACGAGGCATACATCAGATATTGGTGAGCTATGCGTTGGTTGAGTTCACGACTTTGTTCTGGGTCTACTTTTTTGATGAATTTTGCAGGTATACCACCCCATAGGGTGCCTGGTTCGATAATGGTTCCTGAGGTTACAAGTGCATTGGCAGCTACGATAGCTCCTTCGCCCACTACTACATGATCGAGTAGTGTGGCTCCCATGCCGATAAGTGCATTATCCTTTACGGTGGCTCCATGTATGGTTACATTGTGTCCTACCGATACGTTGTCGCCTATTTCGATAGTTGATTTTTGATACAGCGTATGCAGTACGCTTCCATCTTGTATGTTTACTCCATTGCCTATACGTATGCTATTCACGTCGCCACGTAGTACAGCATTGAACCAGATACTGCAGTCGCGGCCCATGATTACATCGCCTATTATGGTGGCATTGTCTGCGAGATAACAATTTTCTCCTATTTCGGGTGTAAATCCTCGAACAGATTTGATAAGTGCCATATTGTTTATATGTATATTAATTACAAAAATAGAGTTTTTTGAGCAAATGACAAATTATGGATTAATAAATTTGCGTTTTCGCTCAGCTTACGCTAATTTTGTTGTCTATGGAGACATTACAACGTTTTATCAATGCAGCCAATGATGTGCTGTGGACTTATGTGCTCATCGCCATGCTCTTGGGATGTGCCGTGTATTTTACTTGGCGTACACGAGGTGTACAGTTCCGCAATCTGCGTGAGATGCTGCGCCTACTCACCGAAGGTGCTCCCAAGAGCAGTGATGGAAAGCGTCAGGTATCCTCGTTCCAGGCCTTTGCCGTATCCATTGCCAGTCGTGTAGGTACGGGCAATTTAGCGGGTGTAGCCACAGCCATTGCCGTGGGTGGTGCAGGTGCTGTGTTTTGGATGTGGATAATCGCCTTGTTAGGATCGGTCAATGCCTTTGTAGAATCCACCTTGGCGCAGCTCTATAAGCGCAAAGATAAAGATTCGTTCATCGGTGGTCCTGCTTATTATATGCAGTATGGTTTGGGCAAACGCTGGATGGGTATACTCTTTGCTGTACTCATAGCCATTACTTTTGGCTTTGCCTTCAACTCCGTACAGAGCAATACCATCTGTGCTGCGTGGGAGCATGCCTTCGGCTTCGACCATACTACGATGGGTATTATACTTACAGTGGTAACACTCGTCATCATCTTTGGTGGCATACATCGCATTGCAGCAGTGAGCAGTTGGCTCGTACCCATCATGGCGGTGGGTTATATCATTCTCGCCTTAGGTGTAGTCATTTACAATATCACCGAGATTCCTGCCGTACTGGTACACATTTTCCGTAGTGCCTTCGGATGGGAGCAAGCTATAGGTGGCGGTATGGGAGCTGCCGTGATGCAGGGTATCAAGCGCGGACTCTTCAGCAACGAAGCTGGTATGGGTTCGGCGCCCAACGTAGCCGCTACGGCTACCGTATCGCACCCCGTTAAGCAGGGCTTCATCCAAGCTCTTGGCGTGTTTACCGACACTTTGGTAATCTGCACCTGCACTGCCTTCATCATCTTGGTGAGCAATCCCTCTGCTGATGCTTCACTCAATGGCATCCAGCTCACTCAAGCTGCTTTCACAGAACAGGTAGGAAGCCTTGGCTCGGTATTTGTGGCTATTGCCATTTTGCTCTTTGCCTTTAGCAGCATCATAGGTAATTACTACTATGGCGAGTCAAACATCCGCTTCATTTCGCGCCGCCCCATATACCTTTGGATCTACCGTGTGCTTGTAGGCGCTATGGTGATGTGCGGTGCGGTGATGAGTCTCGACCTTGCTTGGAGCTTTGCCGATGTCACCATGGGCTTGATGACCATCTGCAACCTTATTGCTATTGTGCTCCTTTCACGCCAAGTGCTTTGGCTCTTGCGAGACTATACAGTCAAGAAGCGTAAAGGTATTAGCAGTCCTACTTTCAGTAAAGAGGAGATGCCCGAAGAGATGCGCCACGATGTGGAGTGCTGGGAATAAATTCCTTAACATTAGAAGATTACGTATTACTTTTTTATCTGCTATCCCCTAGTGTGCCTCCAACCAATTGGTTCCCCAACCATAGTCGGCACGTAGGGGTACTTGCATCCGGTAGGCGTTCTCCATGGCCTCGATGACAATTTGCCGCACGCGCTCGCGCTCGTCGGGGTAGACGCTGAAGTTAAGTTCATCGTGCACCTGAAGCATCATCGTAGAGCGTAGGCCCTCGGCACGGAAACAGCGATAGATTTTGATCATCGCTATCTTTATGATATCGGCCGCGCTGCCTTGGATGGGAGCGTTGATGGCGTTGCGCTCGGCATAGCCGCGTACCACGCTGTTGTGCGAGTTGATATCCGGGAGGTAGCGCTTGCGATGAAGGAGGGTTTCGATATAGCCCTTCTCGCGAGCTACGAGGATGCTCTCGTCCATGTAGCGCTTCACGCCGCTGTAAGTGGAGAAGTAGTTTTCAATAAGCTCTTTCGCTTCGGAACGGCTCACATTCATGCGCTCGGCAAGACCGAATACGGAGATGCCGTAGATGATGCCGAAGTTGGCCGTCTTGGCGCGTGAGCGCTGCTCGCGAGTGACCTCCTCGAGGGGCACGTGGTATATCTTGGCTGCTGTGGCGGCGTGGATGTCCTCGCCCGAGCGGAAGGCCTCGATGAGGTTCTCGTCGCCACTGAGGTGTGCCATGATACGCAGCTCTATCTGTGAGTAGTCGGCCGAGAAGAACTCACAACCCGGTTCGGGAATGAAGGCGCGGCGTATCTCCTTGCCGTCTTCATTGCGTATAGGGATGTTCTGCAGGTTAGGGTTGCTCGAACTGAGGCGTCCTGTGGCGGTGACGGTCTGATTGAATGAGGTGTGTATCTTGCCCGTCGCGGGGTTGATGAGGGCGGGCAACGCATCCACGTAGGTGCTTAGCAGCTTCTTCAGGCCGCGGTGGTTGAGTATTTTCTCCACGATGGGATGCTTCGAACGCAATCCTTCGAGCACCTCTTCAGAGGTACTATACTGTCCGCTCTTTGTCTTTTTGGCTTTCTCCACAATCTTTATGCGATCAAAGAGCACCTCGCCTACTTGCTTGGGCGATGCAATGTTGAAGGTGAAGCCTGCCAGTTCATATATTTCCTGCTCTATCTGTGTCAGTCGCTCGGCGAAGTGGTGCGAGGTCTCCTGTAGGGTGTCAGTGCTGATGCGTGCTCCATTGCGCTCCATATAGGCCAGCACACGCACCAGCGGCATCTCTATATCGTAGAACAGGTGTTCAGCACCAGCTTCGGTCAGCTCCTTCTCGAGTATATTCTTGAGACGTAGTGTCACATCGGCATCCTCGCAAGCATAGTCGCAGATGTCGGCAGGGGTGAGGTCACGCATGTTCTTCTGTCCGCGTCCTCGGGGGCCAATGAGTTGCTCTATTTTTATGGTATTGTACTTCAGGTACACCTCAGCAAGGTAGTCCATGCCGTGGCTAAGCTCAGGTTGCAGCAGGTAGTGCGCTACCATGGTGTCAAACATCGGTCCTCCCAGCTCTATGCCATAGTTTTGTAGGATGAGATAGTCGTACTTGATATTTTGCCCTATTTTCAGTGTACGCTCATCGGTGAGCACCATGCGGAATACCTCCACCACCTCTTGCGCATTGCTGCGTTCGGCAGGCACAGGCACATAGTATGCCTCACCCTCGGTGATGGAAAAGCTCATCCCCACGAGCTCCGCCACGATAGGGTCGGTGCCCGTAGTCTCGGTATCGAAGGCAAAGGCGTCGGCCGTGGCGAGTTTTTTTACCAATTCATCGCGCTTTTCGGGGGTGTCTACAAGCGTATAGGTGTGTTCGATATCTATCAATTTACGGAGATTGGTATGAAACAAGTCTTGGCTACTTTCCTCGCCGAACAGCCCAAACAAATCACCTTGTGTTGGTGCTGGAGCAAACAAATCTCCTTGAACAGCTGTTGTCTGAGTTTTCCCCCTCGAGGGAGCCTCGGTTTCCTTGCCTATCACCCTCTTCAGCAAGGTGCGAAATTCTAGTTCCTCGAATAGCGCCTGTATCTTCTCCTCATCGGGTTCCTCGCGCTTCAGAGCATCGAGGTCAAGAGCGATGGGGGCATCGGTCTTGATGGTAGCCAGGAAGCGGCTTAGCTCGATGAGCTCCACGTTCTCCTCCACCTTCTTTTTCAGCGCACCTTTCAGCTCGTCGCGTCGGGCGAGTAGGGTAGGTATGTCGCCGAATTCGGCGATGAGCTTCTGTGCAGTCTTCTCACCCACACCAGGGCAGCCGGGTATGTTGTCTGACGAGTCACCCATGAGTCCCAAGAGGTCGATGACCTGCTCGGGGCGCTCGATGCCAAATTTCTCTTTTACTCGCTCGATGCCCATCACCTCAAACTCCTTGTCGCCAAACTTGGGACGGTAGATGAGCGCATGCTCCGTGACGAGCTGTCCATAGTCCTTGTCGGGCGTCATCATATAGGTCGTGATGCCCAGCTGGTTGGCTTGGTGAGCGAGGGTGCCGATGACATCGTCGGCCTCGTAGCCCGGCACTTCGAGGAT
This sequence comes from Bacteroidaceae bacterium, assembly GCA_045647345.1. GTDB lineage: Bacteria > Bacteroidota > Bacteroidia > Bacteroidales > Bacteroidaceae > UBA1189. Next base: position 12,439 of record JAZRMG010000050.1, on the reverse strand, counting down.
GGGTATACGGTAGGCACGAAGGATATCCTTGATGATGGGCACGCTGGCACGGATGTCCTCGGGAGTTTCCTCGCGTTGCGCCTTGTACTGCTCGTACATCTCATGGCGGAAGGTACCGCCCTTGGGGTCGAAGGCCACACCGATATGCGTAGGCTGCTCCTTCTTCAGCACATCCTCCAGCGTGTTGACGAAGCCGAAGATGGCCGATGTATTCTGTCCCTTGGAGTTGATGCGCGGAGCGCGTATGAAGGCGTAGTAGGCTCGGTAGATGAGCGCGTATGCATCGAGTAGAAAGAGTTTTTCCATATCAAAATCTTATATTAGTATCTTCGCGATAGTACAAAGATAATACTTTTAAAATAAACAAAACGACGTTGACCTTTTTTCTTTTTGTGTTACTATCTCCAAGACTTATAAAAAGAAAATAATTTGTGGAGATAAAACCAAATGCATATCTTTGCAAGATATTTGTTATTGGTATACTTCTAAAGATTAGTCAGCTATACTTATAGTAGTAATAACAGTAGTATCGGGAGTATGAGAAAAAAGATAAGACATATTGCATGTTGGGGATTGGTGATTTCGTTGGTGGTAGCATGTGCCTCTATCGGTTCGCCTGATGGAGGACCTTATGATGAGACTCCGCCCCTGTTTCTGAGCAGTACGCCCGAGCCTTTCGCCTTGGGCGTGAAAAACAAGCGTGTGACGCTTGAGTTTGATGAGTTTGTCAAGATTGAGAAAGCTGCCGAGAAGGTGGTTATCTCTCCTCCACAGATTACGCAGCCTATCATTAAGACCAATGGCAAAAAAATTGTAGTGGAACTGGACGACTCGCTGAAAGCAAATACTACCTACAGCATCGATTTCAGTGATGCTATCGTTGACTATAATGAAGGCAATCCTTTGGGCAACTTTGCTTTTCTGTTCTCTACAGGTGATAAGATAGATACGTTGGCTGTGTCGGGTACGGTGCTCAATGCTTCTAATCTTGAGCCGATAAAGGGAATTCTGGTAGGCTTACACAGAGATTTGGCTGACAGTGCCTTTACGACGAAGCCCTTTGACCGTGTGTCGCGTACTGATGCTGACGGACGTTTTGCTATTCGTGGCATTGCTCCCGGAAGCTATCGTGCTTATGCGCTACAGGATGCCAATCAGAACTATATATTTGACCAGAAGAACGAGATGATAGCCTTCCTCGACTCGCTGGTGGTGCCCTATACTGAGGTACGTATGCATCAAGACACTACGTGGATAGACTCACTCACTATTGATACTATACGTACTGTGCCACGCGTCCATTACCTTCCTGAGGACTTGGTGCTGCTTGCCTTCAACGAGGCGCCTACGCAGCGCTACCTCGTCAGTACCGAACGTCCTGAGCTGAATAGATTTTCTATATTCTTCTCTCTTGGGGCTGACAGCTTGCCAAAGCTCTCGCCACTCAACTTTCCCGATGAAGATGCCTATATTGTGCAGGCAAGCGTAGACTATGATAGCATCACCTATTGGTTGAGAGATACGCTCGTGTACTATCAAGACACGCTTTCCTTTACCCTAACATATGAGTATACCGATACATTGGGTCAACTTGTTCCACGTACCGATACGCTCAACCTTGTACCCAAGAAGACCCGTGCCAAGATATTGCAAGAGGAGGAGAAGAAACGTAAGGAGGAGGAGAAGGAGCGCGAGAAGCGTATGAAGCGTGGCGATACTATTCCCGAGCCAAAGCCACAACCTAAGTTTCTTGAGATTAAAGTGAGTAGCAGTTCGGGCATGGACCTTACTTCCAATGTGCAGATTGACTTTACCGAGCCACTCGTACAGATTAACGACACGGCAATACATCTATTCCGCAAGGTCGATACGTTGTGGGTAGCCGAGCCTCACCTGTTCCGTCAGCGTAAGAACGAGTCAATGGGCTACGAGTTGCTGGGTGAATGGAAACCGGAGATGGAGTATAAGTTGGAGCTCGACTCGATGGCCTTTACAGGTCTCTATGGTTTACATACCAAGCAACAGGAAACGAAGTTCAAGTTCAAGTCGCTTGACCAATATAGCACGCTTTTCCTTACGGTGAATGGGGCAGGTCCTGACTATATCGTGCAGCTCCTCGATGGTGAGAAAGTTGTTCGTCAGCAGCGTGTGGTAAAGGGACAGGCCGACTTCTATTTTCTCAAGCCGGGCACATACTATATGCGTATCCTCAACGACCGTAATGGGAATGGTGTATGGGATACTGGACTCTATGAAGACAAGGCTCATGCCGAGGAGATATATTACTTCTCCGGCTCTATAAAGACACGTGAGAATTGGGACTATACGCAAGAATGGAACCTAATGGAGGTTCCCTTAGAGCGCCAGAAGCCGAATGAGATCAAGAAGCAAAAATCTGACACTAAAGAACGAAAGTCGAAAAATGCTGAGCGCGAAGCAAAGAAGAACAAGCAGCAACAGCAGAAATGAAAGAAAAAAACGGAGCATGTATCATACATAGAAGAAGGAGGACATCACGTCCTCCTTCTTGTTCATGTCATAGACCGGATTATTTAATGATGATCTTTTCGGCCTTGACAACTCCATTGGCATATGCTGTGTGTATGATGTTGACTCCTCGCTGTAGCATGGGAGAGACCATGCCAGTTGCGTTGTAGATAGTGGTGCTCACCACCTCTCCGCTTGCAGCAGTACTGTGTATAGCTGTAGAAATGGGCTCAGATGCTGGGCATAGGCCACCCATTTCATTGGCTGCACGCACACTAAACAGGTCGGCATCAGTAGCGTCAGATGGGATTGTGTAAGAGGTTTCATTAGTAAACTCTATGACTTTGCCGTTCTTGCATATAGCATAGCAGAACACATAGTCTGATGACTCCCAACTGATGAGTCCGTCGGCAATGCTAAGTAGGGGAGCGGTGGCCTGTTCGGTGAGAAGTTGGGGCTGCCATCCGTCGTTGCCAGCAAGCACGTTGTCTATGGTATACTTGGCTGCCTCGTCTGCGGTGAGCAGCGGGTTATAGGTAATGGTATGCTCTGTGTCGTCAGCCTTGAAGGTAGTTTTTCGCTTGCTGCAGTCTACTGGAATGCCGTTCTCAGTATGGCTGTTATATTCGGCAAAGAGCGCAGGGATAACGTTCATATCGCTCCATCCTGCGGCTGCGGGAATGATTTTCATCGTGGTATTAATGTATACAGCACGAGGTGATCCCTGCCATGGACGTCCTAAAGAGTAGATACCATTTTGCTTGGCTGCACCGTCAATGGTGCAGTTGCTAAATACATATCCCCATGCAGAATTGGTAGCAGGAGCGGTGATGCAGTTGCCATTGTTTCGGGAATTATTGTAGAGGGTAACACCATTGAAGAAGATATCGCCTCCTCCACAGATGTAGTCTACTGTTCCAGTAATCATACCTCCCTCCCAATAGGTGCGTTGGGTAGCTCGGGTGTAGTAAGTGTCTTGATTGGATTGCAAACACACGTTCTTGTACACGGCCTTGCTGGCATTTTCCTGTATGGCCACGAATCGTCTGGCCGCTGCCGAAGCATCATTGTCACCGGCATTTCTCACGGTGAGATCTTGCATATAGATATTTTCGCCTCCAGTACAGAGTGTGGCGCTTATTGATATACCCTCATTCGGAGCTTTATTCATGATTACTGTACCTTCTGTACTCTCTCCGATGAGCGATACGTTGCCTGGTATGTTTGTGAGGCATGCACTGCCCAGGTCATAGATGCCATCATGGAGGAATATACGGTATCGTTGTTTACCGTCGGCCTTACCGAGTGCTTCGGTCAGCTCTGTAGCATTGGTTACTACGGCATCGTACATGCCTGGCACTACGGTAGGTGGTGCGATGGTGGTGAATCTGATTACAATGTCGTCACTACATGCATTACCTGTGAGGTCGTATACGGAATGTCCGGCCAAGGTGAAGGTATATTCGGTGTTGTACCGTAGCCCCACGTAAGGGAATGTTACCGTCTTACCGGCTACAGCACCTTCGACCACTTTATCGCCTATTGTCGCCTTGGTATTGGCTAATGTTACTTTCTCGTGGAAGTGGAGTACCACTTTACCTGTGGCTGAAGCACCCGTAGATCCGTTCTCTGGGACAGATGAGAGTAAGGTGGGGGATTGCTTATCGTCGACAAGGCTCTTCGTGCCATAAATGAATATATTGCTGATGGTGGTACCGTCATTGTCGCCTGCAGTTCCGCTCACCGTTCCGTTCTCCTTATCGGGGCGGAATCGGATGTAGAGCGTAGGTTGGTTGTTGGCATCGTTGCCTAGGGTGGCGTTTACTGTATTCTTGGTTTTTGTTCCAGCCAAGGTAACACGTCCTCCCTCCGTCCATTGGTCACCATCTTTCGAGTACTCTACCACGATAGTAGTGTAGGCATTAAAGTTATAAAGCATCTCGGCCTCTACTCGTATACCAGTAAACTCCGTTGCATTGATTTTTGTCTCAAACCAGTATTCTCCTAAGTTCTTCCAATTTACTGCTGCTCCTTCAAAGCACTCGTAGCCTCCGGCCGCCTCTTTAGACTTGTCAAGCCAGCTCGTAGTTTCGCCCTTTTCGTTGGTGAGGTATAAGGTTGATGCCTCATTATCGGCTGTCGAGGCAAAGTCTGCAGGGCGTCCGTTATTACCTCTTTTGATAAAGTCCCATCCCACAATATAGTCCACTGCGCTATATGATGCCGTGTAGCTTCTATCAACATCCATGGTTACCGATAAGGCAGGGTTTGTTTCGCCGTTGTCCCAATGGGTGAAGGTGAGTATAGGGTTCGATGTAGCAGTCACATTCACTACGGTACCCTTCTCATACATCTGTTTGTCGTTTACGATAGTGGGGGCAGGCGAATAGGATATCATATAATCGTTGGCACCACCCTCAACGGCAATGTCAAGAACATGAGTGTCTACTTTCTCGAAGTTGGCCGTAAGCACATCATCTTCCTTGATTACGTAGACAAACTCCGTTTCGGAGCTAACGACCTCGCCCCTCTTGTTGGTCCAGTTTACAAAGTCGTATCCGAAGTTCTCCTCGGCTTTAAGTTTCAATTCGCTATTTTCATCGTATGTCTCACTCTCGGGATATACGCTTACTTTTCCTGCTTCAGGCGTAGGAGCCACAGCGGTGGCGAGTGTCAACTGGCGAGCCGTAATCTCTACATTGGTATACACTTCCAATTCAAACATATAGGCATTTTGTGCATCGGCCAGATTCCACCAACGTAACTGTACCTGTTCCTCATTGATGTCGCACTCCACCCATACTCCTGTAGCGGGGTTGGCCACTGCACTACTCAGAGTCACCCAATCGGTATCGTGTGCACTTTTCTTCTGTAGTCCCCATCCACGGTTTCCTCCTGTGGCGCCATGGAAGTAGCGTACCTTGGTAATATGGGCAAAAGTACTTGTCGTAATTGTGCCCGAAGCATTCTTTTCGGCCATGATAAATCCCGTCAAGTCGCCAAATTTTCCGGTGTTCTGCCCTTGTGGTTGGCATCCGGTACCTACTAACGTGAAAGTGATGGTCTCGTTGGTATATCGAGTCTCGATGTCCAGTGTTCCTCCTGTCTTGCTTACGGTATTCCAGTCCGTAAAGTCGGTGTCAATGATAGCGCGTTCTTGAGTTTCCGTAGCTGTAGCTATTGTTGGTAGCAACCCAATAATGCAGAGCAGCAACAGCATGTACTTGTGTGGATGATAATTTTTCATGGTTTACATTTTTTATAGGATGATACTATGCAGCAAATATAGGTTTATTTGACAAATTCTCAAAGCTTTTCATCGTAAAATAAACTATTTCATCGTGTAGGGAATCGAGTACACACCTACATTATGGAATGTCATACGCAGTTTCTTCACGGCGGAGAGGGTAGTCACCACGCAATCGTTCAAAGCATTTAGGCTGACGTTTGAGCTCACGGCTGTCGGTGTGGGGGTTGTATATGTCGAGCAAGGCTTCTTCGCGACTATTGGCATGGGTAATTATTTGCGAAGGTTGGGGAGGAAGTATAGCAGGTACGGCACCGAGCGAGAAATGGCCCGATAATGCCTCCAATGACATTCGGGTTGCATTGGCTTTGCCATCGGCAGAGTACCCTGCGATGTGGGGAGTACCGATGTAGCAGCGATCTAGTAGGTCGAGGTTGATATCAGGCTCATCCTCCCATACATCAATGATGCACTGCGCTATGCTGCCGCACTCAAGGGCCTGTAACAGGGCTATGGTGTCGGTGGTCTCTCCACGTGAAGTATTGATAAAGTAGGGTTTGCGTTGCAGTGAAGCGAAGAAGGCCTCATCGGCCAAGTGGTAAGTAGGGTGAGTACCCTCTTGGGTGAGTGGAGTGTGCAGGGTGATGATATCAGCTTCGCGGGCAATGTCTTCTAAAGAAACGAATCCTTGCTCGCCACGTTCGGCACGAGGGGGGTCGCAGCAAAGCACGTGCATGCCCCACGTACGGGCCATCTCTGCCACGAGTGTGCCTACATGCCCTACACCTACTACACCCAATGTGGTGTCGGTGAGAATGAGTCCTTTTTCGCGTTGTAGGAGCAGGAGTACTGACTGCACATATTGGCATACCGAAGCGGCATTGCAGCCGGGAGCATTGGTCCAGTTGATGCCGTGTGCTGCGCAGTAGTCCGTGTCGATATGGTCGTACCCGATGGTGGCGGTAGCAATGAATTGTACGCTACTACCCTCGAGGAGTGCGGCATTACATTTGGTACGAGTGCGTACGATGAGTGCATCGGCATCGCGCACGATTTCAGGAGTGATATCGCTACCGGCAATGTATTGGGCTTCAGCACCCATAGCACTTAAGGCTTCGCGGATATAGGGTATCTTGTTATCTACGATTACCTTCATGGCGTATTATTTGTTAGCGTTGAGGATAAGTATGCTCTCGGGACCCATGTTGAATAGGAGATCGGCTATGCTCAAATTGGGGATGAATCCGTGCTTCTCTTTGAATACTTGGTAATATGCTGTAGGATGAAAATCCGTGTCTTCCTCCCATGACACTTTAGGCGTGATGATATGGCGAAAATCAGCTATTCCATCGGTTTTATGCATATATTGTTCGGTCGGAATCAGGGTTACATCCAAGCCGATGAGACTACACACCAGTTCAGTCAGCTGCATGTTGAAATCATAGAGAAAGCCTATCTTCTTCTCATAGAAGGGGCGAAAGTCATCCTCGTAATACTGGAAAAATGGGGTGTGCCGATAGGCGGCTTCCAGTGCATTCCAATGTTGGTGGCGCCAGTTGCCATGGTCGCTGATGCGTATGTCTCGCATTAGGCATTTGCCCTCTCCTGTCTTTTCGGTAGGGATGGTCAGTGCTAATGGCCCATTGGCATCGGCAATCATGCATCGGTTGCGGTAGGTCTGCTTGGTATAGTTGTCATAAGCCTCAATATATGCCGAACCTGTGCACTGCATCAGTTTAGTGTAGTATTGTATTGGTGCCAAATAGGCTGAAGTAAGCAATGCATCCATACCGTTTGTCTGTCTTATTGTTTCATTTTGCTTTGCGAAGATAATACATCTTGCGTGGAGTGCAAAATTTTAATGAATATACTTGTGTTTTCTCTCGTCTTGCACTAATTTTGCACTCGAAAACAAATAGATATATAAGAACATGGCACTTCAATGCGGAATTGTAGGACTCCCCAACGTGGGTAAGTCGACCCTTTTCAATTGTTTGTCAAACGCTAAGGCGCAAGCGGCAAACTTCCCCTTCTGTACCATCGAGCCCAACGTGGGCGTCATCACCGTACCCGACGAGCGCCTCACCAAGCTGGCCGAGCTCGTACATCCGGGACGTATAGTACCTACCACGGTAGAGATCGTTGACATTGCCGGCCTCGTGAAGGGCGCCAGCAAGGGCGAAGGCTTGGGCAACAAGTTCCTTGCCAACATCCGCGAGACCGACGCCATCATCCATGTGCTCCGCTGCTTCGACGACGACAATGTGACCCACGTAGACGGCTCTGTAGACCCCGTGCGCGACAAGGAGATCATCGATGCCGAACTGCAGATCAAGGACCTTGAGACCGTAGAGCAGCGCATCCAACGCGTGCAGAAGCAGGCTACCACCGGTGGCGACAAGCAGGCCAAGCTGCAATACGAGGTACTGTGCAAGTACCGTGACGCTCTGGTACAGGGCAAGTCGGCCCGTAGCGTATCGTTCGACACCAAGGACGAGCTGAAGGCCGCCAAGGAGCTATTCCTGCTCACCTCAAAGCCCGTACTCTACGTATGTAATGTAGATGAGGGCAGCGCCATCCATGGCAACAAATATGTCGACATGGTGCGCGAGGCCATCAAGGAAGAGAATGCCGAGCTACTCATCGTAGCCGCCCGCACTGAGGCCGATATCGCCGAGCTGGACACCTACGAAGACCGTCAGATGTTCCTCGCCGAGATAGGTCTGGAAGAGTCAGGCGTGGCCCGCCTCATCAAGTCGGCCTACGCATTGCTCGATCTCGAGACATTCATCACCGCCGGTGAGATGGAGGTCAAGGCATGGACCTACCACAAGGGTTGGAAAGCCCCCCAGTGTGCCGGTGTCATCCACACCGACTTCGAGAAGGGCTTCATCCGTGCCGAGGTCATCAAGTACGACGACTACATCAAGTATGGCTCCGAGGCTGCCGTGCGCGAAGCTGGTAAGCTCTCCGTCGAGGGTAAGGAGTACATCGTACAGGATGGCGATATCATGCACTTCAGATTCAACGTGTAATTAATTAGGAATTAGGAATTAGGAGTTAGGAGTTAGGAATTATGGATACTGACAACTCAAACATCATACGTACCAAAAGCAAGAGTTTTGCCATCCGCATCATCAAGCTATATGGTTATTTGTGCGAGTCAAAAAATGAATTCATCATATCCAAACAACTCCTTCGAAGTGGAACCAGTATCGGAGCAAATGTTGTAGAAGCGGCCTATGGTATCAGCCGCAAGGATTTTCTTGCAAAGAATTACATTGCTTTCAAGGAATGTGCCGAAACCATCTACTGGCTTGAACTCCTACACGATACCGGATATCTCACAGAACAAGAGTTCAACTCCATCCACTCCGAAGCAGTGGAGCTCTCGAGAATCTTGTCAAGCATCACCAAAACGCTAAAGGAAAGCCCCTACCCCGTTTCGAAAAAGTAGTTCCCCGACTCCTAATAAACTTTATCCATCGCGTAAGAAAAACTCCTAACTCCTAATTCCTAATTCCTAACTCCTAATTAAAAAGATGATCACCTGGAATCCCCCCATCGGCATAGGTCCGATACGCTTTTACGCCCTGTTCTGGATGCTGGGCCTTGCAGGCGCCTACCTCCTCGTGCAGCGCCTCTACAAAGAGCAGAAGATCAAGGACGAGCTCTTCGAGCCCCTCTTCTTCTACTGCTTCATCGGAATCTTGGCTGGAGCCCGCCTAGGGCACTGCATCTTCTACGAGCCCCAGTACTACCTAGGCTCCTTCACCCACTTCATCGAGATGCTGCTGCCCATCCACTTCACCGGTAGTGGTGTGCGCCTCATCGGCTACCAGGGGCTTGCCAGCCATGGTGGCACGTTAGGTCTCATGATAGCCCTTTGGCTCTACGTGCGCAAGTACAAGGTACCCCTATGGACCGTGCTCGACAACATCGCCATTGCCACCCCCATCACCGCCTGCTGCATCCGTCTGGGCAACCTCATGAACTCCGAGATCATAGGGCGCCCCACCGGTGGCAACTACGGCTTCATCTTCACCCAGGTCGATATGCTCCCCCGCCACCCTGCACAGCTCTACGAGGCTATTGCCTACGCCCTGTTCGGCCTCATCAGCTGGTGGCTCTACCGCCGCATGCCGCGCAAGGTAGGCACAGGCTTCTTCTTCGGCTACTGCCTCACCACCATCTTCACTTTCCGCTTCTTCGTGGAGTTCTTCAAAGAGGTGCAGAGCGACTTCGAGGTAGGCATGCCCCTCGATATGGGTCAGCTCCTCAGCATCCCCTTCGTGCTACTGGGAGTGTGGTGCATGGTGAAGAGCTTCAAAACCAAATGTTGAAGTACACCATCTGTATCTGTAAGAAACATATTCTTCGGACTGACTGATTAAAACTCGAGCGAAAGCTGCCCGTCGCCCAAGAGGTTGTAGCTCATGCGGTGATAAGGCGTCAGTCCATGCTCCTTGATGCCTGCACGGTGCTTTACTGTGGGGTATCCCTTGTTGTGGTTCCAGTCGTAGTGGGGATACTCCTCATGCAAGCGGTTCATATAGTCGTCGCGGTAGGTCTTGGCGAGAATAGAGGCCGCCGCAATGTTCATCAACTTACCGTCACCCTTGACTACCGTCTCGTGGGGCGTGTCGCCATAGGGCTTGAACTTATTACCATCCACCACCACATATTCTGGACGTATCTTCAGCCCATCCAACGCACGGTGCATAGCAAGGATAGAGGCATTGAGGATGTTTATCTCGTCAATCTCCTTGGCGGTGACGATGCCGAGTGCCCACGCCAAGGCATCGCGCTCGATATCCTCGCGCAAGGCATAGCGCTGCTTCTCTGTCAGCTGCTTCGAATCATTGAGCAGAGGGTGCGAATAGTCGGGCGGCAGTATCACTGCAGCAGCATACACATCGCCAGCCAAGCAACCGCGACCCGCTTCGTCGCAGCCAGCCTCTATTAGTTCGGGATGGAGACAAGGTAACAGCATACTTATATTCTTTGGGTGCAAAGATACGAATAAGCGAGCGAAAATATATCAAGCTTGCTTGAATATTTCTCTCAGCGAGTTAAAGTATCTTCTTGGCCTAAAAAGAGTCAACCTTTTTCAGTACAAGACATCGTTTTCGAAAAAAATATCACTATCTTTGTCCTTAGAAATGGAAGAATATGGCATACGCCTCTTCTTTATTCTCACAGACTAATCACACAATACGGACTATGATATATATTACCACAATCCTTTTGGTCTTGATGACAGCCACCTTTATCACCTGCGGCGTGCTTCTGTGGCGTCGCCGCACTGAGACTGGCGACTACTCGCGCACCATCCAGGCGCTCTTCAGCTGGGCGTCGGCGTTTTTCACCTTCACCTTCATCTTCCGCACATGGGCGGGGACGGCATCTGCCGATGCCACTCTCTTTGAGCCCGAGCACACCTTTGTGCCTCTGCTCTGCCAGATGACCTACTTCTTCTACCCCTTGGAGGTTATCCGCCCCACCATGAGTCGTGCCAAGTTGTATGGGTTGCTGTTTGTGCCCCTGCTCCTGCTGGTCATCATTGGCATGTGTGGAGGTATTCAGTACACTTCTCTTTACACCTATTCCGATCTGTGGCAACATATCGGAGAGTTCAATGTGTGGTTCCGCCTGCTGACCCTCCTCATCATGCTCCTCTATGCCTTCTCGCTTCTCCTCGTGCCCTACGACTGGCGTCGCAGCAGTGCCGACCGTGGTTTCATCCTATGCTATGCCATAGGTTTCTGCCTGTTAGGCGTGTTGCACTTTGCCATACAGTTGACCCATGCCCATTGGCTTGTGCTGGCACATCAGTTGGTGTGGATGCTCTTCTTTGTGGCTGTCACCCATTATGAGCTGAATGAGCGCCTTTTGGCCCCGAATGTAGCTGCTGAACCCCATGAGGAAGAGATTTCCCATGCCGAGACCGACCAGCTTTGGCGGCTCATCACATTGTCGTTGGAGGCGGGCGACCAGTGGCGCAGCCCCGAGCTGAGCCTCACCTCACTAGCCGACTTGTTAGAGTCGAACCGCACCTACATTGGCGAAGCCTTCAAGCGTAATACGGGCATGACCTTCGTGGAGTACATCACCCAACGCCGTATTGGCTATGTGGTAAAGGCGATGAAGGAAGATCCCGAAGCCAACATTCAGGAACTCTTCAACTATGTAGGCTACCGCCAGCGCTCTACCGCTTGGCGCAACTTCCAGAAGATCACAGGTCTCACTCCCACCGAATTTGTCGAGGGGTTAAAGTAAAGACTTGCCCCCTCTTGTACCCCTTCCGCACTTCGTGCTCCCTAACGGGTCCTCCGTCGCGCAGAGCACTGATATGGCTTGCAAGCAAGACGCTTTGGTGAACCTAAAGGTTCAGTCAGCGCAACCGACGCTATCATACCGCGTCGGTCCCTCACTCGGTACGGCTTGGCATTTAGCCAACCCTCTAAAGGCCTCGCTACGCCCCCTTTCAGGGGGACAGTGCAGGACAGTGCTGACGGCTAAAGCCGAGCGATTCGTTAACCTAATACAGACGTGAGTTCGATATAAGAAATCATTTAATGAAAACGTCTAACTAACTGTCCCTCTGTTTATAGAGGGACGAGCCCGAAGGGCGGAGGGAGTTCCAAACGAAGTGCGGAGTAATATTTTTCTTATTTGTTTTCTCTACGCGCTATGCTTGTAACG
>JAZRMG010000049.1:0-20686 GCA_045647345.1 Bacteroidaceae bacterium | reverse complement strand
CTGCTCGAGTTTATCGAGATCGTGCGCGACGAGAACAGCGACCATATCGATGCATACATACACATCGTGAAAGACTCTATCGAGGAGGACCTCGTGGGCTATATCCCCTTCTACCAGAACCCCAACTACAAGGACCGCATCAACATCGACATCCCCGACAGCGTGGCCCAGCAGCTCAACGACGAGCAGCGCCGCCTGCTCAACGAGGGCATGATGATACCCCTCGTGAAGAATCCCGTGGCACCCGGCGACACCATCATCAAGGTCGACGTCACCGGACTGGAGAGCGGTACGCTGGTGATCGCCGCTACCGACACGGCACTCAACATGACCATCTCCATGCCGCTACCCATACACATCCACGACCTCATGCCGCCTGCACCGCCCACACGCCTGCGTGCGGCCATGGACATGAGCGGACTGATGATGATGAACTGGCGCCCCTCGACCTCGGTCGACATCGAGGGTTACGAGATCTACTGGGCCAACGACCTCGATCATCCCTTTGCCCAGCACCCGGGATTCTACAGCGCCGACACGATGTTCGTTGACACCCTGTCAATGAAGACCGCCGAGCCCTACCGCTACTACTACGTGAAGGCACGCGACTATGCCGGCAACGGCTCTGTCCCCTCCGACACGCTGCGTGTAGAGCGTCTCACCATCGTGCCACCATCGGTTTGCCGTATCGACACGCTGTGGATGACCGACAAGACGGTGAACATGAAGTGGCATCCCGCATCGGAACCCGATATCCTGTGCTACAACGTGTTCCGCCGCATGGAGGGCGAGCAGGACTGGCAGATTGTCCGCGTGCTCACGCCCGACTCCATCGCCGATGGCCGCCTCACCATAACCGATGATCCCGAGCCCCACATGACCAAGCGCTACTACTACGCCGTAGAGACCATCAACCGCAGCGGCCTGTCGTCGGGCATGTCGTTTGCCACATCGTTCCTCTTCAAGGGCGAGGTGGTGCTGCCCATCGAGATCAAGCTCTTCGGACAGTTCAACGAGGAGACCAAGAAGGCACAGCTCGCCTGGGAGATGAAGGGGCTCACCGAGGCGGTAGCCAAGGATGCCTACCTGGTGATCTTCCGCAAGCGACCCGAAGATGAGTTCTTCCGCCACCTCAAGTCTGTATCGGTGCACGATGCCCACACCGTCGACAACGGCCTGCGCCCCGGCGAAGAGGCACAGTACGAGATGCGCCTGCGCACCAACGAAGGCCGATTCAGCCCCTACAGCAACCGCGTGCAGGTGAAGAATACGGCGAAGCCGGAGGAGATGAATGGTGAATGATGAACCGACGCCAAACCGAGTGCAAGCAAGTTTACTTGGAATTGCCGAGGTGCGAAGGAGGAAAAGACTGCGTAGCAGGATTAATGATGAATGGTTAAAGATGAACGATTAACGATAACGAAAACTGCCAGCCGGATGGCCGTCTGTTGACCGTTGTCCGTTATCTGTTGTCCGTTGACTTAAAAAGAGATTATGAAAACAACGAAATACCTATTGGCAAGTGCCATGATATGCATAATGGCATCATGCGTGCCGCTCGATGAGTTGGCTGACTTGAATATTGTCCTCACAGATAAGCTGGAGTCCTATCCCATCACGGGATTCCGTCTCTCGCACCGTCAGGCCGATATGCTTGTGGGCGACTCGCTCTACTTTACCACTGCCACGACACCCGACTCGGCCGAGGTGACCTACAAGTGGATACTCTCTGACCCCGAGACCCAGGTGGTGCGCATGATAGGTCGCCGACTCTATGCCCGCGAAAAGGGTGAGGTGGAGGTGTATGTAAAAGCATTCCCCGTGGGACAGTCCGAGGGCGACATCCACCCCGACAGCATATTACAAGACTCGTGCATGGTGACCGTGGTGGAACGCATCGAGGTGCCCCACAACGAGTTTCCCTACGAGATGGTGGTGATTGCCAACCTGGAGATTGCCGATACCCTGGTGACCGACTCGCTGCAAGCCTCACGCCTGATGGCTGTGGTGGGTGACGAGGTGCGCGGACGCGCCGTGATGCGCACCGCCTACGGCATTCCCTATCTGGAGATGCGCATCGGCAGCAAGAGCATGTATGGCGAGCAGATCACCTTCGAGTACTACGACCGTTCACACTTCCTGCGCCACGAGTTCCCTGCCATCACCTTCGATGGCGAGACCCATGGCACCCTCTCCAATCCCGTCATCTTCCGCATCGCCGAGCCGGAAGACATAGGGGCGTATGCCATCGATCACGGGGTGATGAGGGTTGAGGGCTGAGGTTGAGGGTTGATGGACGATGGTCTATGGTCTATGGTTTAGGGCCTATAATATCTATAGGTACTATAGCATCTATAGTCTACGTACTGTCATCGTACTGCCATTGCTGTTTTTTTGAGTTTAGAAAGTTCGGGGGGCGAACTTTTGTAATTCATTGCAGGTCAGGCGCTTTACCTTAGTTAGTGGCGTCGACGCCACTTCTTAACTGTTTTTGCATACACTTGGCGTATTTCCCGCGTTCTAACTTCCTGATAAACTTCGCATTGGTCCAGTTGCGGATGCGACGCTTGGTGGCGCTCTCCGACAGGGCGCCGCGCTTGCCCACGTCTATGGCCTCGGCCGTGGTGAAGGTGGGTGGCAGCATGTCGAGGTGCAGCATGGGGGTGAACTCCTCGGGAAGGTCGTCATCGAGGCGGCGGGGCTGTATGAGGCGGAAGGCCGCCACGCTGTGGCGCATGAGGTAGTCGATGAGCATGAGGGTGGTGTCAATGTCGTCGTCATCGGCCGCGATATGGGGCGATGCCAACGCCTCGTCCCACGACTCGTGGCGCTGGTAGGCCCGTAGCAGGGAGAGCAGCATGATGATGCGCTTGGCGTCGATGATGCGGCGGCGCACAGCCGAGAGTATCTCTTCGCTGGCGGTGTAGCCCAGATACCAGTCGTTCATCTCGCTGAAGGCACGCTCCAGATACTCCTCCTGCATGGCCGTGAGCACGAGCGTGGGGCGTGGGGTGGCCTCGTGGCTGTTGTCGTAGCGGGTGAGCAGACTGTGCAGACTCTCCATGACGGCAGCCGTGCGGTGCAGCGTGGTGTTGAACGCCGCACTCTCGTCGGGTGTCATGGCCGTGCGCCATGCAGTGTTGCAGGGGGTCTCATAGAAGAGGAAGCGCGAGGGCAAGCCGTCGCTCACGGTGGGCATGAACAGGCGCAGCGATTCGTAGGTGCCACTGAGCAGCACACCCAGACGCACATGCTCCAGGTAGATGCTCTCGTGCCCGGTCTTGATGGCATAGCTCATGGGCTCTTCGTGGAAGGCACGCAGCAGCAGGTCGCGCATGTTGCCAAAGTCGGTCTTGGCCTGCTGCACGATGGTGAGCAGCTCGCTGGCAGCGAGCAGGGGGGCATGCGGCTCATAGCCCTTGAGGTATTGCAGCATGGCGGGCACGGTGATGTTGTCGGCCATCATGTGGCAGCGGGGCATGGGTACCTCGATATCGTCTTCACCCATGACGGCACGCTCGATGTCGGCCTCATTCATGTCGCGGCTCTTACTCATACGCTGGCGTTTGAGGCGCTGCACCTCGATGAGCCGTTCGGCACGGCGTATGTCGCGGCGGCTGTCGGCCCGCACCTTGCGGTCGATACCCTGCACCAAGGGGAGCAGGTCAGTGAGGCTACCCTTGCCCGAGGCGGGCGAGCCAAAGATGAGGGTCATGAGGGCCGTGCCGTAGTAGCGGTTGTCGTGCCTCACGCGGCAGTGGATGGCCACCGTGCCCATGAGGGTGAGCAAGGCCAGCAGCTGCTGGGTGCGCATGGGGGAGGTGGCATAGTGTGCCAGCACATCGGTAATGAGGGGTGGCAGGCGGTCGAAGAAGCCCTCGTCGAGTGGTTGGGGCAGGCGATGACCGGCATCGTCAACATAGGTGTTCAGCTCTTCCAGTGTGGGCTTCGGGCCATCGGGCTGGCCAAGAAGTGTGATAATGTCTTGTGTGCTCATAAAACGATGTAGATTAAAAGGTTATATCGATATTTGTATAGGATTTGTCACCAAAAAGAGTTAAGAAGTGGCGTCAACGCCACTAACCATGGTAAACCTGCTGTGGCATAGTGCGTTACAAAAGTTCGCCTGCCGACCGAAGGTAACCATTCCACCCGGCAGCGCAAGGGCGGAAACCCTCGGGAATATCCAGTACCCGATGCCGCGCCAAAGTGGAATGGGGTCGAAAATCGCATGTGCGATTTTCAGAAATGGCAGGTGCGATTTTGCGAAAAGGGATATGCGATTTTTCATAATGGCAGGTGCGATTTTCATGGGGGTATGGGGTTAGGGGTCTATGGTTGAGGGTTGAGGGTTGAGGGTTGAGGGACGATGGGCTATGGTTGAGGGTCTATAGTATCTATAGAGCCTATAGTATCTACAGGTACTATATAGCATCTATAGAGAGGGGAGTAGCATCTATTGAGCCTATAGCATCTATAGTTACCACCAGCCGCTCACCACAAAATTACGCATACCGGGCCAACCCGCGAAGCCTCAGCGGGGAAAGTCCGCTTATGAGTTTGCTTCCCGATTTTCGATCTTGGAAAAGAGAAAAAGCGAGCCCAAAAAAGCTCGCTTTCTACTTGTATATTTTCGCTCATAGGAGTGTAGCCGATTGAGGAATATTGTATACCTTTGCGCTATATCTACCGAGTTCTCCAGTATACATTCATTAACCCTTATCGCCATGAAGAAGCCCTTACCCGCCAAATCCTTTTCAGACCTGCGCAAAGAGCGCGACATCGCCCAACTGCAGCAGACCATACGCTCGCTGCGAGCCGAACTGCATATGGAGCGCTCGCGCCGACAACTGGCCGAGGCACAGGTGGACTACCTGAGCCGCAACGTCGACGACCTCAAGACCGATGTAGCCGAGTGGCAACAGCGCTATAGCGAATTGCTCGATATAAATGAGAGCATGCAGCGCTCGCTCTACATATACGAGGAGCATGCAGGCAGCGAGGAGGAGGTGCGCATCGATATGGCCATCGCCGAACTCATGGACATGACCGACAACAACGGCCAGCCGCTCATCACCATGGGCCGCCAGTGGTGGGGCATATACCGCATCCTGGTCGACTACCACGACTACCCCGCCGGGTACACGCAGTTTGTCAAGCGCATGACAGCCCGCGGCATGGACAAGGCCCGCGTGCCGCTCAAGCTCAGCTCGCTCAAGGCCATCGCAGGCACCATCTTCGAGAAGCCCTTCGAGCACTGGCCATCGCTTGCCCACAAGGTGCCGCAAGCCATCTACCAACGCCACTACGACGTGGCCAATGTGCTATGGACCGTATTGGTGAGGGGTGAGGGGTGAGAGGCCTTATTGGATAAAATATCCACTGCGCTACGCGGCATGTAATGGATTATTGCTATATTTGCATTTGGCAAAGAACATTAACGACACTGCAGCGATATGGGATACGACAAGGAAACAGAACAGGCGAATAGATATACATTCAAGTGGAGCCTCGCCTATTTTGTGCGAGATCTCGCACAGCTGAAGAGAGATTATGTTTTTCTGTACAAGGCTGTTGGATTGATATTCATACTTCTTATAATATGCAATATCGGCAACACTGCATCTCTCGTTCTCGCAGTGGCTGTTCCTTTGGCCATAGCACTTGCTGTAATATTGTATCTCTCCGCTCGCAGTGGTAAGGGAGCGATTCGCCATACCACGATAGAGTTAGGAAGGATAACGATAGTCCGCATTGGTGGTAAAACGTTATTGGAGGGAGTATCAAGCATAGTGCATGTAACAAAGGAGGAACTGAACGAAGATACATCATATACATCATATGACTCGGAATGGGATACAAAGTCTACTGAGCATGGGCTCAACATGTCGTCCGAAAAATTTCTCAGCAAGAAGTACGGCGAGTTTACCCGCATTTGCGTGAACTTCAAAGAACTGGCCATGGTCACCTGTGCTGATGGCAAGAAGTACCTCATCAACTACCCGAAAGAGTTGCTGGAGCAAACGGCAGACATCCATGTATATAAGCCTAAGCTGAAACTAAAGTGGAGAGTCGGACGCGTTGTGGCTGTAATATCCATCACCGCTGCATTTATTGCCCTTATCGCCCTTCTGTTCGAAGGGATGTTTATCGAATTCTTCGTTTTGCTTCTGGTTACTGTTTCCCTACTGCTGCCTTTCGGGCTAAGTATGATAATAGAGACTGTCAGGCATATCAGAATAGAGGCAGACAGGATTACAATATTGTTGGCCTCGCACCCAAAAACAATCGTGCTGGACAACATTGAAAGCATACAATACGTGACTAGAAAAGAGCTGGAACCTTCTACTACATACGCAAAGCAGTTCATTTGGTTTCAGCGCCCGCGCACCTGTCGCGGACTGAGCATGTGGGGGAAAGTGTTCTCCAATTATAAGTATGGTAAATTTACCCGCGCTTGCAATAACTTCGACGAACTGGCCATGGTGACCCTCGCCAATGGCAAGAAATACCTCATCAACTACCCCAAGGAGTTGCTGGAGAAGAAGCGATAGGGATAGATGCTATAGATGCTATAGGCCATAAACCCTCAACCATAGACCCTCAACCATAAACCATAGCCCCTTACCCTTGCAGCGCAGCCTTGAGGCGCTCTATCTCGGCTTGTTGCTCGTGGTAGGCACGCAGGGCGCGTTGTCGCAGGTCATCGTAGGCATCGTGCCAATGCTTGGCCTCGGCCTGGGCTACAGCGAGTTGCTCTTCGAGCTGGGGCACAGCCTCTTGCAGAGCACGGAGCTGCTCCTCCTGTTTGAGGCGGTAGCCGGTGCGTGCCTTGTGCATGCGCTCCTTGATGCCGCCCTCCTCCACGAAGCGGCGTTCGAGAGCAGCCATATACTTGTTCATCATCGCATCCACCTGGTAGCAGAGGGTGAGTCCCACGTTGGCCATCTCCTCGGCCGTCCAGCGCATGAAGTAGGGCTCATATTCGGCCAACTTATTGTGCACCTTGGTGAAGTCCTGCATAGGCTGGAAGCGTGCGTCGGCGGGTGTCCACACGGCCAGATGATGAGCCTTGAGGTGGTCCTCATAGTCGAGGCGCAGCTCGCTTATGCTCGAGCGAGCCACATTAAGCAAGTTGAGCTCCATCGCGGTAGAGGTCTTCCCATCCTCGGAGCCCTCGACAATATTCTGCTTGCCTGAACGCGCCGCCTGTCGCATCTGGTCCACCGTGCGATCGCCATGACGAGGCAAGAAACGCTCACAAAAGACGTAGGTCATCTGATACAGCACCTCTGACTTCTGGTAAAACCACAGTTCCTGCCACTTGGGACACGACGGAAGATGCTCTGCAGCTCCTGCGGAATCTCCTGGATCTCTTGCGACTTCGGGTTCTCTGGTTTGTTCATGGCGGTGGGGGGTATAGTAATAGTATGGATAGTAGTGATAGTAGATATAGGGTCTATAGGATCTATAGGACCTATAGCATCTATAAAACCTATATCCACCGCAAAGTTACGAAACCGCGGGGAGAAATGCAAGATGCGAGCATAGAAACTGAGATGACGGTGATGATAACAATAGATGCTATAGACTCTATAGATGCTATAGGTACTATAGACACTATAAATACTATAGGCTCTCAACCCTCAACCATAAACCCTCAACCATAAACCTACGGCTCTCCCAGATAGGCATAGATGATCTGCACCTGGCGAGGGGTGAGGTGGCGGTCATCGGGGCGGTAGAAGGCGCGGGTGAGTTCATCGAGGAGCCCCACGGCACGGTGCATGTAGCGGTTGAGCATGCGCAGCGCACTCTGCGGAGTGGCATCGGGGAAATACTGGCGGGCAAGGGTGGTCTTGTTCATAGTGCTTCTTTGTTAAGGGTGATTAAGGGTCATTAAAGGCTATTAAGGACCGCTAAGGTAGCATAAAGTTACTGAAAATTTGCGAGATACGCAAGTTTTCAGTTCTTTTTTGTGCCTTGCAGAAAATAGTTTTCTGCAACGCTCAACTGCGGACACTGGCGGTACCGCACGGATGGAGGATGTAGTAACTTTGCATCGTAAATGACAGCTAGCAGATCACTTACACCAGTTTTAACCCTTAATTTCTAACTTTTAATTCTTAACCATTATGAGCGTAAACTATGCAGTAAAGAAATGTAAGAACCCCAATGGGGTGGAAGGAGTAAACTACTACTCATGCCGTGCCATCAAGGCCAACGACTATGACTTCGAGGAGCTGGCCGAGGACATCAGCCTGGCCACCACCGTGACCAAACCCGACGCACAGGCCGTGCTGGGCGTGATCAAGCTCTTCATCACCAAGGCGCTGCTCGCCGGCCGTGCCGTAGTGCTCAACGACCTGGGCCGCTTCCAGATCTCGCTCCAGAGCAAGTGCTTCACCGCCGAGGACCTCAGCGACAAGGAGTTCGTCCCCTCTTCGAAGATCAAGGGACACCGCATCCTCTTCCGTCCTGAGGCGAAGCTGAAGAAGGAGATTGCCAGCAAACTCGCGCTGAACCGCCTTGTATCGGAGGTGAAGGAATAGTTTCTGTGCCACTCGATGTGGCACGAAACTAACGAAGACGTTAACGATGACGAAAACCTTCCGCATGATGTCATCCTGACGACTATAAGGAGGAAGGATCTCGCGCATGAACTATGCAAAATGCTTGCGTGAGACACTGCGAGATTCTTCCTCCGCTTCGCTATGTCAGAATGACAACCCAACACTAAACACTAAACTCTAATCACAATGAAAGTAAATTGGAAACAAGTCCTTAAGATTGTAATCACCGTACTCACTGCCCTGGCTGGCGCCTTGGGCATAGCAAGTTGCGTCTAAGCTATGAGTACCTTCCTCCGTGCGCTGCTGCTCCTCGGCGGCGCACTTACGCTTATCGCGTAATCGTACGTAAATTAACACAATAAATTATTTATGGGAATTTATGGGCAATTCATGGCAATTCGTGTCAATAAAAATAAACATGAATTATCACAAATTACCCGCGAATTATCGTGAATAAAAAAGTTCACAAGTCTATTCAATGAAATATTTTAGTGTTTCCGAATTGTGCGCCAGCGCCACGGCGCTGCGCGAGGGCATCGACAACCGCCCATCGAAGTGTGCCTACCACCTGTTGTACGTATTAGTAGACCAGTTATTAGACCCTATACGCGAAGCGTGGGGCGAGCCTATCGTGGTGAGCAGCGGCTACCGCTGCAAGCAGCTCAACGCCCTGGTAGGCGGTGCCAAGTATAGCCACCATATCCTCGGCTGCGCGGCGGACATCATCTGTGGCAACCGCGCCGACCACCGCCGCCTGTTCAAGATGATAGAGCAGATGTTGCAGGAGGGACGCATACGGTTCACTCAATTGATTTGGGAAGGCAACGGGCGCTGGATTCATATCTCCTACGTGCCCGGCGACCTCAGGTACCAGGTGATCGGTTAGGCGCTTCGAGCGCGGCTACACACTAAAATAGGACTTTTCCGACACGCATTATATATTATTATATAATATATATCCTCTTGGAAATGTCGAAGAAGTCCTATTTCTTATTTCCCCGGATAGGACTTTTTCATCAGAAAAATAGGTTAAAGTTGCACGATTTGTCCTAACCGCGAAAGACTTGTTTAGGTACTTTTGTAATAAATAGGCAATTATTAACAAATACAACGGATATGAAAAGACTATCGACACTGATCCTAGGGCTTGGACTGGCTATAGCCGGCTGGGCTGAGGAGGAGCCGAAGATGTACAGCCACGTGTACCTGAAGCTACACGACGGCAACACGTATGAGATACCCATCGAGCACGGCTCGAAGATGCACTCGTATGCCAAAGGTAGTGGCACTGCTGCCTACTTCGTGGTAGACATTACGGGCAAGGAGTGCTTCTACCAGTTCCGTCGCGAGGAGATAGCCATCATGAAACTGGTGGAGGATACGGAGCATGTGGATATTGACACACCGACAATAGAAGACGATGTGCATGCATCGAAACTGCAATATAAACTGGGTGAACTGAAGGTGCACCACACGCTGGAAGGTGCACGAATCACCATCGCGAATACACAAGGACATGTGGTATATAGCGGAGTGGTGGAGGAACCCTATGCGGTGAACCTCGGATTCCTTGGCGATGGAATATATATAGCTAAAGTAAACGAACATACCCTTAAAATAAAGAAGTGATGAGACGGACTATGCAATATATCGTAGCCATGGTAGCGGTGCTGTGGGTGGCTATACCTCAAATGAAGGCACAGGGGTTGGAAGAGGATTTTGACCCGGGTATCATGTATATCCTGCGTGGTGAGGAGGTAAACATCAACTTTGAAGAAGGTAACGAATGGGAGATCACCTTCACCGCACTCGATACATTGGGTAATGAGTACTACTCACCCGTGGGTATGGAGATAAAGGGTGGTGTGTATAACGACTCTACTTATGTGGTGATGCAGACGATAGACAGCATCGTGATGTATCAGCCCGAACCGGTGATGCAACCGGGTGTGTTTGTGATCACCAGAGAGTATTTCCCTTACATCACAAAAGTGGATGGTAATATGGCGATATACTTCTCGAAAGACATTCCCTTGCCCTTGCCTGTAGTGGGACAGAAGACTGTATGTAATATTTTCGAGGAACCTCTGCGTTGTGGATTCGTTGGAACCATAGCCGAAGTTTATACCGAGGGAAATGAAACGGTGATTGTAAGAGACGAATATATGGCTCCGCTAGAGAGCTACTATAAAGAGTTGTTGTACTCGGGAGTTGGGGGCTATACCGCTGAAGAAGACTCTGCCATAGCCCAGGCAAGAACGATGTATCGTGTAAGGCGTGGAGTGCCTGCCAAAGCTCCTTCTATAGACAAGCAATGGGAGATTAAACCAACATCTAATGGTTTGCAACTTGCTGCTGGATGGAAACTGAATGAGGTAGAAAAGAAAATAGGTGCAGTAACCATTGGACTGGATGGAAGTCTCATGGCAAAAGCTGATTTCAAGGTAAATTCATCAATAACCGACCTTTCAAATGCTAAAATAGGCTTAGATGTAGGCTGTAGTGTGGTTGGAAATTTGGCTGGTAATATCGGAATAGAGGAAAAGGACAAGGTCAGAATATTGGGTATAGCTACGAAAAAGGAGGATTTGCCTTTTAACTCAAAGTTTAATATAGGAGCAGGAATGTATTTAGACTGGTCGGCTGCATCAAAGTTTATCATAGAAGGAGAAGTTGAAGCCAAAATGACATACTCCCTCGAAATTAATAAATTTGAGTTGACCCGCTCGTTCAACTTAGGTCAAGAAGGTAATGGAAAATTTGCAGTGACAGGAGAACTTGATGGAAAGGCAAAAATTATCTTTGGATTTGAAGGAGAATTGAATGTTGGCAAATACTACAACACTAAACTTAACGCAGGAATTATCTATCCGGAAATTACGGGAAAGATGAAAGCATGGTATACGCCTGAAGATTATAGTGATGAAATAACTCCTGCAAAACTCTTGGAAAACTACAAGAAGTTCGATGAGGGGAATAGGGTAACCAATGGCATTGGAGCATACTACGGAGCCGAAGCAGGATTTGATACGATTGTCTTTAAGTTCAAGGCCAGTGATATTGAAAAACCGAAGGCTGCTACCCGTGCTGATGACGGAATGTTAAGTACAGAGTTCACGAGCTTTGACCTGTCATCTGACGAAACGTCCCTGAAAGGAAAGCTCTTTGGAATTGAAGTAGAAGGCAAGTTGGGCCTGGACGGAAAAACATGGGAATTTACCGCTAAATATGGAGATTTGGAAGGAACGGTTAAAGGTGTGCGTAAAGATGGCTATTGGACGATTTCGCGTATAGGATCCTCTAACTCTGCAACCAAGTACTGGTTCAACTACGAGTATCATTTCGTTTATGGACTGAACAAGGAGAAGTCAAAATATACAGTGGGTATTACGGAGGGAGACAATCGTAGATACGGTATTCAAATCAAGGGAGAGAACCGAGTGCTATTCCCGCATAAACTACATTTATGGACATACGATCACGAGACGAAGAAGTGGGATAAAAAGGATGTAGGTAAAATCGAAGCGTTGCCCAAGAAAATAGCCGAATTCAATCCTGCAGTGTCGCTACGCCGTGGAGGCACATACACGGTGATGCCTGTATATGGTATACCTATGATAGATGATGTTGACATCTATATGTCGGACAAGGCGATTATTGACAGCATGCTGATACCCTACGACCAATTCTTGACGGGTGCGAAGATGAAAGACTTCAACACCCTTACGATTACAGGTAACATTGACGACCTGATGATAAGCGATCTCAAGAAAGGAAAGAAAGTGGAGGCTGGATACACGGTATTGGATAACAATGGAGGATTGGTGTATTACGAGGCATTTGACCTGGACAATTTCGGTCATACTATCTTTGATATCGACATTGATGCAACGGGATGGGAGCCCGGGGAGTATAAGGTGGTGCTGAGCCAGAAGGTAGGAAATCACGAAGAGGTGAACTCTGACCCCGTCACATTCGAACGACTGGATATGGGAGCACCTATACTGCAGGCTATCAACCACTCGGAAGACATCTCTTTTACGAAGGGACTGACCTTCAGAGCCGATGTGATGGAAGCACCCGATGCGGATGACAAGTTCGGTTTTGAGATTCTGAAATGGAACACAGAGACCGTGGTGGCAGAGAAGTCGGCACTGGGTAGTGAATGTATGAAGGATGATAATACATTTGAGCTTACCTATACAGGTTCAGACCTGACACCTTCAAACACCTACGAGGTGCGTGCTTTCACCATACGTAACCAAGGCAAGAAACTGTATAGCCAGGATAGCTATGAGTTTGTAGCACCAAGTCCCATCTTCGACATCAAGGCATTGGTAGAGTATGAGGCTGTGACATTGATGGCTGTAGTACCCAAGAACGTAGTCAATCCGTCAAATCCGGAGAACATACCCTCTTACGTGAAATTGCAATTCGAGTTGATTGAGAAGGAGAACCTCATAGATGGTGATTGGGAGATGACAGATACCGATGACATACTCCAGATCGATGCGAAAGTTCTTGGCAGTGGCGAGGTATGGGGACTCTCACGTGACGTTACAGGACTGGAAGATAATACGGAGTATTGCTTCAGAGTGTATATCTATGTCAGCAAAGACAAGCTCCTCTATAGCGATACGCAGACATTCAAGACCAAAGACACGTATGGTCTGAAATACTCTACCGATGTGAATGCACGCAAAGCTACCATCAACGCTACATGCACCGACTATGCAGCAAAAAAAGACAACGCACGCGTACGCTTCTATTGCTCGACCAGCAAATCGGCAGTAGAGAGAGGTTCTGAAAGCTGCATCATCGTGGAAGACAATGAAATCGAAAGCAAGACAGCTTCGGTAGTGGTCGAGGGACTTGATCCGGAAACCACCTACTACTACAAGGGTGTGCTAATGTTCGAGGAGAAAAACGAGCAGGGTAACATCACGACAAGGGAGAAGCCTGGAACTGTGGCAAAGTTCACTACCCCCGACCCCTATGGAATAGAGACCAACGATGCCGTAGTAGAGGATGCCATGGTGACACTCAAGGCTACCATCAGCGCATCGGCTAAAGCTGAGATGGAAAGCGGAAACTATAATACTATCTACGCAGCATTTGACCTTGTGGCCAAGGAGCATGAGAGTGACCTCAAGCAGGGCACAGCAAGCACCAACGTGACCCGTATCACAGACCTCACACAGGATGGTGTGAACATCTCAGTGGATGTGTACCTGGAGCCAGGTACGGAGTACTGCTACCGCGCACTCATCTACGTAGACGGAAAGGAGTACTATGGTGCAACGAAGACATTCAAGACATTGGAGTATGATGGTGGACTGATACCGCTCGTGCGCAAATACCGCCCCGACGCATCGGCACCATGGGTACCCATCGTAGTGAAAGCCGAAGAGAGGCACCTGGCTATACCCCTGAAGGAGCTGATCAAGGAATAACACTATCATCTGTACGAAACACAAAACACAATATATGGTTATGAGCAACACCATCCATTATCTGCCGGCAGCAATCATTGTATTGCTGCTGGTAGTGGTGGCTATGCTCGTATGGATGCTGCAGCAGGCGGTGCGGAAGCAGAGAAGGCTGGAGGAAAAGATAGAACTGCTGCAGACGAAGATACAGCAGGAGGAGAATAAAAATACGGGAAGTAAAGAAGAAGAGGAAAGACCGATGGACGCTGATGAAGCCCAACCCGATGAGGTGCCCGACAATGTATTCGTGATTCATATAGACCAGCTCATCACGCGCAATATCGGCAAGAATGATTTCACGGCCAGTACCATAGCGCAGGTGATGCACCTGTCGAGATCCCAGCTGGACCGACGGATGAAGCAGCTGGCAGGAAAGACGGCTACAGCTTACCTGTTCGACAGAAGGATGACCTACGCACGCGAACTGCTGCTGACCACGAAGATGCCCATTGCCGACGTGGCTACCACCTGCGGATTTGAAGATACCTCATACTTCACCCGTGTATTCAAACAGCACTATGGCAATACACCGTCGGGAATTAGGGGGTAATTAACTTAAAAACATTATCTTTGCAGTGGAAAAGATATGTCTATGAAAAAACTACACCTGATACTGTCGTGTCTGCTGGCAATCGGTATATGCTCGTGCAGTGAGCCCACACCCAACTACTCGGAAGCCGAGAAGGAAGCAGCAAAAGCTACCGTGGCAAGGGTTCAGAAGAGCGACTCGCTGGACATATACATTGAGAAATATGCTCAGGAGGATAACTACTATGGGCTGTGCCTGGCCTACAACGCACTGGGGCGCAACCACCGCAACAAGGCGGCCTATGCCGAGGCATTGGCTGCACACAACAGGGCATTGGAATATGCCGTGATGGCGGTAGACACGCCGGAGATAGTGCAGGCCTACAACAACCTGGGTACCGACTACCGACGCCTGGGCGAACTCAAGGAGGCCTCGCTACACCACTACAAGGCGCTGGGGTACAGCGAAGCGTATAGCGACAAGAGCAGCTATGCGGCTGTGAAGAACCGCGTGGTATCGCTCAACGGCATAGGTAACATACACCTGAGTATGGGCGACATGAAGGTGGCTGAGAGGGCCTTCCGCCGTGCATTGGCTGGCGAGACACAGCTGGGCAGCGACTTGGGACAAGCCATCAACTATGCCAATCTGGGAGCCATCTTCGAGAGCTACGAGCAGTACGACTCGGCCAAGGTGTACTATACTCATTCGATGGCGTGTAACCAAAGGGCAAACTCCGCATTGGGCATATCGCTCTGTCACGACCATTTCGGACGACTCTATGAGATAGCCGAACAGTATGACAGCGCACTGGTGGAGTATCAGAAGGCATACGCACTGATGCAGGGCAATCATGACAGCTGGCACGCCCTGAAGGCGGCCATAGCCATAGCCCGCGTATATATGCAGCAGGGCAAGCGCATGCAGGCTTACCCCTACCTGCAGGAGGCGGTGGCGATGGCCGATGCCACCCAATCGCACGGACGCATGGCCGAGGCATGCCGCATGCTGGCAGCCTACGAGGAGCAATGTGGCAACCACAAGGCGGCACTGGAACACTATAAGCGCAGCGTGGCCTACAACGACAGCGTATACAACGCCGAGAACCAGCAGCAGCTGCGCGACTCGTATGTGGACTATGAGAAGGGGCAGAGTCTGCTGCAGGTGGAGAGCATACGCACGGCCTATGAGGAGGAGGTAAGGGCCAAGAGAATGGCATTCATTACGGCCATAACAACGGCATTGAGCGCACTGGTGATAATCGCCTTGCTGTGGTATGTGCTGCGCACACGACGCAAGAACCTACAAATGCTGCAGCGGATGGAGCGTATGCGAACGACCTTCTTCACCAACATCACCCACGAGTTTCGCACACCGCTCACCGTCATCCTTGGACTGAGCGAGGAACTGGAGCGGAGAAACGATAAGGATACGGAGCAACAGCAGTACCTGCAGTCTATACAGCGACAGGGAAAGAGCTTGCTCGACCTGGTAAATCAGCTGCTCGACATCACCCGACTGGCATCGGGAGTGGGAGAGGCGCAATGGTACCGGGGAGACATCGTGGCCTACGTGAAAAGTACCGTAGCAGGATATACCGATTATGCGCGTATAAGGAAGGTGAACCTCACGTTCCACTGTGACGAGCAGGAGATAGACCTATGCTTCGTACCGGAATACATAGACAAGATCATACGCAATCTGCTTTCCAATGCCATCAAGTATACCCCCGAAGAGGGTCACGTGGCGGTGATACTCGCCAGAAAGGGTGGCCACGTAGTGATGCGCGTGACCGATACGGGACATGGATTCCCGCAAGAGGACCTGCCTCACGTATTCGAACTCTTCTACCAAGGGGTAAACAACAGCACCGAATTTACAGGTACAGGTGTGGGACTGCCCTTCGTGAAGCAGATGGCAGAGCAGATGAACGGTACCGCTACGGCAAGCAACCGCCGTGAGGGTGGGGCAGAGCTGACGCTGACATTGCCCCTGAAACAACCGGCAGAGATTACTTGCCGAAGCACAGTATGGCAAGGGAACACACCGGAAGCAACACTCCCGACACCTGTAGAAGAGAACGGCAAGGCCAATGAGCAGAGCAGAGAACGCTGTATGGTACTCGTGGTGGAGGACAATGCCGACATTGCGCAGTATATCGCTACGCTACTGCAACAACGATATGAGGTGCGTACAGCAGCCAACGGATATGAGGCGCTGCTTGCTGCCGAGGAGCAACACCCCGACCTCATCATCACCGACCTGATGATGCCTGAGATGGATGGCTATGAGCTGTGCAACCGGGTGCACAACTCGGAACTGCTGTGCCACATACCCATCGTGGTGGTGAGCGCCCGAGGAGAGGACGAGGACCGCATACGTGCCCTCGAGAACGGTGCCGATGCATATCTGCAGAAGCCCTTCAATGCAGAGGAACTGATGGTACATGTGGAAAGGCTCATCGCACAGCGCAAGATGCTGCAGGAGCGGTTTGCCCAGATGGCCACGAAGGGGATAGACAAGAGTTGGGAGCTGGCCGACGAGGACCGCAAGTTCATCACCCGACTCAACGGACTGATACTGGACAATATGGGCAATGCGGACTTCAACGTAGAAACTTTGGCCGAGAAGATGCACTCGAGCACATCGAAGCTATATCGCCATATACGTGCCCTCACAGGCTATAGCACACAATCATATATACTGCGCCTGCGTATGGAACGTGCCAAGGAACTGTTGGCCACGACAAACCTGAGCGTGAGCGACGTGGCCATGCGATGCGGATTTGACGATGCGGCCTACTTTACCCGCGTATTCCGCAGCTTCCATGGCTGTACCCCCTCGCAGATGAAGAAAAACTAAGAAGAACCTGATATTATAGACAATCATGCTCCCCATCCATTTTGCTCCGCTACAAGGACATACTGACGATGTATACCGTCGTACACACCACCGACTCATAGGAGGCATAGAGCGCTACTACACTCCCTTCGTACGTGTTGAGGGTGGTGACGTGCGTTCTAAAGACTGCCGGGATATCGACCCTAAGAACAATGTAGGCACGCCAGTGACTCCGCAGATTATATTCAAGAATCTGAAGGAGTTCCTGTTTCTCATCGACAAGATTGAGGCACAGGGATACCGCGAGGTGGACCTCAATATGGGCTGTCCTTTTCCTCTGCAAGCTCGTCATGGACGTGGTGCGGGCCTCCTCACTCATCCCGATGTCGTAGCATCAGTGGCTGATGCCATGAAGGCGCATCCACAGTTGGCCTTCTCTGTGAAGATGCGCCTTGGGTGGGACAATGCAGAGGAGTGGAGACCCGTTGTGGAGATTCTCAATGACACTCCCCTGACACATATAACCCTGCATCCGCGCACGGGAACACAGGGTTACAAGGGGTGTATCGACTATGACAGCTTCGAGCAGTTCTATGCGGTATGTCGCCATCCGATAATATATAATGGAGAGCTTACCAGCCCGGCCGAGTTGCGTCACATGGAGGAGCGCTATCCTCAGCTAGCAGGTCTTATGATAGGTCGCGGACTTCTGGCTCGTCCTTCATTGGCTCAGGAGTATATCGAAGGTACGGAGTGGAGTCACGAGCAACATATCCATACCTTACGCATGCTGCACGAGACACTGAAAACAGAATATGCCAACATCGTAAAGGGTGATATCCAACTACACAGCAAGCTGCGCTCTTTTTGGGAATATACTGAGCCTGTAATTGGGCACAAGCCTTACAAGAAAATCATGAAGAGCGGTAACTTTCGCAACTATATGAATGCCATTGAGGAACTGCGATAGGCAGTCCCTCAATGCTCTCTCTATATATACTTGTTATTCTTTGAGCAAGCGTTGCAGCTCTGCTTCCAAATCCTCAACGGAGATATCACGCATCACTATCTCGCCAGCACGGTTGATGAGGAAGTAGGTCGGTAGCTCGCGCACGCTATATTGGCGGGCAGCCAAGCAGTCGGGTGCTTCTTCATCGCGCACACATATCCAAGGGAGTGATTCGGCGGCTGTTTTCCAGAAGTGTTCGTTCCCGTCGAGCGATACTTGGTAGATCTCAAATCCTTGCGGTGCATATTGGCTATACAGCTCGCGTTGTGTGATGATACGGGCTGCCGACATTTCATGGCCATAGATCGTAAAGTCGAGCATTACCACCTTACCCTTCAAGTCTGTAAGCTTGCGTAGTGAACCATCGATGTCGGGTAACTCGATGTCGATGATAGCCGATTCTACGATCTTGTCTTGTAGAGCACTGTAATCGACTTGCTGTGGTGCTCTTGTGTTTTTAATTCCTTTGATAGCTATACTTTTAAGGTTCTTGGTGCGCTCTGCTTCGGGATAGTATAGATCAAGGTTGGTCGCTACGGCAGCAAAACAGCGTACATCGTCGCGTGTCATTGTCGGATCAAAGATGAGCTGTCCGCCCAAACGTTGGAAAAGTGCAAAGTAGGCATAGGGCTTCCCTGGATTGGGGTAGATATACTCCATGCGTACTTCCTCCTTGTAGCGTCGTACCAGCGTGTCGATGCGTGCTTGCGTGATTCCCACTTCAGGGCCTGAGTTGCGCATGAGATTCTGTACCGTATGCTGCAACTCACCTTGTTTATGTACGAGTCTCTTCAGCGTGAGGTTGTCGTCTGACCCTTCCACCTGATAGGCTGCGCTCATGGTGGGTAGTGTAGCGGTCACCTTCAATGTCTCGGTAGAGTCCACGGATAGATATGCAATCTCCTGCCCTATGCGTAGGCGGTAGAAGTCGAAGCACTCGGGGCGTGCAACGTTGAAACGGAATGCACCGTCCTCTTTCAGCTTTGCAGAATCGACGGTGACTGTCGATGCCACTCCCATGTAGTCAAGATACAATGTCTTTCCTGCAGCTTCGGTAATATTGCCCTCAATGGTAGCTTGAGGTGCTTGTGCGCAACTCACCGCACCTATCAATGCGATGAAAACGAGAATATTTGATAACTTTTTCATTCTGTCATAATCATTAGTGATACAAAATTAGTGCAAAAAAACGAAATCGCGAAGACAATACGAGTTTACTTGGATTGTCGAGGGCGAGATTTTATTTAAGCAAGAGATAGAGGAAATCCTTTGCACCTGATGGATAGGAAATCATTACTCAAACACCTTGAACTCGTAGCCCTCGCTCTGCAGCCACTCGATGGCACGTGGCAGGGCGTAACGGAGGTTTTCCGCAGAGCGTAAGGAGTCGTGGAAGGTGATGATGGAACCATTACGGGCATAGCGCTTCACCTTGTTCAATACCTGCTCGCCACTGAGCTTGGGGTTGTAGTCGCGTGTCACGAGGTCCCACATGATGATGCGGTAACGCTCGACGAGGGCACGGTACTGGCTTATGCGCATGATGCCGTGGGGCGGGCGGTAAAGGTCGGTCGAGAGATAGCAGTCGGCCTTGTCGATATTGGCAATGTAGCGGTCGGTATGCTGCTCGAAGCCCTTGAGGTGGTTGAAGGTATGGTTGCCGATGCGATGACCGCGCTCGACAACCATCTTGTACTCGTCAGAGTGCTTGCGCACGTTGTCGCCCACCATGAAGAAGGTGGCCTTGATGTGGTACTTGTCCAATACATCAAGCACCCAAGGAGTGACCTCGGGGATGGGACCATCGTCAAAGGTGAG
The DNA here is from genome assembly GCA_045647345.1 of Bacteroidaceae bacterium. Classification (GTDB taxonomy): domain Bacteria; phylum Bacteroidota; class Bacteroidia; order Bacteroidales; family Bacteroidaceae; genus UBA1189. The sequence goes on along the minus strand of JAZRMG010000049.1, from coordinate 427 downwards.
GTAGACTGCCTTCTCGGATGTATTCATCCGCCAACATGCACGGGGGTACAGCCGGCGGATGAATTGTGGGGGTTGCTCGATGAACATTTACTTTACGCGAAGTTCAAGTTCCTTGTATAACTTATCGAAGAGCTCAGAGTAATGGGCGAAGGTCTCCTTATCGGATGAGCGCTCCATAATCTGCAATGTTTTCACCAAACAACTTAGTGATGACTGCACTTCGCTGAACGAAGCCTTAAACTGACTGTCAGAAAGGCTTAAATACCAAGTGATGTATTCAATATCATTATCAGCGACCTGAGAAAGGATATTCATACCCTTCTCTGTCTCGCCCAAAGCCAAATAGGCCTGACCTATCAGGTATGACTGGCTCTGCCAATAGTTGTGGGGAAGGATGGAAGCGGGGAATTCCTCCTCGCACTTATCG
>JAZRMG010000048.1:0-17573 GCA_045647345.1 Bacteroidaceae bacterium | reverse complement strand
GTGTGCCTTCTTAGAAATATGGAGACGCTCCTTCAAGGGATGACCTGAAGCCTCGAGTGCCTCAGCCTCAGCCTTGAAGAGTGCAGGGTCAAGCACAACACCGTTACCGATGATGTTCACCTTATCGCCCTGGAAGATTCCTGAGGGGATAGAACGGAGCACATACTTCTGTCCTTCAAACTCAAGGGTGTGACCCGCATTGGGACCGCCCTGAAAACGAGCTACTACATCGTAGCGCGGGGTGAGTACATCAACGACTTTACCTTTACCTTCGTCGCCCCATTGGAGGCCTAACAATACATCTACTTTCATGATTATATTATTTATTGTTTCTTTGTTCTCTTAACTTCTTCTCCTTGTTCTCCCTACGGCGTCGGGCAGCCATACATTTGGAGCAGGTACCATACATATATAATGAGGTATGGGCTATGGAGAAGCCCTTGCTATGAGTACTCTCGATTACCTGACGTAATTTCTCGTCGCGCACCTCAGTAACGCTGCCACATGCCATACAGACACGGTGAAAGTGAGTCGTCATATTGAATGACTTCTCGTACTGCGAGCTGTTATCAAACTTGTGACGGATTACCAGATGGGCATCGGTAAGAAGTTCCATGGTGTTGTAGAGTGTAGCACGACTCACATGAAACTTGCTGGCATTCATGAGGTCCATCAGCTCTTCCATGTTGAAATGCCCCTCAATGGAATAGATTGCATCAAGGATGGCAAAACGCTCTTGCGTCTTGCGAAGCCCCTTGTTCTGCAGGTACTGCTCAAAGGTGCTGCGAACGGTTTCCTTAACTTGATCTTCCATCGTACACATAAAGTAACAAGCAAAGGTAAAGATTTTTATTTGAAAAACTCAACAAAAGTAGAATAATTATTGAGTTTTACATACATTTCGTATAATTAGAGACTTTCGCCACAAGCCTCGTAGCGCTCGATAGCCGTCTGTGCAGCCTGCTTAAGCAACATGTCATCACCTTGCATTATGGCTTGTGCCTGGTCGAGGAACTCATTGCGGCTGCGTTCGTTCATTTCTGTACCAAATTGCGCGAAGAGATGACTCATGAGGCGGAAGCCGGTGTACTGCTCCATGCGGTTCTCTGATGCCATCCACTGGAATGCCTTTTGTGAAGCGTAGGGCAAACGGCGGAAGAGAGCCATAGTAACATAGTCGGCCAGCTCAGTATTGTGTATCTGCTCCATCCAGAAGTCGGCCAACTCGGCATCAAACGTCTCTGTAGGTTGCAGGTAGGCAGCCAGTATCTTGCATTCGCGTATGTCTTCTTTCCATAATGCTTGTGCCAAGTCGTGATTCTGCTCATAGCCGGCAGCTATCTCCTTGAGGCGAGGTAGCTCCACTCCGAAGATGAGTCGATACTTCAGCCCCTTCTCGCGGAGGCTCTGTGACAATACTCCGTTCATGAAAAGGCGGAGCTGGGATTTTATTTGGCGGACGGTTTCGTTAATCTCCATATCAATAGGGGAAGGACAACCTTGTCATTCTGAGTGAAACGAAGAATCCCGCGCAAAATATTGCGAGATCCTTCGCTTCACTCAGGATGACAAAGACTTCGTTTTTAATTACGATACGGTAATGTCGCGTACTCTGTACTGTAGCGCAGCATCTGGTCGTCGTAGCTCTCGTCGTAAGAGATGGTGACATCGGTGATGTTGCCCTCAGCATCGGTCACTGCGGTGTATACAGGGTTGATGAAGCCCTTGTAGGGAGCGAGGTTGAGCGCCTCGTAGCGAGCAAGGATCTCCTTGTGCAGGTCTTGGTCGACCTGTACAGCGTAGGTCTCCACCAACTGACGGCCAGCCTCGTAGTCACCCTCCGACTTGATGCGCTGAATCTCAGCAAGCAGCTGACCGAAAAGGTCGCGCAACTTCTCATAGTCGTTGATCTTCACGTAGGTCTTTCCATCGCGCTTGGCCAGCTCAACTACGTTGTCGGCCTTGCCATGCTCGTAGGCCCAGCGGGCAATGAGCTGACGGTCGCGCATGTGAGCCTCCTCTACGGTAGCGCCCGGTTCGATGCGTACGAGCTGTGTCATCAGTCCGTTCATCATCTGACCATAGTATTCTGCCTTGTAAGCCTCGGCATTGGGTACGAGGCCGAGTTCCACCATCTTGGGGTCGGCCAAGTAATAGAGGGCGAAGAGGTCGGCACGTGCCTCCTCAATTGTAGAACCATGAGCCTTCAAGGCATCGGGGTCAACACCGGGGAGCAACTTGCCTGAGCCATGGCCGAGACACTCGTGCAGGTCGGTGTGGAGGTCGCCAGTGAGCGCGTCGTACTCCTCGATGAGGCGGCGCTCCTTGTCGCTATATACAAACTCCTCGTTGAAGCCATTGCCCAGCGCAGCCTTGTTGTAGGCATCGGTGAGGTTACCGATGGTCACTGACTTAGAGCCGTGTACGCTGCGTATCCAGTTAGAGTTGGGCAGGTTGATACCGATCGCTGTTGAGGGATAGAGGTCACCGGCAAGGATGGCTGCGGTGATTACCTTGGCGCTTACGCCCTTCACTGTCTCCTTCTTGAAGCGGTTGTCAACGGGTGAGTTGGTCTCAAACCACTGTGCATTGTCGCTGATGAGCTGCGTACGCTTGGTAGCTTCGAGATCCTTGAAGTTGACGATAGACTCCCACGAAGCCTTCATGCCCAAGGGATCGCCGTAGCTCTCGGTAAAGCCGTTGACAAAGTCGATGCGTGAGTCGAGGTCATCCACCCAAGCGATGCAGTAGTCGTCGAAGTCCTCGAGGCTACCTGAGCGGTAGTACTTGATGAGCTTCTCGATAACGGCCTTCTGCTCATCGTTCTCAGCCACGGTGAGCGCCTTCTCGAGCCAGTACACCACCTTAGTGAGTGCTTCGCCATAGAGGCCTTCAGTGTGCCATACCTTCTCAACTAATTTGCCGTTCTCCTTTACGAGTCGGCTGTTCATACCGTACATCACGGGCGTTTCATCCTTCGGGTCTTTCAGTGCAGCATAGAAGGCTTCAGCCTCGGCCTGTGTCACACCATCGTAGTAGTTGCTGGCCGAGGTGAGTACGAGGTCCTGACCGTCGGCCTGATTTACACGTTTGGGCATCACTGTGGGGTCAAAGATGGCGGGGAACACCTCGGCGCAGAGAGCCTCTACGCTCTGTCCTTCAGCCAAGGGGAGCTTCTTGGCATCCACGCTCAGCAAAGCCTGCTTGAAGAACTCGGCAGAGAAACCGGGCGCAAACTTATCGGCGCTATAGTGGTGGTGGATACCGTTGGAGAACCACACACGCTTCACGTAGGTAACGAAGTTTTTCCAATCCTCCGTAGTCTTGTCGCCCTGGAAGTCGGTATAGACGGTCTCAAGCATCTTACGGATGACGAGGTTGTGACGTCCGTTCTGGTCGAACAGAATATCGCGTCCCTGGAGGGCAGCTTCCTGAAGGTAATACACGAGTTTCTTTTGGTCGAGGGTGAGTTCATCAAAACCCGCTACCTCGTAGCGCAGCATCTGGATGTCGGCAAAGGATTCGTTTACATAGTTAAACTTTGCTTCCGCTTCAGCCTGCTTGCCATTGTTGCAAGATACGCATAGTGCTGTTGCCATGGCTAACATTGTTAATTGTTTTTTCATTGATTCTATCGTATTGTTTGGTTTATATTGCGCAAGTTAATAAGTCGCTAACATTAAATCGTTGCAAATATACATCTTTTGCGCCAATTATCCGCTTCCAGAATGGAAAATGTCAATTTCAAAACCTGCCAGCACCCCCTGGCATGTTTTTTTCTATGTGCCCTTAAACCTGCCAACCCCCGTTGGCAGGTTTTCTTAAATGCTGTCATAATACACTCTGGATGAGAAGACAACGGTCTATACAATTACATTTTTGCCACCTGGCAGGTTTTCTTAATTCCCTCTTCTGTCAATTACTCACGAATATTGACAGTAAAGAAACCCATCTGCAAACCGTTCATTCCCAGCGGCTAAGCTTTTTGTCAAGATTTTTTGTACCTATGACAAAAAATTATCACCATGGTGACAAAATTTTGTCACACCTATGAAAAATTTTTGTCATCGAAGTGATAAAATATTATCATAGGCGTGAAAAAGTCTCGAAGTACTGATAAACCTCTCTAAAGGCGCTGTACATCCCAACTTCAAGGTGACACAAAAACTGCCACCCGGCAAAAATGTAATTGCATAGGTGGCAAAACTGAGATTATTCGCACTGCTTATACAGCTCACCGAGTGCGGCGCGTGGGAGTCCCAAGGCTGTGGCCCTGTCGAGGTCCTGCTTGGCAGGCGACTTGCGTTTCATCTTCAAGTACAGTTCGGCACGGGCTACATAGAGGTAAGCATCGGTGGGCTGCAGGGAGATGGCAGTCTCGAGGTCGAGCAAGGCCAGGTCGTAGAGTTTCTGCTCTATGAGAACATTGCCACGAGCCTGCCAGTAGGTAGCATTGTCGGGGTAGCGGTCGACGAGCTGCGACAGCTGTTGCTCGGCAGCTTGCAGACGTCCTTCGCGCTGATCAAGCAGTGCCAGGCCGAGCAGGCCATTCTCATGCATAGGATCGAGGGTAAGCAAGCGCTTGTAGTCGGCACGGGCAGCGGCATATTCCCTGCGATTGGTATAGATGAAGGCACGATAGTAAAGCGCCTCCACATGATTTTTCTCCTTATCAAGCACATTGCACAGATCGACGTATGCTTTGTCGTCATTTCCCAATGCCATATAGGCTGTGGCGCGATGCATGAGCAGCGCAGCATCCAAAGGCGTCAAAGCAAGAGCCTGCGTATAGGTTTCTACCGACTCACGCACCCTACCCCGACGACGCTGCACAGTACCTAAATTGGCAAGCAACATAGCTCGCTGCTCGCTCGTCGCAGCCTCCCGAACAGCTTGTTCAAAGCACTCCTCGGTCTGCAACAGGCTATCCTGCGCCACATAGGCATAAGCTCGCTCAGCCCACGAGAGTTGTGCCTGAGCAAAAGCCAGCACCCCAATCGGGCACATCATCAATATCAGCAACAGACGTTTCATGGCGCGAAGATACGAAAAAAGAAAGAACAAAAAAATGTCATATAACACATTTTCTGCACAAAAGAATGCTATTTTCGTTACACCTATAACAGTTTTTTTGTATTTTTGCCAAAAATTACGAAAATCAGTCGTAACGAATTGATATTTGCAAAAATAACATACAATTTATAACTTAAAACAACTAAAATCATGAGAAGAAAAATTACTATGCTTTTTGTGGCACTCCTCGCTTGCGTGGGAGTGATGGCTCAAATCGCAAGTCTAAGCGAATTGAGCAATGACAAAGTGTACGCCATTGTACCTAAGGACGCCACTCGTGGTGCCCTCTATGCGACCTCAACAAGTACTCATCTTGACGCTTGTGGTGGCACAAAGAACAATGCGTCTAACCCGAATGTTGTAATTGACGCCCAAAGTGCAGACCAACAGTTTGCCATTTACAGCCATGAAGGCGAGACTTATCTCTATTCTGTAGCTGCAGGTAAGTTTGTTAGCGATGTTGTAAGTAATCATTTCCCTTTGGTTGAAGCTCCAGGTTATCCCGTTTCGATTGTAGAAAGTGGCGATGCCGGTTATTTCATTATAAAGGCTAAGGGTACTGAATTCATTAATGTATCAACAGGTTATACGTATGGCTGTGTAGGAGGTTGGAACAATCTTGACGATGGAAACAAATTCCAAATCACAGAGGTTGCTTCTATGCCTGCAGCCACGTTACAGCAACTCGTAGCCGCTTTCAACAGTCAAGTGAACCTTACATACGTTTACAAATATGGCCAGACTACATGGGGTACTGAAAGCGTGGTTGCTCAAAAAGGTGAAGCTTATCCTCAGCCTACGGGTCGTTTGGGCGTTACTTTCACATTGCCAGAAGGTAATGTTGCAGCTGATGTGGCCGAAGGTGCTGAGGTGATCGTTGCATGTGAGCTGGACGGCACTCTTCCCTTCGTTTTTGCTGCTGACTATAATAGCATCGAGCACTGGTACTATATGAATATTCATGCAGATGGTTACTACCTCAACTATGACGCAACGGCTGATGCCATGGCATTAGACAAAACATCTGTACCTGCAGGTTCAAAGGATACTTACACATGGTCTTTTGTTGGCAATCCTATTGCTGGCTATCAAGTTGTTAACTATGCAGCTGGTGCAGGCATGATTCTTTCTTCTACCACAAACACGGCAGATGGTAACACTGGTGGCAACACACACCCCATCATGACTGCTATCGCAAGTCTCCCCGATGGATATAATACTCATTGGATTCCCACAGCAAGTTCTTACCGTGTGGATAAGAAAGGTTTTTATTTGGCACAGAAAGATTATGATAAAAACAAGCTAAACAGACGTGGAACATTGGCATACTGGACAGGTGGTGCTGACGCTGGTTCTACATTGGTTGTCGAGGAACGTCTGATGGGTGCAGTAGCTGAACTCGAGGCGCTCGTTAGCGTAGCAGAGGCTTTTCTCGGTACTGTGAATGAGAATGTCGGTACTCAAATCGGCGAATATACTCAGGCTACAGCCAATACTCTTAGTACTGCAATCGAGATAGCCAAAGGTAAGGGAAATTCAGCAACAACTGAAGATATAAACACTCTTCAGGCTGCTATCGATGCAGTTACTGTGATTCTTCCCACGGCAGGGAAATATTACCAACTCCATAGCTCGCTTGCCGCATTTTCTGAGACAAAGGCTGTTTATAGCGATGGTTCTGCTCCTGCTTGGAAGACGTTGAACGATGGTGACTTGAGCTTCTATTGGGAGGCCGTTGCTGTTGATGATGGTATAGTATTTAAAAATCTGGCTGATGGCAAATATATGGTTGGTAATGAGATGAAAAGCGGTACTTGGTCTATGTCGGAAACACCCACTGCTGCATCAAAAGTAAACGTAAAGATTTTTAGTAAGGATGCTAATGCTAGGGGTTACGAATATGGTGTAATCCTAAACAATTGGCAGATGCACTGCAATGGTCATGGAGAAGGTTCAGGTACTGCTTCGAATATTGTAAGTTGGAACACAGACAATCCCAATTCGGCATCTGCATGGTATATCGTCGAAGCTTCTAACCCAATAGAGGAAATAAAAGCCAACTTGGCTGCATTGAAGACGACTGCAGAGGGAATAAGATCTGAATTAAAGGTTCTTATAGCTACCACACCTGTAAACGAAGCTATTGCTGCTTTGGACGGAGCTATCGCTGAAGCAACAGCTGTGGCTGGAAGCACAAACTTAGATGAGCTAAATGCTGCCATACGAACCATGAATGCTGCTATCACAATGACTCAGAACTTGGTATTCCATGGCGGTGCTCTCGCAAGTCTCGAAGATGGTGAGTATATCGTCTATTATGAGGATGCAGAAGGTAACAAGCATTATCTGGCAAACGAGAAGTTAAGCAAACGCGCCGTTATTTCGGACAGCCCTATGGTATATGATATTACCCTTGGTAATACTAACGGTTACGTTTCGTATGCATATTATTTAGACATGAATGGTTCCAGACTTTCGAACCCCACTAATGATGATGACCAAATTGTACAGGTAGAGCCTGAGGGCAGCAACAACTATAATGGCAACCGCGTTTGGGATTCCCAGGTGCTCTATGTTAATACTGAGGGTAAGTATGCTATCCGTTCGACCAACTGTGTTCCTGGTTCTGGTTGGAAGAGTGATTGCTTCATCACAGTATCAGAGGAAGAGAGTCGCGTTGATGTTGTCGGTCAGAATGTAGATTTGTCTGATGCCCTCTACATGTGGAACGTAGTTAAGGCAAGCGAAGCTAACATCGCATTCGAGTTGACGATAGACGAGTACAAGTATACGACTCTCTTCTTGAACTATGCAGTAAGCGTACCTGCAGGTGTTAAGGCTTATGCTGTTTCAGGCATAGAGAACGACGTACTTGCCTTGGACGAGGTGGGTAACGTAATTCCCGAGAACACTCCTGTAATCATCGAGGCTGAAGTTGGCAATTATGCATTCACTTATGCTGCTCCTGTAGCTGCATACGAGGGTGATAATATGCTCAAGGGTTCATGGTTCCCCTTTAATATTTTCCCTACTGCGGGCTATGACGCATACGTAAAGGCTCTCAAAGACAAAGATGCTGTTATGGGTAAGGCCATGTTGAATGAATATGGTCAATTTATTTGTCGTGCCCATGAGGCTTATCTTGAGGTTGCACAGGAGGAAGCCAAAGAATTCTTCTTTATAAAGGAGAAAATTATATATGCCTTGACCTTCGTTGTAGACAATGAGGTTTACCAAGTAGATTCATTGTCTTGCGGTGAGGCTATCATCATACCCGAAGCGCCCGTGAAGGAGGGCTACACCTTTAGCGGATGGACTAAAATTCCCGAAACCATGCCGGCTGGTGACGTGACCATCAGCGGTACATTCACCATCAACGAGTACCTCGTGACATTCAAGATCGGTGATGAGGTCATCGCAGCAGACTCGCTTGAATATGGCGCAGCCATCGTGGCTCCCGAGGCTCCCGTGAAGGAGGGTTACACCTTCGACGGATGGGGTGAAGTAGCAGAGACTGTACCCGCTGGCGATGTGACATATGAGGGAAGCTACTCCGTTAACTCATACCTGCTCACCTATACCGTAGACGGTGACACCATACAGGCGGATTCTGTGGCATATGGCACAGCAATCACCGTAATCGAGGAACCCGTGAAAGAGGGATACACTTTCAGCGGATGGAACGAAGTGCCCGAGACCATGCCGGCACATGACGTAACGATTAGCGGTACATTCGTAGAAGAAATCAAAAAGTACCTCGTGACATTCAAGATCGGCGATGAGGTCATCGCAGCTGACTCTCTCAATTATGGCTCAGCCATCGTGGCTCCCGAAGCACCCGAGAAGGAGGGTTACACCTTCGACGGATGGGGTGAGGTGGCAGAAACAGTACCCGCTGGCGATGTGACATACGAGGGAACCTACTCCGTGAACTCATACCTGCTCACCTATACCGTGGACGGAGACACCTTACAGACTGACTCTGTTGCCTATGGAACTGAGATTGTCCTCATCGAAGAGCCCGTGAAGGAGGGATATACCTTCAGCGGATGGAGCGAAGCACCTGAGACCATGCCCGCACATGACGTAACGATCAATGGTACATTCCTCGAAGAAATCAAAAAGTTCCTCGTAACATTCAAGATTGGCGAAGAGATCATAGCAGCAGACTCACTCGAATATGGAGCAGCCATCGTGATTCCCGAAGCACCCGAGAAGGAGGGTTACACCTTCGACGGATGGGGAGAGGTGGCAGAGACCATGCCTGCAGGTGATGTGACCTACGAGGGAAGCTACTCTGTAAACTCATACCTGCTGACCTATACCGTAGACGGAGACACCATACAGGCGGACTCTGTGGCCTATGGCACTGTAATCGCATTAATCGAAGAGCCCGTGAAGGAGGGATACACCTTCAGCGGATGGAGCGAAGCACCCGAGACCATGCCTGCAGCTGATGTGACCATCAGCGGTACATTCACCACCAACGAGTATCTCGTGACATTCAAGATCGGTGAGGAGATCATTGCTGCTGACTCGCTCGAATATGGAGCAGCCATCGTGATTCCCGAAGCACCAGAGAAGGAGGGTTACACCTTCGACGGATGGGGAGAGGTAGCAGAGACCGTACCGGCCGGCGATGTGACCTACGAGGGAAGCTACTCTGTAAACTCATACCTGCTGACCTATACCGTGGACGGAGACACCATACAGGCTGACTCTGTGGCCTATGGCACTGTAATCGCTCTGATAGAAGCACCCGTGAAGGAGGGATATACCTTCAGCGGATGGAGCGAGGCTCCCGAGACTATGCCTGCAGCTGACGTAACTATCAGCGGTACATTCATCATCAACGAGTACCTCGTGACATTCAAGATCGGTGAGGAGGTCATTGCCGCTGACTCGCTCGAATATGGAGCAGCCATCGTGGCTCCCGAAGCACCCGAAAAGGAGGGTTACACCTTCAACGGATGGGGAGAGGTGGCAGAGACTATGCCCGCAGGTGATGTAACCTACGAAGGAAGCTACTCTGTAAACTCATACCTGCTGACCTATACCGTAGACGGAGACACCATACAGACTGACTCTGTTGCCTATGGCACTGTAATCGCATTGGTCGAAGAGCCCGTGAAGGAGGGATATACCTTCAGCGGATGGAGCGAAGCACCTGAGACCATGCCTGCAGCTGACGTAACTATCAGCGGTACATTCACCATCAACAAGTACCTCGTGACATTCAAGATCGGTGATGAGGTCATCGCTGCTGACTCGCTCGAATATGGAGCAGCCATCGTGGCTCCCGAGGCTCCCGAGAAGGAGGGTTACACCTTCGACGGATGGGGAGAGGTGGCAGAGACCGTACCGGCCGGCGATGTGACCTACGAAGGAAGCTATACCGTAAATATATATAAGGTATACTACTATGTTGGCGATGAATTGGTACATACCGAAGAGGTTGCTTATGGCGAAGCTATGCCCGAGTATGTATATGAGCCCACAATAGAGGGTGACGTATTTATGGGCTGGGTAGGCGAGACATACGATACCATGCCTGCACACGATGTTACCTATACGGCAAACATTGAAAGTGGCATCGACCAATCTATAATTGATAATTCACAATTAACAATTTATGACCTCAATGGCCGCCGCGTGGTGAATATAGAACACATCAAGGGTGGCATCTATATCGTAAATGGTAAGAAGGTAATGATTAAATAACCTTCTACCATCAACGAAATCTTTAGCGATTGGTCGCGAGTGCGCAGAAGAATATTGCGCCTCGCGGGCCGAGCAAAAGGACCACAACAAAAGGAGCGGCACGAGTGCCGCTCCTTTTGTTGTTATAACATAAACTGTACTTATGCCTTACGAATGTAGTTGACGAGCCACTCGCCAATCTCCTTGGTGCCATACTTGGCGCCACCCTCAACCTGAATCTCGGGAGTGCGCACATTGGCGTCGAGCGAAGCGTCTACAGCCTTGCGGATGAGGGCACCCTCGGCCTTGAGGTCGAAGTACTCGAAGAGCATGGCTACGGAGAGCACCTGTGCCAGGGGGTTGGCGATGTTGAGCCCCTTAGCCTGAGGCCATGAGCCGTGGATGGGCTCGAAGACGGGTGTGCTCTCACCGGTAGAGGCCGAGGGGAGCAGCCCCATAGAGCCGCTGATGACAGAGCCCTCGTCGGTGAGGATATCGCCAAAGGTGTTCTCGGTGACCATGACATCGAAGAAGGTGGGTTCCTGGATCATGCGCATGGCGGCATTGTCAACATACATGTAGTCGGTATTCACCTCGGGGTACTGGGGTGCCATCTCCTGGGCTATCTGACGCCACAGACGTGATGAGGCCAAGACGTTGGCCTTGTCTACCACGGTGAGGTGCTTGCTGCGCTTCATGGCATACTCGAAGGCAACCTTGAGGATGCGCTCAATCTCGGGACGGGTGTAGTAGTTGGTGTCGTAGGCCTTGTCGTTGTCCTGGTACTTCTCACCGAAGTACATGCCGCCGGTGAGCTCGCGGATGCAGATGAAGTCGGCATTCTCGACCAGCTCGGCACGCAGGGGCGACTTGTGCACGAGGCACTTGAAGGTCTGCACGGGGCGGATATTGGCAAAGAGGCCCAGCTTCTTGCGCATGGCCAGCAAGCCCTGCTCGGGACGCACCTTGGCGGTGGGGTCATTGTCAAACTTGGGGTCGCCAACGGCTGAGAAGAGCACGGCGTCGGCCTCCTTACAGATCTCGTAAGTCTCCTCAGGGAAGGGGTCGCCCACCTCGTCGATGGCATGAGCGCCGCAGATGGCGTGCTTGTACGATACATTGTGACCAAACTTCTCACATACGGCGGTCATTACATCTACACCTACGGCAGATATTTCGGGGCCGATACCGTCACCGGCCAATACTGCAATCTTAAAATCCATACCTATTGTTTGTATTAAATACTCTTAGAATCTGTCTTAAAATTAACGTTAATATTTTTTGAATCTGCTTTTTGGTTTAGCTGAGGTCCTTTTTAACTTTGTTGAAAAACACCTCTCAGCTAAACTCTAAATAATTTTAAAACAGATTCCTATTCAAACGACAAAAGTACTGTTTTTTTTGCATATCCGCGACAGAATGATAGAAGTTTTTCATGCTCCCCAATTCTCACGGTCGAGACTGCGATAACCTATAGCCTCAGCTATATGCATAGACTGGATAGTGGCACTACTTTCAAGATCGGCAATAGTACGTGCCACTTTGAGGATGCGGTCATAAGCACGAGCCGATAGATTGAGACGATCCATAGCACTTTGCAGCATCACCTTTCCGCGTTCATCGGGCTGAGCATACTTCTGCAGCAGGCGTGGTGTCATCTGTGCATTGCTGTGAATGCCCGGCTCGTGGGCAAAACGTTGCTCTTGTATCTGACGAGCATGGATGACACGTTCACGAATGGCAGCACTGCTTTCCGATGGAGTGCACTTAGTGAGTTCATCAAAAGATACAGGCACTATCTCGACCTGTATATCTATACGGTCGAGCAACGGACCGCTTATCTTATTCAGATATTTCTGCACTTGTGAAGGAGTACATACACACGGTTTAGTCGGATGATTGTAGTAACCACAAGGACAAGGGTTCATCGAGGCTACCATCATAAAGTTGGCCGGATAGTCGATACTATACTTGGCACGAGCAATGGTTATATGGCGATCCTCGAGCGGCTGGCGCAACATCTCCAATACACTACGATTAAATTCAGGCAACTCATCGCAGAAGAGCACTCCATTGTGTGCCAGACTTATCTCACCCGGTTGTGGATTGCTGCCTCCACCTACAAGTGCTACCGAAGAGATTGTATGGTGTGGACTGCGGAAAGGACGTACAGCCACAAGCGACGCATCTTTACCGAGACGCCCAGCCACAGAGTGTATCTTTGTAGTTTCCAAGCTCTCCGAAAGCGACAATGGAGGAAGTATAGAGGGTAATCGCTTGGCCATCATCGACTTGCCTGCCCCCGGAGGGCCAATAAGGATGATATTGTGTGATCCAGCAGCGGCAACCTCGAAGGCACGCTTCACATTTTCTTGTCCCTTAACATCGGAGAAGTCAAACTCAAAGCAATCCTGATGGGCATAAAACTCCTCACGCGTATTTACAACTATTGGCTGCAGAGTATCCTCTCCATTGAGGAATCGTACTACTTGTACAATATTATCTACACCATATACATTCAAATTATTGACCACAGCGGCTTCACGTGCATTCTGACTGGGAAGGATGAAACCTTCGTAACCCAGTTCGCGTGCTTTGATTGCAATGGGCAGTGCGCCCTTGATAGGCATGAGGTTACCATCAAGTCCCAACTCGCCCATGATAAGGTAACGAGAAAGCTTGTCGGTATTGACAACGTCACCCGCTGCTAATATGCCGATGGCTATGGGGAGATCGTAAGCCGAACCCTCCTTACGGATATCGGCCGGAGCCATATTGACGGTTATCTGATTTCGGGGGAACTTATAGCCGGTATTGAGCAATGCGGCACGTATACGCTCATAACTTTCTTTGACAGCAGCATCGGGCAAGCCTACGAGGAAAAACTTGATGCCTCGTGATGTGTTTACTTCGATGGTAACAATGGTAGCATCAACTCCTTGTACGGCAGCACCATAAACTTTGACCAGCATATTTCCTATAGTCTATTTCTTTTTAATATTTCTTATATTCTGAGGATTCTTCTTTTGCTTCGACTTCTTGGTCTCTGTCTTTTCAGTAAGCTCGTCGATTTTCCGATCCAACTCTTCTCCATAAATATCGATAGCCTGTATGCGACGCGAGGGATTGAGAAGCACATTGGCTGGCAAATGGTCTATCTGCATACGTTTTACAACATCTGTAGCCCACCCTTTGAAATCGCAAGCTTGTCGCCAAGTAACAGAATCCTCGTCAACAGCTTTCAGCCATGCCTCACGATTGCCATCAAGCGATATACTAAGTATATCGAAATTGTGTGATTTGTACTTCTCCTTTATGGGAATGAGTTCACGCTGACGCTGACGGCTCTCTGCGTCCCACGAAGCCCAAAAGGTAACCAACAGGAAAGTGTCTTTATACTCTGATGAACCTACAGCTTTCCCCTCACGATCCTGTACGGTGAGGTTAGATACCGCATTGTTTCTCGCCAAGGGTTTATAGATACTAAGGGTCTGCTGCAATTGACGTATATAATCATTATCCTGCAGATTACCACTCATAGAGGCTATAAGAGCGTTTAGCTTCGCCTGATTGACTTTAGGATTATTCACGAAATATTCGCGCAATAAATATATACTTACCTCCGAATGGGGATTGGCACGGATAAACGAATCGACTATCTGTACAACACGATTGGAATCGTCAAGTGTATCGGTCAACAAATGAAAGTTCCTGAGTAATGCATCCTGTTCGCCTCCCACAACATGTATACATCCTGTTGCCGCCGTATCACCCGACATTGTCGTGCTCAATCCCTTATCAGCAAAAAGCAACTCGCGATGCTTATTCGGGAAGAGAATCCATAGGGGAGTCACCGTATCTACAGCAGCTGTATATTTGAACCGGCCCTCATGAGTCACCACCGTATCGAGTTGCTCATACAAGCCATCGGCACCATATATATATATGGTATCGTGCGTGAGGCATCTTATATTACCATCAAGCACAAAGAGACTTTCCTTCTCCTTGCACGAACAAAGACAAAACAAGAGGAGACAAGCCAACACACAGCCTCCTACCCTCCCCTGAAAGGGGAAGGAACTCAAACATCGCCAAAGTCCTCTTATATTCATTTATACTATGATAAACCAATAATCATTCGTCATGTTTTGAAGTCCCCCTCTTCGGAAGGGGATTAGAGGGAGGCCTCAGGTGCGATTCGCTCTCTTACGTTCAATCTCATCAAGGATGACCTTACGCATACGCATTGACTTTGGAGTCACCTCTACGTATTCGTCTTCCTTGATATATTCGAGCGCCTCTTCCAAAGAGAAGACAATGGGTGGTACGATTCGTGCCTTATCATCAGAGCCACTGGCGCGCATATTGGTCAACTTCTTGCTCTTGGTCACATTGATAACCAAATCATTGTCGTGTACATGCTCACCTACCACCTGACCTGCGTATACCTCATCCTGCGGGTTAATAAAGAACTTACCACGATCCTGCAATTTGTCAATAGCATAAGCAAAGGCAGTACCCGATTCCATAGCTATCATTGAACCATTTGAACGGCGATCAATATCTCCCTTGTAAGGTTCGTATCCCTTATAACGATGAGCCATAATAGCCTCACCTGCTGATGCTGTAAGCACATTAGTACGGAGACCAATGATACCACGTGAGGGTATGTTGAAGGCAATGTTAACACGGTCGCCCTGCGTCTCCATGGAAGTGAGTTCACCCTTACGGCGGGTTACCATATCAATCATCTTGCTTGAGTACTCTTCGGGAACGCTGATGGTGAGTTCTTCAATAGGCTCACACTTAACACCATCAATCGTCTTATAAATTACTTGAGGCTGACCTACTTGCAGCTCGTACCCCTCACGGCGCATGGTTTCAATCAATACGGAGAGATGCAATACGCCACGGCCATAGACTACCCATTTATCGCTCTCATCATCCTTTACTACACGCAAGGCAAGATTCTTATCAAGTTCTTTCATCAAACGGTCATGAATGTGACGTGAAGTCACAAACTTACCCTCCTTACCAAAGAAGGGGGAGTCATTGATGGCAAAGAGCATACTCATCGTTGGTTCATCAATAGCGATGGTAGGCATAGGTTCGGGATTCTCGACATCGCACACGGTATCACCAATTTCGAAATTCTCCAAACCTACGATTGCACATATATCACCTGAGCTAACCTCAGCAGTACGTTTGCGTCCCAGCCCCTCAAAGGTGTGTAACTCCTTGATCTTAGCCTTTTCCATCTCACCATTGCGATGAGCGAGTGTGATGGTCATACCCTCGGTAAGTGTACCACGATGTACGCGCCCTACGGCGATACGTCCTGTATAAGACGAAAAATCAAGCGAGGTAATGAGCATCTGTGGTGTACCCTCCAAACGTTTTGGTGCTGGGATATGCTCAAGGATTACATCCAAAAGATAATGGATATTGTCGGTCGGCGTCTTCCAATCAGCACCCATCCAGTTGTTCTTAGCCGAGCCATATACTACAGGAAAATCGAGTTGGTCTTCAGTAGCCTCTAGTGCAAACATGAGATCAAACACCATCTCGTAGACCTCCTCGGGACGACAGTTGGGCTTGTCCACTTTATTTACCACAACTACAGGTTTCAGGCCTATCTGCAAAGCCTTCTGCAAGACGAAACGTGTCTGCGGCATAGGACCTTCAAAGGCATCAACCAGCAAGATACATCCATCGGCCATATTGAGCACACGCTCGACCTCACCACCAAAATCAGAGTGCCCAGGAGTGTCAATGACATTAATCTTCGTTCCCTTGTATTCGATAGAGACATTCTTCGAAAGAATCGTTATACCTCGCTCGCGCTCCAAATCATTGTTGTCGAGTACCAACTCACCACCGTTCTGGTTCTCACGAAACAGATTTCCAGCGAGCATCATTTTATCAACCAACGTTGTCTTTCCGTGGTCTACGTGCGCAATAATGGCAATGTTTCTGATGTCTTGCATATATGATATATAAATAATTTGCAAAGTTAGTGCAAGGCGAGAGAAAATACAAGTTTACTTGTAATTTTCCGAGCCGAAGCCTAATTTCAACCTATTTATTGACTAAAGTTAATGCAAAATGGAAGCAAATATAAGTTCCAAAGAGTGAATTTATGAAAGAAAAGTTTACTTTCCCATCGTTAAATGATGTCTGTAGAATGATGAACCGAAGGTCGCTGGCATTCTATTCGAACAAAAAGCGCCTATCAACGGGAATCCGATGAAAAGGCGCTTTTATTTCTTTTAATCATAGTCTATCTGCGTTGGCGACGAACCGAGAGGGTTTGACTGCTGCTTGCAGCTTTACTCGCAGGAGCTGTCTTTTGGCGTGCAGAGCGCACTGATGGGGCCTTCTCTGCCGTTTTGGTTGTCTTGGAGACCTCTGCTTTTGGAGTGCGGGTTACAGCAGCACGTGCGGCAGTTTTCTTCTTTACCTCCTTGGTCTCTACCTTTGTTGTGGTATCGGGTTCTTCGATGCCCCAAAGTTTGTTCTCGAAGGTCACAAGTTCCTTCTCGATACGTTGCTGCTCGGCCTTCATAGCGGTATCGTTGGGGCAATACTGCGCAAGGAGCTTATTCTGCAAGTTGGCTGTCTTGTAGATCTCTCCCTCGTAGAGGCTACGTACAAAGTAATCATCGATGCTCATGTTTGACACATTGTTGTAGCTGCTGGTCATCAGTGGCGTCATGCCGAAGTAGGGACTCACCTCATCGTAGTTGAGCCAAAACATGGGATACTTGGTGACATCGCTGCCAAAGTCGCCACTGCGGTGA
>JAZRMG010000047.1:0-8633 GCA_045647345.1 Bacteroidaceae bacterium | reverse complement strand
AAGGGTTGCGGCGTGAGCGGTTATGTATTGGGTGTAAACCCCTTCGACCAGCCTGGTGTAGAGGACTACAAGCGCAACATGTTTGCTCTCCTCGGCAAGCCCGGCTATGAGGCAGAGACTGAGGCTATCAAGGCTCGCTTGAAATGAGACCAACAGCCCCCTCTAACTCCCCCAAGGGGGAGGATTTAACAGCAGTCCCCTTCATGTCATCCCCCCTTGGGGGGAATGAGGGGGGCCGCTCTTTGCGTGCCGTTCTCTTCGACATGGACGGCGTACTCTACAACTCCATGCCCTACCATGCCAAGGCATGGCATCGCGCCATGGCACAGTTTGGCTACGACCTCCCGGAAGATGAAGTGTACATGCACGAAGGACGCACGGGAGCATCTACCGTCAATCTCGTGAGCATGCGCCAGCGCGGAGTGGAAGAGACCGAAGAACGCATACAGGAAATCTACCAGGTAAAGTCAGCCTTGTTCAATGAGTACCCACCAGCCGACCCCATGCCCGGGGCCTTGGAATTATTGCACAAACTCAAGGCGCAGGGACTGAAGATCCTCATCGTTACAGGATCGGGGCAACGCTCACTGCTCGACCGCCTCAACCATCACTTCCCCGACATCTTCAAGCGCGAACTGATGGTGACAGCCTTTGATGTCAAGCGTGGGAAGCCCGACCCCGAACCCTACCTGATGGGTATGCAGAAGGGAGAGCTTGCTCCTGAAGAGTGTATCGTGGTAGAGAATGCGCCACTCGGCGTGCGTGCCGCTAAAGCTGCCGGCATCTTTACCATCGCTGTCAACACTGGACCTCTACCCGACAATGCATTGCTCGACGAAGGAGCCGATATGCTATTCCCCTCCATGCAGGCTCTATGCGATGCGTGGGAAATGTTGACTGGAAATCTGAGATAAGAATTGATATGAGAAAGAGCAGTAGTACTTGTGCTACTGCTCTTTTCTTTATTATTATATCCTCTTACTTCTGGACTAATATGCTCGCTGATTCAGAATCGGCATGTGTCCCTAAGTATTAAAGAGGAAAGTTTTGCGTTGCTTTGTATTGCAGGTAATGGTCCAATACGGTGATGGCCGCCATGGCCTCTACGATGGGTACGGCGCGTGGTACTACGCAGGGGTCGTGACGACCCTTAGCCTTGAGCGTCTGCTCGTTGCCATGGATGTCGAGCACGGTCTGCTCGCCCAATTGGGTGGCTACGGGCTTGAAGACTGCACGGAAGTAGATGGGCTGTCCGTTGCTGATACCTCCCTGTATGCCTCCCGAACGGTTGGAGATAGTGGTAATGGTGTCTTCGGAAGATGTGACAAAACGATCGTTCTGCTCTGAACCTCGTTCGTTGATACCGTCGAATCCACGGCCATAGTCGAATCCCTTGCAGGCATTGATGCTCAGCATGGCACTGCCCAGCGCGACATGTAATTTCCCGAAGACGGGCTCGCCCAATCCAACGGGACAGCCCGTGATGACACAGGTGACGATGCCGCCTATAGTGTCGCCATCGGCCTTGACGGAAAGGATGAGTTGCTCCATCTCCTTTGCCTTCTCTGCATCGGGGCAGCGTACGATGTTGGTCTCTGTGAGCGTGAGGTCATAGTGTGTGTAATCGTTGTCGAGCACTATGTTTCCCACTTGTGACGTATAGGCTTGGATGGTGATGCCCAACTGGCGTAAAGCAAGCTTGGCCAATGCTCCAGCTACGCAGCGCGTAGCGGTCTCGCGGGCAGATGAGCGTCCACCTCCACGGTGGTCGCGTATGCCATATTTCTGCCAATAGGTGTAGTCGGCATGTGATGGCCGAAAGATGTCACGTAGGTTGTCGTAATCGGTCGAGTGTTGGTTGGTATTGCGTATGATAAACCCGATGGGGGTACCAGTGGTGCGGCCCTCGAAGATTCCTGATAGGAATTCGACTTCATCAGGCTCTTGTCGGCTTGTAGTGACGGTGCTCTGTCCTGGACGGCGGCGTATCATTTCGTTTTGTACAAAGTCCATGTCGACAGTAATGCCTGCAGGCATACCATCTATTACGCCACCTATGCTTGGGCCATGCGACTCTCCAAAGGTGGTGAGGCGAAAAAGTGTACCGAATGTGTTCAAAATGAATTTGAAGTTAAAAATTAAAAGATATAACTGGTCTAATGAATTAAAACGTGCGACATGACAATCTTGTTGCTGATAAGTCTCGGATGTATGTCGCCTGTTTTTAATTCTTTACTTTTAATTTTTAATTAATGACAATGTCCGCAGTCACATCCGCCATCGTGGTCGCCACAGCCATCGCAACCACCGCCACAGCTGTCACATCCACAACCGCAACCACCTTGTCCGGTGATGATGTTGATGAGTGCTTGAATCTCTTCTTTGGTGGCGTCGTGCATGCTCAGTATCTTACCTTCAAACACGAGGCTCATGCCTGCATAGGGGTGATTGAGGTCGATAGTGACAGCCTCGTCCTTAACCTCTACCACGAGGCCGTTCATGCGCTGACCCTCAGCATTCATGAGGGGGATTACGTTGCCCGGATAGATCTGCTTGTCATCAAACTTTCCATTCACGCAGAAGATGTTCTTGTCAACATCAAAGATGAGATCATCGCGGCGGTCACCGTTGGTCTCGTCTTTAGTGAGGGTGAAGTTGAATGTGTCGCCCTCCTTCATATCCTTGAACTTTGCCTCGAAAGCTTCGAAGGTGAAGCCCAAACCTGTGGTGAACTGGAAGGGATGCTCGGCGGTAGCTTGTTCTACGAGCTCTTTTACGCCTTCGAACTCGGTATACATGTCGTATGATACGACAATCGTCTTGCTGGGATTAATTTCTGTCATAGTCTAACTGATATATAAGATTTGTAGTACAAATTTAGTGCAAAAAAACGATTTGACGAAGATTAAACGAAATATTAATTGTTGCATGGCAAGAAATAGGTGATTCTCTTTGTTATGTGAAACCTTTCGCGTACATTTGTTCTTATTTTAGGATAGGAATGTATAACTTAGTCACTGTTCTTGGACCCACTGCTTGTGGTAAGACCACACTGGCTGTGGCATTGGCTGATCATCTGCATACTGCAGTCATCAGTGCAGACAGTCGTCAGGTGTACCGCTCTATGGATTTGGGTACAGGTAAGGACTTGGCAGAGTATATGGTCGATGGGCATGAAGTGCCCTATCATTTAATTGATATTGTCGATGCAGGATATAAGTACAATGTGTTCGAGTTTCAGCGTGACTTTCTCAAAGTGTATGACGACCTGCGCGCTCAGGGCCAACTCCCTGTGATGTGCGGTGGCACGGGCATGTATCTGGAGTCGGTGCTGCGTGGATACCGACTGGTAGAGGTGCCCGAGAACAAGGCGCTGCGCGAGGCTCTGGAAGGAAAGTCGCTCGACGAACTCACCGAGATGCTGCGCGGATACAAGCAACTGCACAACACGACGGATGTGGACACGTGCAAGCGTGCCATCCGGGCTATAGAGATTGAGGAGTATTATCGGAACAATGAGGTGAACATGCGCGAGTTCCCCGAGATACGAAGTCTGAACGTCGGACTCGACGTGTCGCGCGAGTTGCGCCGCGAACGCATCACGCGCCGTCTGCACGAACGGCTCGAGCAGGGCATGGTAGACGAGGTGCGCGGCATATTGGCATCGGGCGTAGCTCCTGAAGACCTCATCTACTACGGATTGGAATATAAGTATTTGACGATGTATGTCATCGGTCAACTCACCTATGACGAAATGGTGAGCCAACTGGAGATTGCCATTCACCAGTTTGCCAAGCGGCAGATGACTTACTTCCGTGGCATGGAACGTCGTGGGGTACCCATCCATTGGATTGATGCTACGTTGTCGACAGAGGAAAAAGTAGAACGTATTGTTGAATTGTTAGGATAGAAAAATATGATGAACAATATACAGGAAAATAAGAATCCCAATCGTTGGGGTATAGTATACGTGCCAATGGCTGGAGTGCGTAAAAAGCACCGTCGTTGGCATCAGATTAAAGAGTACCTTGAGATGAAGAAGGTACAATATGATTATATACAGTCTGAAGACTATGGCGCAGTAGAACGTCTTACACGTATGTATGTGGAGAATGGCTACAGAACCATTGTTGTTGTAGGAGGCGACATGGCGGTCAATGATGCAATTAATGGTGTTATGACATCGTCAGTCGAGGATCTCAACGAAATATCTTTTGGTATTATAGCTAATGGTATAGGTAATGATTTCGCTGATTTTTGGGGACTTGGTGTTGATGATTATAAAAAAGCCATCGATTGTATCATCAAGGGTACATGCCGAAAGATTGATGTAGGGTATTGTGCCTTTCTGGATGGGGAAGTCTCTAAGAAACGTTATTTCTTGATGGCCGTAAATATCGGTTTAGGTGCCGAGGCTATTGAAATATCTGATCAATGCAAGCACTATTGGGGTAAGCGTAATCCGACTTATATTATAAGTCTCTTCCGATTGTTCCTGCGCCGTAAGCTCTATAAGATGCAGCTCAAGGTCAATGATGAGGTGATTAATGATCGCTTGATGACGGTGTGCGTGGGTAATTCGCGCGGTTATGGGTTGACACCTAGTGCTGTACCTTATAATGGTTGGCTCGATGTGTCCATCGTCTACCGTCCTGAGTTGACACAGATGATACAAGGATTGTGGATGCTTTTGCGTGGTCACATCCTCAACCATAAACAGGTTAAACCTTATCGAACAAAGAAGGTGACAGTAGTGGATACTGAGGGGGCTGTAGTATGTATTGATGGCCGTACTCTCGACTATAAGTGCCCATTAGAGATCTCTCTGATGCCTGAATATCTCAACTTCATTGTCCCAGATTAAACGCTGTTAATTAAGTAAATATATTATAATACAGCAGATATAACAAAAGCGGAAGGTAGTCTTCCGCTTTTGTGTTGTTATTAGTGCTATCAAATGGTCGTGCACTAAATGTGGATGAATCTTACTTCACGATACCGATTGTCTCAAGAGTCTGATCCTTGCTGGGCCATTTAGCGATAAGGCGTTTAGCCTCGCTCATAGTAACAGGAATGGTTGTACCATGACGCGGAGTGAAGATATCGGTATTTGCAGAGTTGCATACGAAGGTGAAGTTGGTGAGGTCGGTACTCTTGCAGTATTCGTAGTGTCCGTTCATGTAGCAGTCGTACATGAGGATCCACTCGTCAGAGTCGATGAGTTTGAATACGGCTGAACCCTCTACAGCCTTTCTGCTCTGCTGGAGGTAACGATATTCGGGCGTCCACTCGCCACGCAAAGTTTTGGCAGTAGCCTTCATGATACCATTGCCCTGACCTTCGGTCTTGAAGAACATGTGGTACATGCTGTCTGCATATACGATGTCTGCATCAATGGTGTTGGCATTGTGGTCGTAGAGTACTTCGGGCATGCTGATTTCGGTGAAGTCCTCGTTGGCATATGAGCAATAGGTGATGTAGTGTGCGCCAACCTCTCCGATAGCATAGTAGAGCATGTACTTGCCAGCTTCGGGGTCATAGATGGTTTGGGGAGCCCATACCTGTGTAAGGCTGTCACGATCGAAACGCTCAGGCCATGTGGTGGGGAAGTCGATAGCTGAGTGGGTCCAATCGATCAAGTTATTAGAACGCAACAATACAAGACCATCGTTTGATGCCCAACCCTGTGAAGAACGCATGTCGGTTACCACCATATAGAAGTTGCCATCTTCGCCACGCAGGATATGGGGGTCGCGTACGGCTTTTTTGTTGGCAATAGTGTCAGAACTGATGATGGGGTTTCCATCGTTGAGGGGTACGTAGTTATATCCGTCGGCACTGAGTGCAAAACAAATTTGCTCTTGCCAAGGGGCATTACCATTGAAGTAAGCAAACAAGTAGCCTACGTAGGGTTCATTACCGTTGTTCTTTTCGGTGCATCCGCTTGTCAAGGTTGCGGTTGCCAGCATAGCCACGAGGCTAAGGATTGTCATCAATTTGTTTTTCATAATTTGTTTTTAGAAAGTGAATATGTATATCAGCCTATGCGACTAATCTTCTTCAGTTCATCTTCATTCATAATCTTAATCTTGCGTCCATCAATCGCAATCAGTTTCTCAGAGGCGAAAATCGACAACGTACGAATAGCGTTCGAGGTTGTCATGTTAGACAGATTAGCTAAATCTTCGCGTGAAAGGAAGATGCTGATAGTAGCTCCATCCTCTTCTACACCATAGGTCTCCTTCAAGAAGAGAAGCGATTCGGCCAGGCGACCACGGATATGCTTCTGGGTGAGGTTCACAGTGCGCTCGTCCGATATGCCAAGGTCGATGGCCAACAATTTGATGAAGAACATAGCTAACTTGTTGTTTGTCTCTAACAGTTGGGCAATGAGCTTCATCGGGATGGTACATACGGTAGATGCTTCGAATGCGGCAGCAGCCGTCACGTAACTTTCTCCAGCAAAGTATGCACGATAGCCAAAATATTCTACAGGTTTTATCACGCGCATAATCTGGCATCTGCCTCCAACGCCTTCACGATAGATTTTTACTTTGCCTTCGAGCAAACACAACAAATGGCAAGGACTTTCTCCCTCTGTGTAAATCGTCTGGTTCTTCTTGTATCGTTTTACTTCCAGATGATCGGCCATTAATGTGCGTTGTTCGTTTGTCAGCAGTTCCCACATGTCGGCAATAGCCGCAATGATTTCTTCCTGCTTAATCTCTCTCTTCGCCATGTCAATCTTTCTTAGTCAAGCCGGGAGTCGGGAGGGAGTGTTCTTGACTCCTTGCTCCTCTTCCTTGCGCTTGACTTCCTTTTTTACCTAATTACCTATTTTTATCCTAAAATTGGAAATTAAGAACGTAACAGGATGAACGGCCTGTCTAATTCTTAATTTCCAACATCTGTCCTAATTAATCAATGATATCAAATCCGCAGTAGGGCACGAGCACTTTGGGGATGCGGATGCCTTCGGGGGTCTGATTGTTTTCGAGGATTGCCGCCAAGATACGGGGCAATGCCAATGCCGAGCCGTTGAGGGTGTGGCAGAGCTCGGTCTTCTTGTCTTCGGCACGACGGTAACGGCACTTCAGACGGTTGGCTTGATAAGCGTCGAAGTTTGATACCGAAGAAACCTCCAACCAACGTTCTTGAGCAGCTGAGTATACCTCGAAGTCGAAACAGAGGGCTGCGGTGAAACTCATGTCGCCACCACAGAGACGCAGTATGCGGTAGGGAAGCTCGAGCTTCTTTACGAGGCTCTCTACATGTTCGAGCATCTCCTTGTGTGATTCCTTAGAATGCTCGGGAGTGTCGATGCGCACAATCTCAATCTTTGAGAACTCGTGCAAGCGGTTCAGTCCACGCACATCCTTACCGTATGAGCCTGCCTCGCGACGGAAACACTGGGTGTAAGCGGTGTTCTTGATGGGGAGATCTTTCTCCTCGATGATTACGTCGCGGTAGATGTTGGTTACGGGCACCTCAGCCGTGGGAATGAGGTAGAGGTCATCGGCTGTGCAGTGATACATCTGGCCCTCCTTGTCTGGTAACTGACCTGTATCATAACCTGAAGCCTGATTTACTACTGTGGGGGGCATAATCTCCTCGTAGCCTGCATTGCGAGCCTCGTCGAGGAAGAAGTTGATGAGGGCACGCTGCAAGCGAGCACCCTTGCCGCGATATACGGGGAATCCTGCACCGCTGATCTTTCCACCCAGGCCAAAGCCGATAAGGTTGTACTTCTTTGCTAGTCCCCAGTGGGGTAGGGGATTGGGGCCGAGGTTGGGCACCTCGTTACCAGTCTTTTCTACCACGTTGTCCTCTGCGTGAGTGCCTTCGGGTACCTCATCGTAGGGGATGTTGGGGATGGTGTAGAGCAAGTTTTGTGTATCTTCTGCAGCCTGCTTCATCTCCTCTTCGAGGGTAGCGTTGGTGGTTTTCAGCGCAGCTACCTCAGCCTTTACGGCTTCAGCCTCTTCGCGCTTACCCTCCTTCATGAGAGCACCGATGCGTGCAGCCAATTGTTTGGCTTCTGCAAGGTTCTTGTCAAGGGCGGTCTGTGCTGCACGACGCTTCTTGTCGAGCTCGATAACTTGATTTATGGTCTCTACGGCATTACCGAAATGTTTCTTCTCAAGGCCTTTGATTACTCGTTCGGTCTGTTCAGTGATGAGTTTAATCGTAAGCATTTTTGTTCTTTTTGTTTGATGTTTGTTTTGATTTGCAAAGATAGCAAATTGCAATCAAATAGGCAAAAAAGGTGTAAAAAAAGAGGCTTAATCATGCGATTAAGCCCCTTCTCTATAGCTGTTTAAACAATTTTTATGCCTCAGCGGGGATGATAGAGACAAAACTCTTATCGTTGCGTCCCTTTTTGAACTGTACGGTACCGTCAACGAGTGCGTAGAGTGTGTGGTCAGAACCCATACCCATGTTCTCACCGGGGTGATGTACTGTACCTCTCTGGCGTACGATGATGTTACCTGCCTTACAAACTTGACCACCGAAAATCTTTACACCGAGTCGCTTGCTAGCTGATTCGCGACCGTTCTTAGAACTACCTACACCTTTTTTATGTGCCATGATTCAAAATGTTTTTAAGGATTAAGCAATAACTTCTTTAATAA
>JAZRMG010000046.1:0-11551 GCA_045647345.1 Bacteroidaceae bacterium | reverse complement strand
TATATCCCATACTATTCAAGTGTGGGGTTATAGCATCGTTTATTTTAATTTCGGGTATTCCACAACCTTCTGCTTAATTAAACGATAAACTCCACACTTTCTTTGTATAACCAAATAGTAATCCTTTGGAGTTTGGGATTGCCTTTTAACAGGCATGAACATAGCAGACATTGTTGCTTGGCAAGTAAGTACAGAAGAACTAGTTCACAAGTTTGAATCCGATTCGTTACGACTAGGTTCACAACTTGTCGTGTATCCTAGTCAAACCGCCTTTTTTGTTAAAGGCGGAGTTATCGCAGATGAGTTCACAAGCGGAACATACACCATAAAATCAGAGAACATTCCTATTCTTGGCAAACTGATAAACCTTGCGTTTAATAGCGAAAGTCCCTTCAAAGCAGAAGTTTGGTTTGTCAACCAAGTTTCAATACTTGATTGTAAATGGGGAACCGCTACCAATATCAACATTGAGGATCCAAAGTACAAAATAATCGTTCCTGTCAGGGCATTCGGACAATACGGATTTACAATCACTAACCCACGCATCTTCTTGGAGTCTTTTGTTGGTAATATGTCTTCATTCTCAACAGAGCGATTGAGAGAGTACTTTAAAGGCATTATTGTTTCGAAACTAACAGGTATCATCTCTACTAAGTTGCTCCAAGACGATGTTTCTGTAGTGAATATCAGTAGTTATATTGACGAACTCTCACTATATAGCGAGCAAGTACTCAACGAGTTCTTTCTCCGATATGGTGTCACGCTCAACAACTTCACCATTATGTCTATATCAGTTAAAGAAGATGACGAGAGTTTCAAACGCCTCAAAGAGGCCAAGGATATTGCTGCCAAAATCTCAGTTGTTGGAACACAAAATTACAGGATGGAAAGAAGTTTCGATGTTCTTGACAAAGCAGCATCCAATGGTGGTGGTATAATGGGTTCGTCTCTTGAATTGGGAGCAGGACTAGCTGTTGGCACTCAAGTAGGACATATGACAGCAGAACATTTTAATACCATGCCTTATTCTGCACCACCAATCCCCACTATTTCATATTATCTAGCAATTAATGGGAGTCAACAAGGGCCATATAATGCAGAACAAATAAAGCAGATGATTACAATGCATTCCATTTCGGCAGAAACATTGGCATGGAAGGAAGGTATGCCTAATTGGTCACCTCTATCTTCTCTCGGTGAATTTTCTGTTTTTTTCAGACCTGTTCCACCTCCTATACCTACGCTCTAATACAATCTATACAAACTCATTATGAAACAAGCAATTCTTACTTTAGGCATTATATTTTTGCTTGCAAACATTGCATTCGGACTCGTATTGGATTCTTTCGACACATTCAATGTGATATTCAGTAGTGGAGCAATCGTAATTACAACAATCATTCTTCTGTTGGTGGATTATATAAAGATGAAAGATGCGTTTAAAGTCTCTCTATACCTCATTAATGCAGTATGTGGACTAATCGAATACATCATAGGATTGGTTGTAGAGCGTGATATGCCTAACAATTGGTATTATGTTGTATTGATTATGATTCTTGCTTTTCAGTCCGTTTTACTGACCGCGACGAACATTACATCAAAGAAAATTTCTTAAGAACTAAATTTGTACAATTATGTCAAAACAATTCACTCCATGTCCTGCTTGTGGAGCAGTAGGCGAAGTAAACAGTACTTGTCAATTTTGTGGCACAACTATTCTTTTGAAAGAAGGCGCAACTCCTTCTAACGCACGCATCATTAAACAGAGAACAGTTACACCTCAACAATATGCCGAAAGAATATCCATTTATGAAGATGTAAGAGCATATGAAGAATCCCACTATCTAAGGCGTGTGCGCATTGGAAATGAACAAGGAGTTATAAATTTGAATGGCGAGTTAGTATATCCGCTTCAGCACGTTTCCATTCATATAGTATCAGATACAAAATTGTATCTCTCAGGTGGAGAAGGAGCAAGAAATATTCTTGTCAAAAATAAAGACTTCGAAGAAGATATAGATTCTTCCCCCTTTGAGTATGTAAGACTTGGGGTGTTTTTGGATTTAAAAACTATGGAGAAATATGATGGAATTCAATACACCTATGACGATGACGATGACGACGATGATGATGATGATAATGATGGAAGGGATGTATGGTATGCATGGGAGAATAATTTATGTAAAGGACGTATAGACCCAAGAACTTGGGAAATAATAGAACCTGCCGATGAAGATGTAAGAGCATATGAAGAATCTGAACGCGAAAAATGGATAGAGGAGAAACGTCTAAAGTTGAAGGAGAAACGTCTAACAGCTGAGTTAATAGAGAAAAGAAGAAAAGAGTCCGAAAAGCGCGCAGAAGAAATGCGCGTTAAAAATCGAAGAGATTGGGTAATCGGAATCATATTCACCATCTTATTTATACTGTTTTCATACTTTTTTTGATATTCAGTTGAGTTTTATCACACTAATAATTAAGCACTATGAATCTCTATTTAAATGGGAATCCAGAACCTCAAGTTGTAAACAAAGAAGAATTTATTACATTTCTATACGAGATTGTAAACGATTTCGACTCCTTAAATTCAGTATCAATAACTATTAAAACAAAAGATATGATTCTTCTAGAAAGTGCCATGAACGAGCAAATAAATATTGATGAAAGCGACCCTCGATATGGTAAACTAAAGGAAAAACTATCTAATATAAAAATGAAATAATAGAATCTCGTATAAGGGAGCATATTATTGAATTTCCACAACAATATACCCTAATTATATCTAAAAGATAAGAATAGTATACAGTAAACTCCATTAATACTACACTGCAATACCATTCTCTAAACATAAAAATAGCACAAAATGCTATGTTACAAAATGATGAGGCCCTTTGTTAGGATGGGCCTCTTCGTTGTATATAATCCGATGTTAAGTAATTACACATACTTGATGTTATACACTTTCTTTTGTAGGTTGCAAATCTCAAAAGGGATTGCATCCCTTCGGCGAATTGCCATTGCCTTACCCTGCTTTTCGCCTGCAATAGTGCAGTCGTAGGGGGTGTTGTTATCATTACCTGTCAATGCAATATATCTCGCCAATTAAGTTTTGTCCTGCCTTTTGTAAACCGAAGTAGTGATGATAGGTGAGCGTCATACATCGCGTCTAAAAATTGTTGGTCAGTGATGAGGTTTATATCTTGGGGGATATTATTTACTTTGCAAAAGTCTTTAATCTCTTCATTGTTTTGGTGAACTTCAAGACGATGTAATGATTTGGGATTTCCATAGAACTGCTTGATGTAGTCCTTATGTGAAGAGGTTTCGATTTCCTTTGTCTTATTGTAACCGCACAAAGTAAGTCCCTTAGACTTGTCCTTAACTGCTTTTGCTTGCTTAACTGAGATAGTGGGGTTGCTCAGTTTCTTAAAATTCAAAGGGAAGACAAACATACCCTCGGGCACATCCTTATTCTTGTCTATTACCTTGCAATTTACAATAACCTTGACCGCCTCATCTTTGGCAATCTTCCTTATCTTTTTGACTACATCAAACCGATAATCACGCGCCAAATCTATTGAAGTTATATGTTGGAATGTCATTCCCAACATCTCAGGAAGCATCATTGTGGTGTCAAAAATCGACTGGTCATAAAGCACATCGTTTTCGAAGCGATAGTAAACATAAGAAGATTGTTCTTGCTCACCATGATGTCCAAATCGTAGAGTTGCCACCTTTTTACGACTATTAGGATATAGATTGTAAAGGACATCAAATCCGTACTTAAAGTGGCGACTGACAGTCCTGAATAAAGAAAATTCTCCAAAGTCTTTCCATCCTCCAATTTCAAGTTCGGATAATTCGTCTAAAAGTATGGACTCAGCAGTATAGCAAAGTCGCAATTCATCAATAATCGTTCGTCCTAAGTCATTCTTTGCCATTGTTGAGAGTTTTCCCTTCTTCGTTATTCTTAATCGAAGGAACACCCTCCCAATAGTTTTTTAATCCCTGTGATATTGCTTGGCAATGTTCTGCGCTCTTAGAGCGGTTGCGAAGACTATTACTAATCTTCATCTTCGTGATTTCATCTCGTTCACGAAATTTGCGTTTAAAATTACTCATTTTTAATTCGTTTTATTTATTTTATTATTTCTATCTATAAATATTGATAAGATTACAAAAATCAATATGTTTAGTAAGATGATACTGATTTTTTTCGAAAAATGTTAAGAAAATATTTACAAACAACAGTTGTATCGCCTATTTAACTTACCCCCAAGTGGATGGGAAACATCGCTTACCTAGGCAAAGAAATGCGAATATAGAGGGTGGGGAGTTACTGAAATAGATTAAGGAAAGTTCTTTTCTAAGGTGTTGAAAATTATAAAGGAAATTCACCTACCTTGTTAGATTGATATGATTATGCTCTACAAAGTCCATAATGCGTTGCATATCCTCTATGAACTTGTTTGATAATTTGTAAGGGAAGGCGACAATATGAGCGATAACAATGATATTCAATCAGAGTTATCGCTCTTTTCATTATTTTTACGTACATTTGCGAATGAAAAACAAATAAATCGCTAATACTATGTTTGACATTGCTATTATTGGCGGCGGACCAGGTGGATACGTTGCCGCAGAGAAGGCTGGAAAGAATGGCCTTAAGACCATCCTATTCGAAAAGAAAGAGTTAGGAGGCGTATGCCTCAACGAAGGATGCATCCCCACCAAGACATTACTCTACAGTGCAAAGCTGTATGACTATGCACGCAAAAGCGACAAGTATGGAGTACACGCTGAGGGTGTAGAGCTTGATTACAAGAAAATGACCGACCGCAAGACCAAAGTAGTACGCAAACTAACTGCAGGTGTGGGGTTGAAGATGAAGAATGCAGGCGTAGAGGTCATAAAAGCCGAAGCCCAAATCGAAGGGCGCTCCGAAGAGGGCAACATACGCATTACAGCTAACGGTGAGAGTTACGAAGCCAAGAACCTACTTATCTGCACCGGCTCCGAGACTTTTGTCCCTCCTATCCCCGGACTTGACGTTAGCAACAACGATGCCATCGTGACCAGCCGTGAGCTACTCAATCTCAAAGAGGCTCCAACCAGCCTTGTCGTCATCGGTGGAGGAGTCATCGGCATGGAATTTGCATCCCTTTACAACAGTATTGGTGCCGAAGTACATATAGTAGAAATGATGCCCGAGATTCTGGGCGCGACAGACCATGAGATTAGCGCCATGCTGCGCAGCCAATACTCCAAAAAGGGTATCCACTTCCACCTTTCCTGTAAGGTGACGCACATCGAAGGGCATAAGGTTACATTTACCGACAACGACGGCACGGCACACACCATAGAAGGCGACAAGATATTACTCTGCGTGGGCCGACGCCCCATCATCAAAGGCTTCGGACTAGAGAATCTGAACGATGTGAAATATGAGCGTGGCGGCATCAAGGTAGACAATCTGATGCGCACAAGCAGTCCGAACGTATATGCTGCCGGCGACGTTACCGGTTTCTCCATGCTTGCCCACACTGCCAGCCGAGAGGCCGAAGTTGCGGTCAACGTCATCTGCGGACATCAAGACTCCATGTCCTACAACGCCATCCCAGGCATTGTATACACCAACCCTGAGGTAGCGAGCGTAGGGCTTACCGAGACCGAAGCACAAAGGCAGGGCATCGAATACTGTTGCCTCAAATTGCCGATGGCCTATTCGGGACGTTTTGTCGCTGAGAACGAAGGCGGAGAAGGGATATGCAAGATTATCGCCGAAAAGACTTCAGGTCGCGTATTGGGTGTACACATGTTAGGGAACCCCTGTAGCGAGATTATCAGCAGTGCCTGTATCGCCATCGAACGCAGCATGACCATCGAGGAGATAGAGCGTGTGATACTCCCCCACCCAACCGTATCAGAGATCATAAAAGAGTGCTTAGGATAACACCTCAGCACATGCATCAGGCATAACGAAAGAGGGTCGCTCGCGAGCGACCCTCTTTTCATTAATCCAGTTCCTGGTCGGCCTCATAGCCACCCAGTTCGCGAATCTTATTCTTTAGCATAGCGAATTGCTTAAACAAGTCATGCGTAGGTTTCTCTCCATCATAGTGCATAGGAGCCTTACAGTAGAACGACATGAAGTCTTGTATACCGCTCAAGCCCGCACGCAAGGCCACATCAGAGAAAAGCACGAGGTCAAGAGCTATAGGAGCTGCAAGTATAGAATCGCGGCACAAGAAGTTCACCTTGATAGTCATAGGATAGCCCATCCAGCCAAAGAGGTCAATATTGTCCCACGCCTCCTTCTCATCGCCACGAGGGGGATAATAATTGATACGTACCTTATGATAGATGTCGCTATACAGATCGGGATATACATCTGCATCCAGGATATTCTCCACGGCACTCATCTTACTCCGGCGTTTCGTCTCGAAGTTCTCAGGATTATCGAGGACAATGCCATCTCTGTTTCCGAGGATATTGGTAGAGAACCAGCCATTCACGCCCAACTGGCGGGTAAAGAAGGCCGGTGCCAACACCGTCTTCATCATAGTCTGTCCACTCTTAAAATCCTTACCGGCAATAGGCACCTTGCACTCCTCGGCCAGCTGCCACATTGCAGGAATGTCGACACACAGATTAGGCGCTCCCATCACAAACGGGCATCCCTCACGCATTGCAGCATAGGCGTAGCACATCGAGGGAGCAACAACAGAGGTATCGCCCTTGGCCAAGGCCGCCTCAAACCCTTCCAAGCTATCGTGCGCGCTGGGAGTACGCGGCACATACTTCTCCGTACTGGCAATCCAGATCACCACGACACGGTCACAATGATGAAGAGCCTTGAACGAACGGATATCTTCACGCAACTGCGCTGTGCGCTCTGCCAAAGTGCCGACCTTCACATTAGGTCCGTCAATATTGGTGGCATACTCCTTCTCATACAATGCCTTATAAGGTTTGATGGCATGGAGCTCATCCGCAACAGGTTCAATATCACGAAGTTTTAGTACATCGGCCTTAATAGCAGCCTCATAGGCATCATCCTCATAGATGTCCCATGCGCCAAAAACGATATCATTCAGTTCTGCTATGGGAACAATGTCCTTGACCTCCTTATACACCTTGTCGGCACCCTTGCCCAGTCGCATGATACCGTCACATGCAAAGGAGCCCACAAGCTTCGACAGCCCTTTCCGAGCCATCAACGTACCGATGATGGTCGTAGTTGTCACGGCTCCCAGTCCCACACACATTATACCCAGCTTCCCCTCTGCAGGTTTTACTTTTATCGCATTCATAGTACTATTTATTCGTAAAAGTGTTTGATTGTACAAAGTAACGTCTTTTTTCTAAAACAACGGAGCAAAACGAAAGATATTTTCAGTTTCTAAAGAAATATTTATCTCCGAGACAATACTGAAGCGACAATATCTCCAAGAAATATGCTCAGAACAGATATGCCACCGACACCTGCAAAGTACCAGCCTTGATGTTGGCCGTTGCCTGCTCGGTCTTGTCTACCGTACCGCTCAACTTTTCGAATGCCCCCATCGTTATATCCTGACCGTTCCTTATATTCTCGACATTCTCCAATTCTGAGGCGTCGATATATTGAAAGCTTCCAGTCATCCCCCATGGCATGTTATAATTCAGCCCTACCTGCAGATGATTGAGCAAGGTGACACCTACACCGACGTTGAAACTCAGCGTAGACTTTTCCGCCACATAAGCAGAGACACCTCCCTTGACAGCCCCGGTCACATCGTCCCATGTCACATTATCGAAGATCTTGGCGGTTTCACCGACATTAAACCCCAGCTCAGGCCCCGCAGCAACAAACACATTGGCAACGTTGCCCAATCCGATGGCCAATTTCACGTTCAGCGGTATCAGGACACTATTCTGCATGAATGTTTCTCTATCACCCACAAACATCCCTTTCTGAGAGTACAGTGCTGCCGCCTCTACCCCCAAGCCCAGGATCGGTATACGGAACTCAGCCTTAGGCCCGATGAAGAACCCCACATAATTGTCTACATTCGTAAACTCCTCCATAGGCATACCCTTCAACGCCGACAAGTCATTGTCGGCCATATTCACACCGCCCTTAACGCCCCAGTAGAATTTGGCGTTCGCAGGACAGGCAAACGACAAAGCCGCCACCACCGCCACCGTGCGAAGCACTTGCTTCGTAAACATAGATATTCTCAGCATTTTCATTTCCGTCATTTTTTTCAATCCAAAGTTTTCACCTTTTCAGCCATTACTATCACTCTCTCCCCATCGGCCAGTGTCGTCGCATACAAGAAGCTTTCGCCACCGTCGTCCAGCCTCAACCGTTTACACAGTTCTTTGGTAGTAGAGGGGAAATTGCGCACCACGACATTCGCCTTCGATATCTCCGAAGACAGCCGTTTCAGTTCACTCTTGCTGAATCCATACATCCCCTTCACCTCAAGGATACGTCCGGGG
The DNA here is from genome assembly GCA_045647345.1 of Bacteroidaceae bacterium. GTDB lineage: Bacteria > Bacteroidota > Bacteroidia > Bacteroidales > Bacteroidaceae > UBA1189. Next base: position 3,064 of record JAZRMG010000046.1, on the reverse strand, counting down.
AAGTCGGGCATCAAGCTATCAGAGGTATACAGGTGGGTATTAGGATGCAGCTTATGCACCCCCCACTCCTTTCCTATCAATCGGAAGCAGCCCGCCTTCATCACCGAGCTGTTGGGCTCGTACAGGTAACGGCCTATGGTGTTGGTATAACTGCAGCCAGCCTCCTGCTCCTCCTCCAGGGCATAGGCGAAAGTCTGCACACCGCTTCCCTGGAAGTTCACCGTGCGCACCTCTATGCCACGCCCGGTCGTGCCTCCCAATATCAGCAGCAGCTCCTTGCACTCATTGCCTACCGACACCACGTGCACCTCGCTTACCGAGCTTAAGGCGCGAATGGCCTGCGCTACGTCGAGCATGGGCGAGCACTTCACCATCACGTGCGCAGCCTTCTGCAGCAACAGCTCCTCCAACCGGCACACGTCGGGTTCGCAATCGCTCAGCGCCGCCACCTTGTTGCCAGCACCATCCCTACGGGCAGGGTCCAGGAATATCCAGTCCTGTTGAGGCAAGGCCGCAAGCACCTCGGCACTATCCCCATTGACCACGGCGATCGATTTGCCCAGCAGCCCGAAGTTGTGACGGGCTATGCGGCATAGCTCCCCGTTGCGCTCTACGTAGGTAGTCTCCGAGAACTTCTCAGACATATAGCTGCAGTCGATGCCGAAGCCACCCGTGAGGTCGGCAAGGCGGGATCCGCCGACGAGCGAGGCCTTGTACCGTGCCGTGACCTCCGACGAGCACTGCTCCATCGACAGGCGCACGGGGTACACCACCCCATCGGTCGCCGCCCAGGCAGGCAGCTTCGCAGAGGCCAGTCGGCGCCCCTCTATCTGTGTGGCTGCCACGCGCATATCCACCTCGGGGTAGCGTGCCGCCTGCAAGGCCAGCCGGCGCACATCGTCGCCCCTGTGCTCGCGGATAAAAGCCAGCGTATGTTCGTCAATCATCACCTATACTATTCTCTTTGCGGCAACGAAGATACATCAACAACACGAAACGGCAAAATTTCCGAGAAAGTTTTCCACCTATGGTCAGGCGGGCACCAATAAGAAAGCCCGTCATGCGACGAGCTTTTCTTATTGACAGTTGCGTTATTCATCCCAAAAATCACCCCACTGACGAGGATCCCTCTTGCGTACTCCAGCCACTACATCATCTTCTGCTTCATTATCCACAGTAAATGATGCTGCCAGTAACGTAGGCTCCACTTCAACACACTCAGACTGAGGTTTTATATATACATCTTTCATTCTACCACAATTTTTTGATGATTAACAACATAGATGCCACTCTCTAGTCCGTGCCTTATCTGCGGCCATATAGCGCCCTCACGCACTAGTCTTCCGTCAACCGTATATACATTCACCGTTTCATCTGCTATCTCCTCCACCGTTTCAATGTTAGTCTCACTACCGTGCCTAACACGGATTGCCGCAGGAGCATGAGCGTTCGTCATGAGCTGTATGTAGGCACGGAAAGGCATCACCTTGGCATTTGTTCCCACCTTTACAAACTCGCCAGTAGCCGCATTGAATACATAATAGGCGGCATTCTCGTCAGAGTTTAGCTTTGTGGTCTCATAGCAGCCTCTCATTTTGAGGTTATCAATAGCCACCTCCTTCTGTCCCGTTGTGTGTGCAATGTCAGCAATCGTCATCTCTGTAAATGGCGACATCTCACTGCTACATTTCACGATATACGGAGTATTGGCGACCATCTCCTCGACTTCGCTGAATGTTATAGAAGAGCCGTCATATCCACTCAACTCCTCAATCTGCACTCCTGCATCTTTCAATGTGCGCACCTGCTCGCTTGTTACAGCAAATGGCAGACATACCGTAGACCAATACTCTTCTATAAAAGTACGATCAAAATAGGCTTTGCCACCAGTCATCGTTTTAGCCACGCAGAAATTGTACTCGCCATCATACAGGTATAGGTCGTCGCAACGATAGGTATCGCCATCAACCTCTACAACACTCTTTCCAGCCAACTGTCCTGCACACTCCGAGCCGGCCTTCACATAATACAGCGTATTCTTGTTGGCCGTCTCTATGGCAGCACCGATGCCTTCAGTCTGTTCCATACGGACGGTTGTTGCTGTATTGGAGGCCAAATCCGCATTGAGACTTTCCACGATCCACGAGGGGATATACCCTGTAAAGTCCTTCAGATTGACCTCCTCGGCAGTCTTCAACGGAGATTCGCCAATCACACAATACGAAGTAGACTCATCCGGCTGTATATCCGTACTTCCTGTAATGGTCAGTACCGTACCTTTTATATATATAGGATGTATACCCGGCTGCATCGTCTCATCCGTCAGGTAATACACCTTAAACAGTTCGCCACTGTCACCGATAATACGGTCGGTCTGTGTCGTGAATAAAAAGATTCTATACCAACCGCTACTCAGCTGATCATAGATAACCTCATGCTTCCAAGTGATAGCCCCACCGCGCCCCGTAGTATGAGGAAGGCGGTCGGGATTCAATTCAAACGGGTCATACCCGCTCACTTCATCTATGGTCATACCTTCTGGCAACAGCAGGTCGAACTGCAATGCCCAAATCTCTGCCGAAGCATTGTTCATCGCCACGCTGAAGCTGAGTCCATCATCAACAGTAGCTCCTGCTTTGGTTTCGAAAGGCACGACTTGTAACACATCTTCGGCACGCATGGTGCCGATAGATGTGATACATATAAGTGCTATAATTAACTTTTTCATTTCTGTTGTTTTGTTTCTGTTTGAATTTATTCTTCCAACGCAATGTTCACCACGCCCATGGCATCGGTTACGTTGATAGCATTATCTTCGTTCACGTCTGACACCTCTTCGATGAACACCTCAGTCTTCTGCTCCAGCATATTGGTGATGAGGTTCATCGCATCGGTAATGTTCACCACATTGTCGCCGTTCGTGTCGCCGCGTTTGTATACCGCAATACGTCCGTTACGAGTCGATGCCGTGAGATGAGTGCCATCGGCCTCCGTTACCGAAACCTGATTGATCTTCACGCGTCCCGATGTACCTGTGGTATAGTCTTCAGGAACAGTTACGCGG
>JAZRMG010000045.1:0-4507 GCA_045647345.1 Bacteroidaceae bacterium | reverse complement strand
ATCCGCTTCGCTCTTTTTGAGGTAGAACGCCACCTTTACATTTACCTGATTCATAACTCTTTACTTTGGTTGCAAAATTAAAGTATAAAGAGCAAATGAAAGGCATGAATAATATAGCGGAATATAGAATAAAGTACTATGTCCCAATATCTAAGCCTATATTTTTTCTCACTTCAAGAAAAAATGCTTACCTTTGTCATAGCAAAGATTGGAAAACACGCGTTCTTTGAGGCGGTTATTGGGATGCCGATGGAGATTAAGAACGATTTTACTGACCGATTTTTGCCCTCAAAAAAGGCAACGGATTAGTAGCAAATCTACATCTTAACTCATCTATATACGGTCTTTCAGGACCGCATTACAACCACGGAAGCCCGTTGCGTATTAAACAATCTACCAACGAATTGCATTATTTCCCTATTTCCTGCCTTTTTCTCGCGAGTTCTTACTATCTTTGCGGAAATTACATTATTACATCGATTTCTATGAAAAAGACACTACTAACTCTCACGCTGAGTGCCATAGCCACAATAAGTATGGCTCAGCTCATCCCCAATGGTAATACATACCGCTTCCGTGCCACACAGAATCCTTTCATCACACACAAGCACACAGCAGACCCTGCCCCGTTCGTCAAAGGAGACACATTATATCTGTACACAGGCATAGACCATGCTAGTAATCAAAACGGATATAAAATGTACGAGTGGGCACTCTTCACTACTACCGACATGATGAACTGGACAGAGCACAAGAGCCCGCTCCACGTAGATGAGTTCAAATGGCAAGATTCACACTCAGCTTTTGCCAGCCACGTAGCCGAGAAGGATGGCAAGTACTATTTCTACGTATCGACCAATTGGTGCGGCATCGGCGTAGCAGTAAGTGACACACCCTATGGCCCCTTTAAGGATGCACTGGGCAAACCTCTGCTCACCAACAAAGACTGCCCCGGTACCGATCACTCATGGGCCTGCATCGACCCCGCCATCTATCAAGACGAAGAGGGCAACGCATGGATATACTGGGGCAATCGTCGCTGCTTTGCCGCCAAACTAAAACCCAACATGATAGAGATTGATGGTGAGGTGATGGACATCACCCCCAAAGGCGCTAACTTCACCGAAGCTCCTTGGGTTCACAAACACAACGGCAAGTATTACCTCACCTTTGCAGAAGGATGGCCCGAGAAACTGGGCTACGCCATAGGCTATTCACCCATAGGCCCCTTTGAGTACAAGGGCGTGTTCTCTGAAATTGCAGGCAATAGCAACACCACCCACCCAGGCATCGTGGAGTTCAAGGGCAAGACCATCCTCTTCACCCACAACGGTGGATTGCACACAGGCACCAGCTACTCACGCTCGGTATGTGCCCAGGAACTGAACTACGACAAGGAGGGCAACATCCTCAAGTGCGACATCACCACCGATGGCGTGCCCTACCTGCAGGAGTACTACGACAACAAGGCCAGGCAGGAGAAGGCCGCCAAGAAGATGGAGGACAAGATGGGCGCCTACCTCATGGTATACCACAAGGATGCCGACCACGGACTGCACATGGCCATCAGCTACGATGGCTATGAGTTCATCTCACTGAACGAGGACAAGCCCCTCATCGCTGGCGACACCATCGCCATGCAGAAGGGCATACGCGACCCGCACATCTTCCGTGGCCCCGACGGCGCCTTCTACCTCGCCATGACAGACCTTCACGTATTTGGCGTGCGCGACGGCTATCGCACTACAGAGTGGGAGCGCGACGGACGCAAGTATGGCTGGGGCAACAACCGCGGCCTCGTGCTGATGAAATCGACCGATCTGAAGCACTGGACACGCACCAACCTCAACTTCCAGACCATGGGAGGCAAATGGGCCGAGGTAGGCTGCGTATGGGCCCCCGAGACTTGCTACGATGAGGAGAAGGGTAAGCTGTTCCTCCACTTTACCACCCGATTCGGCAACGGCCGCAACATGATATACTATGTATACATGAACGACGACTTCACCCAGATGGAGGGCGAGCCCAAGCTGCTCTTCGAGGCTCCCGAGGGCAAGTACAACGTCATCGACAGCGACATCATGTATCACGACGGCATCTACCACCTCTACTACGTGTCGCACGAGGGCGGTGCTACCGTGAAGCACGCCACCGCTGCCGACATCAAGGGGCCTTACACTATGGATGAGAACTACTATGACGGTGTGCGCCAAGGACACGAAGCTCCCAACTGTTGGAAGCGCATCGGTGAAGACACTTGGGTAGTGATGCACGACAACTATCGTATCAATCCCCACAACTTCGGGTTCACCGAGACACACGACTTCATCCACTACACCCCGCTGGGCAACTTCGGTAAAGGCAAGATGACTCGTGTCGGATTCAGCGAGCAGAAGCATGGCGCTGTTATCCACATCACCAAGAAAGAAGCCAAGATGCTGGAGAAGCTTTGGAACAAGAAGAAGTAACAATCACCTCTTTATCGGGCACAGCAGTTCCCGATCAGCCCAGAGAGTAACGACAAATGGAGGGCGTGCCAATCGTGATTGGCACGCCCTCCATACATTATCATCCTTGTAGCCCAAGCACCATACGGATAATACAGGACACAGAACACATTGCAATACTTTTGCAATATCCATTTCTTGTGATTTTCGGAACGAAATGCCTATATTTGCCACCGAAACCAATAAAGGAAGATACTATGCGCACTTATCGTATCGGGACCCTATGGACACTCCTTACTTGTCTGCTCCTTCTCGGGAGTTGCCACAACAACGCTACGCTCCATCGCCTGGAGGCTGTAGCCCAAGTCATTGACTCCGACCCCGAGCAAGCCTGGTACATGCTCGACAGCATCGACTGTGCCACGTTGCGTGGCGAGGCCCGCGCCCTCTATGCCCTGCTCTCCACGCAGGCCGACTACCAGTGCTATGTGCCGCTGACCTCCGACTCGCTCATCCGCACTGCCACCGCCTACTATGGCAACGACAAGCCCGACTACCGTGCCGCCATGGCCCACTACTACCTGGGCTGCACCTACACCGAGCTGGAGCGCGATGCCGATGCCGTGGGTGCCTATATGCAGGCGTTGACGCTCTTCCCCGACACTACGGTGCGCCAGTACGCCCTGTGCCAGCAGAATATGGCTCGCCACTACCGCAACCGCAACATGTTTGCCGAGAGCCTCGATGCCTTCCGCGCCTTCCGTGCCTCGATGCTCCTGCGGGGCAAGCCGGCCGATGTGACCAATGCCGACTATCAGATAGCGCTTACCTATTTATATATGGAGCAGTGGGGCGAGGCCGAGCCACGCTTCCGCGCCCTCGTCGACAATCCTGCCACGCCACGCCTCGTGGCCGACAATGCCTGCTTCCAGCTGGCCAAGATTGCCTGCTACCATACGGAGCACTATGATGAAGCCTTACAATTTCTCAATCGTCACATCGCTTCGGTAGGTGATGTCTGCCGCCTCGGCCCCGACTACAGTGTGAAAGGCGATGTCTTCCTTTCCCTTGGGCAGACCGACTCGGCACGCCACTACCTCGGACTTTCGCTCATCCCCGGTCGCGACGTGTATGCCGACTGCAACACCTATTACAAACTAATGGAGCTGGACCTTGCCGAGGGGCGCACCGACTCGGTGCCCACCTACCTGGCACGTCACACGCTGCTGCTCGACTCCATCGCCCGTATGCAGAGCCGTGCCGAGGTAGAGCGCGTACGTGGCGAGCACCAGATAGCCATGCACGACCGCATACTACGCCACCGCCACACCCGTTTCATGCTCCTGGGCTCCATCGTCGTCGTCACCCTCGCGCTGCTGCTCGTGGTGCTGTTTGCCGCCATCGACAATCGCCGCAAGGCCCGCTACATACGCTTGCAGAAGCAGCTGGCACAAAACCGTGCCGAGATGCTGGCCCTCACCGCCATGACCGACGATGCCGACAGCGCCTCCTCTGAGCCCGACCCCGAGCGCCTCCTGACCCTGCGCCGCCAGCGTATCGACTACTGCCGCGAGGTGTTTGCCCACACCCCTTGGCGCACCCGCATCAGCCAGCTGGAACACTCCTCCGAGGCACTCACGCTGAAGGAGCGCACCGAGCTGCAGCAGGTGTTCATCGACAGCTTTGCCGATGTCATGATTGACTTCCGTACCCAGTGCCCTGCACTCACCACCAGCGACCTCCATCTGGTGATACTCACACTTCTCGGATGTTCCATACGCACAGCCTCACTCTGTACCGCCATCTCCGAGAACGCCCTGCGCTCGCGTAAGACCCGCATGAAAGCCAAGATGACAGAAGAGCTCTACCAATTCGTGTTCGGATAGTACAAACAGGACAAAGTGCCTCCACCCAAAGTTTATAGGCCAATCATACAGCCTTACAGGTTTGTCAAGATTTTTTACAGGCTTGACAAAAAAATATCACTATAGCGACAAAAAAATATCACAGGCTCGACAAAATTTTGTCAAGCCTACGATAAACCAATTTGGGTGAAGAGA
>JAZRMG010000044.1:0-11867 GCA_045647345.1 Bacteroidaceae bacterium | reverse complement strand
GCTAACTTCGCTAAGGTTGTATCTTGGTACGACAACGAGTGGGGTTACTCAAACAAGGTTTGCGAAATGGCTCGCGTAATCGCTGCGAAGTAATTTGTAAGTGAACATATTATTGGAAGAAGGCTTTGCATGACGTGAAGCCTTCTTCTTTTTTGTGTGGCAAAATGTTTTTTGTAAAGTTTTTATTAAAATAGTATCTAAAGTCAAGATTTTGTTGTAAGTTTGTACAAAATACTATAACCAACTTAAATATAACCAAAAATCACATCGTATGAAACCTACTTTGTTTGTATTGGCTGCAGGTATGGGCAGCCGTTATGGTGGTCTGAAACAGCTTGATGGTCTGGGACCCAATGGTGAGACAATCATGGACTACTCAATCTTCGATGCTATCCGTGCAGGATTCGGCAAGATTGTATTCGTTATCCGTAAAGACTTTGAGCAGGATTTCCGCGACAAGGTGTTGAGCAAGTATGAGGGTCATATCCCTACTGAGCTCGTGTTCCAGGCTATCGACAATCTTCCCGAAGGCTTCACATGCCCTGCAGAGCGTACTAAGCCTTGGGGTACCAACCACGCCGTGCTCATGGGTAAGGACGTGATCAAAGAACCCTTTGCAGTAATCAATGCTGATGACTTCTATAGCCGTGACGCTTTTGCTGTTATGGGCAAGTGGCTCAGCGAACTTCCCGAGGGAAGCACAGGCAAGTACAGCATGGTCGGTTTCCGCATCTGCAACACCCTCAGTGAGAACGGTACTGTAGCTCGTGGCGTATGTGCCAAGAACGAGGCTAATATGCTTACCGATGTTGTTGAGCGTACCGAAATCATGCGCGTTGACGGCACCATCTGCTACAAGGACGAGAATGGTGAATGGCAGCCCGTAGGCGAGGAGACTCCTGTATCAATGAACTTCTGGGGCTTCACATCTGACTACTTCCAGTACTCTGAGGAGCAGTTCATCGACTTCCTTAAGGAGAATGCCGACAAGCCCAAGGCTGAGTACTTTATTCCTCTCGTGGTAGACAACCTCATCAACAGTGGCAAGGCTACTTGCGAGGTGCTCGACACCACCGCTAAGTGGTTTGGCGTGACCTACGCTGCTGACCGTCCCGGTACTGTAGAGAAGATCCAGTCATTGGTTGACGCTGGCGAATATCCCGCAAAGCTATTCTAATTTAGACTAAAAGTTTGGAAATACTCTATAAGAGCGTTCCGGATATATGAGAAGAGGGGCAATCGCCCCTCTTCTTGTGTTTGTTCTAAGTGGAAACCTAGTTATTCTCCCTTTTCTTTTTTTCTACGATAGCATCAATCACTGCGATAGCGGTGATGTTGACGATATCGCGTACCGAGGCCTCCCAGTCGGTGAAGTGAATGGGCTTGTTCAGACCCATCTGGATGGGACCTATCACTTCGTGGGCATCTCCCATGGTCTGTAGGAGCTGGTAGGCTTGGTTTGCCGATGAAAGGTTAGGGAATACGAGCGTGTTTACCTCTTTGCCTTTCAGTTTTGTGAATGAGAACTTCTCGTCGCGTAGCTTGCCGTTGAGTGCAAACTTCACCTGCATCTCACCATCGATGTCCCACTCGGGGTATTCGCGGTGCAGATAGTCTATCGCCTCATGTACGCTGGCTGGACTACCTGTGGTGTCGGTACCGAAGTTGGAGTAAGAGAGCATAGCTGTCACTGGCTTGTGATTGAAGAACTGTACCGTGTGGTTGGCCAGCTTGGCTATATCGATGAGGGTTTCGGTGTCGGGATGACGGTTGATGAGCGTGTCGGCGAGGAAGTAGGTGCCTTTCTTGGAGTTCACGATGTGCATGGTTCCGAAGGTCTTGAACTCGTCGCGCACGCCAATAACCTCCTTAGCCACCTTGATGGTGTTGCTGTACTTGGTGTAGAGACCGGTGATGAAGGCGTCGGCTTCGCCTGTCTCGACCATCATCATGCCGAAGTAGTTGCGCTCGAACATCTTGTCGTTAGACTCCTGGAAGTTGGCTCCCTGGCGGGCACGCTTCTCGGTGAGGATGCGGGCGTAGCGCTCGCGGCGCTCGGCCTCGCGGTCGTGGCGCAGGTTGATGATCTCGATGCCGTCGAGGCTGAGGTCGAGCTCGCGGGCGAGCTTCTCGATGCGCTCGTCATTGCCCAGGAGGATGGGGTGACAGATGCCCTCGGCCTTGGCCTCTACGGCGGCCTTGAGCATGGTGGGGTGGATACCCTCGGCAAACACTACGCGCTGGGGGTTGCTGCGGGCGGTGTCGTAGAGCTGGCGGGTGAGCTTGCTCTCCTGACCCATGAGCTCGCGCAGCTGGGTGGCGTAGGCCTCCCAGTCGGTGATGGGCTTGCGTGCCACACCGCTCTCCATGGCGGCACGGGCTACGGCCATGGATACCTGGGTGATGAGACGGGGGTCGACGGGCTTCGGGATGAAGTATGAGGGACCGAACGTGAGGTTGTTGACATGGTAGGCCTCGTTCACTACATCGGGTACGGGCTGCTTGGCCAGACCGGCGATGGCACGCACGGCGGCGAGCTTCATCTCTTCGTTGATGGCGGTAGCCTGCGTGTCGAGGGCACCGCGGAAGATGTAGGGGAAGCCGATGACATTGTTGATCTGGTTGGGATAGTCTGAGCGGCCTGTTGCCATCAGCACATCGGGGCGTGAGGCCATGGCATCTTCGTACGAAATCTCCGGTGTGGGGTTGGCAAGGGCAAATACGATGGGCATAGCTGCCATGGAGCGTACCATGTCTTGCGTGAGCACATTGCCGCGCGAGAGGCCGAGGAATACGTCGGCTCCCTTGATGGCCTCCTCGAGGGTGTGCACATCGCGGCGGTCGGTGGCGAAGAACTTCTTCTCCTCGGTGAGGTCCGGACGGTCAGAGGTGATGACGCCCTTACTGTCGAGCATGAGGATGTTCTCGCGGCGTGCGCCGAGGGCTACATAGAGCTTGGTGCATGAGATGGCCGATGCGCCTGCACCGTTGACCACGATCTTGACCTCCTCGATCTTCTTGCCAGCTACCTGCAGGGCATTGATGAGGCCTGCCGATGAGATGATGGCCGTGCCGTGCTGGTCGTCGTGCATCACGGGGATGTCGAGCTCTTCCTTGAGGCGACGCTCGATCTCGAAGCACTCGGGGGCCTTGATGTCCTCAAGGTTGATACCTCCGAAGGTGGGGGCGATGGCCTTGACGGCTTGGATGAACTTCTCGGGGTCTTTCTCGTCGACCTCGATGTCGAACACGTCGATGCCGGCATATATCTTGAACAACAGTCCCTTACCCTCCATCACGGGCTTGCCGGCGAGGGTGCCTATATCGCCCAGTCCGAGCACCGCGGTACCGTTAGAGATCACGGCCACGAGGTTGCCCTTGGCAGTATAGTCGTAGGCTGTCTGCGGGTCTTTCTCGATTTCGAGACAGGGCTCGGCTACGCCGGGTGAATAGGCGAGCGAGAGGTCTTTCTGTGTACTGTAAGGTTTGGTGGGAACCACCTCAATCTTTCCTGGCTTGCCCTGTGAGTGATACAGCAAGGCAGCCTCTTTGGTTATCTTTGTCATACCTTATATATAACTAATACTAATACGAGGTGCAAAATTAATAATTTTGCGCGATATGGTGTGCTCTTCGGAAGGGAAAATCGGATTTATTCTTGTGTGAATTTTATTTGTTGTGTCGCAACAAGGCGGTCGTACCGTTCGCCAAAGGGGCGGTGATAGATGTATATCTGGTATTCGTTTTCGGTTTCATAGAAATTACCCTCAATAGGCCCTGTCTGTCCTATGGTGGTGTCGTCGGGTACCCATAGATACATAAAGTCGTAGGCCCCTTGCTTGAGCAATGCGGTAGCTTCGTAGGCTTGCTCGGTCTCGTTATAGGTGGCTTGGAATGTAGGGGTGAAGTCGTTGTAAGTGAATTCGCCAGTCAAATAGAGGTTGCCTCCTGTGCGGCGTGGTGTATCGAGGCGGAAATGAACGAAGAGATAGTCTGCTTCGATGGCTGCATCTTCGGCAAGGTTGTAGCGTATGAGGTATCGGCCATCGTGGTCTTCGTCGAAGCTATAGTGACGGCGCGGTGTGTCGGGGAGTAGGGTGGCATGAAAGTAGGGGGCAAAGAAACTGATTTTGTCTATGCCCTGTGTGGCGTAATGCATGTTGATGACTTCAAAACGACGATATTCATTGCCTGCAGGGAAAATGAGGGCGTGGTTGTGGATATATTCTGCATGTCCGGGAGTGACATAGGTGGGCTTAATAAGGGCAACGCAATTATCAGTGCGAGAGTTTTGATAGATGTAGGGCTTGATTTCGTTGTTGGGGTCGATGACTTCATTGGGGTTGTAGCTGACGGAGAATGATACTTGCTGATGGCTCAGATTAGTATCAATATCTGTATTGCTTGTGATGGAGGTATTGAGTGCCATGTGTGGTTCTACGATGCGGAAGCAAGCAGTGGCAACAGGTTGTTCTGTGGCCTGATTTTCCTCATCAAGATAGATCTCTACACGATAGTTGCCCGAAGCTTTGAATTGTATGTCGTCATTGGGCAGGTCGAGACTGTAGTGTGTGTAGAGCATGGTAGTATTGAGTGAATTTTCGTAGTCTTCGAAGGGTTGTCCGTTGAAGCCATCCATGTAATCTACTTCGAAGAGGTCAGAGGGAGTCCAATCGGCATTGCAGTGGATAATCTTATAGGTGAAGCGGTGGTAGTCGTGTGTGAAATGATCAAATGAGATGGTTACCCAATCCTTGGTGCCAAGGGTGATGACGTCGTCGTGTAGCCAATCATTGTTGACAATGGTTTGCAGGGTGTGTATCATTGGATGGTACACTTTGTCGGACTGGGCTTGGGTGGAACTGCTCGTTATGAGTAGCAGGGTAGCGGTAAATAGGTATGTTAGGTAGCGCTTCATTGTTAATCAGTGTAAGTTTGGCAAAGGTAATAAAACTTTTTGTATCTTTACGCCATGAAACAATGTATATTGATATTATGTTTGTTGTGTGGCTGTCCGGGTCGTATTCTTGATGTTGCCAAGCGGTATCTCGGTGTACCTTACGTTGCAGGAACACTGGAGGTGGCTGATGAGGAATTTCTGGTGATTGATGAGCAGAGGTTGGATTGTACGACCTTTGTGGAACTCTCAGTTGCTCATTGGATGGCTGAACAGAGTGATACGCTCTCTTTTGAAAGGTGTGTGCAGATGTTGCGCTATCGGGATGGTGTGATAGATGGTTATCTGTCGCGTTTGCATTACTTCTCTGATTGGGTAGCTGAGAATTCTCGTCGAGGTATATGGTATGAACTGTTACCCGAAGGCGGCAATCCTACTTGGAAGTGTGATACGTTGACGCTCTCTTTTATGAGTACTCATCCGCAGGGTTATCCCTACTTGAGAGGGAAAACGTGGGCGATAGATTCTATAAGAGCCATTGAGCAAAGATATTCGTATCGTCCTATATACTATATCGGTAAGGAATGGCTTGGTATGTCGCCCGAGGATTTACCTATCCGTGATGGTGATATTCTGGCGTTGGTGACAGATATTGAAGGGCTTGATGTAACGCACTTGGGCTTTGCTTGTTGGAGGGGGAGAAACTTGCATATGATGCATGCATCGATGACGCATGGGCGTGTGGTTATCGATGAACGTACGTTGTATGATTATCTGAAAGAACGAAACAATTGTTTGGGAGTGAGGGTAGTGAGACTGGATGATTAGCCTAATGCTACGTCAAGTATCATCATCATCACGAAACCAAACATGACTCCCCATGTGCCAGCATGAGGATATTCATTGATGTTGCTGTCAGGAATGAGATCTTCGGCTACGACGAATATCATGGCACCAGCAGCAAAACCAAGCATCCAAGGCTGTAGTATGGCAACCTCGGAAGCTAAGATATAGCCCACGATGGCTGCGATGGGTTCTACGGCTCCACTGCCCATACCGAAGAGGAATGCTTTGTGCTTGCTTCTTGTGGCAACTTTCAAGGGTAGGGCAATAGCTGCTCCTTCGGGGAAATTCTGTATGGACATACCGATAGCTAATCCTAAGGCAGCATAGTAGGCTCCCGGTTCGCCGCTTACAGCAGCAGCTCCAAAAGCAAGTCCTACAGCAAGCCCTTCGGGTATGTTGTGGATAGTAACGGCAAGGAATAGGCGCGTACTCTTGTGTATCTTCACGTGTGGTCCCTCTTCGTGTCCTGTGCCTGGATGAAAGTGGGGAAGCAGATGGTCTAACGCTACAAGGAAGAGGCCGCCAATTAAGAAACCTGCAGAAGCGGGTATCCATGACCATGTACCGAATGTATTCTCAGCTGCATCGATGGAAGGGATGAGCAATGACCATACTGAAGCGGCTATCATCACGCCAGCTGCGAATCCTAGAATGATGGCATTGATGCGTTTGGGGATGTCCTGCTTGAAAAAATATACCAATGCGGATCCTGCAGTGGTGGCTAAAAAAATGATGGTGAAGCCAATGAATGTGAACATTGTTGATTTAGTCGTTAAGATTTAAATATGCCCGACCGATCGGTCGGGCATATGTTTTGATTGGGATTGTTGGCCATAATTATTGTGCTGCCTCTGCATTGGCGGCATCAATCATTGCTTGGCTTGCATACATGTATGCCTCTACGCGACGGTTCTGTGCACGTCCCTCTTCTGTGTCGTTAGATGCCACAGGTTGGCTGTAATTCATGCCGAGCACGTCCTTGATTTGGCTTTCTTCGATACCTTGTTCGGTCAAATATTTAGCTACAGCCTTGGCACGTTTCTCGGAAACGGATTGGTTGGCTTTCTCGGTACCTACGTTGTCTGTATGACCAAGGATGGCAACATCGGCATCAGGGGTAGACTTTAATACTTCTGCGAACTTGGTAAGGCTTTCTTTTGCTTCATCGCTTAGCTTAGTGCTGTTGAAGTCAAAGAGAATGCCTGAGTCGAATGTAACCTTTACGGCAGGAAGCCCATTAATGTCTACCAATTCTACTTGTGCTCCTTCAACTTGTTTTGCTGCTTCGGCAGCCTTGTCCATCTTACGGCCGATGAGGGCACCTGCTCCAGCACCTACGGCTGCTCCAACAGCTGTACCGACAGTTTTGTTCCCAGCTAAGTGTCCGATACCCAAACCGATGGCCGCACCAGCTGCAGCACCAATACCAGTGCCCCAACCTGTATTCTTCCAACTGCCGCAAGAGCTGAAGAGTAATGCAGCGCACAATGTCAATGATAATGTTTTAAATTTCATACTTGTATTAGTTTAAAAGTTAGTAAATGTGTTTTTGTTTCTCATTCTTTTGCGAAAATACGAAAAAAGATGTAATTCACCATATTTTCACTAAAAAAGAATGAGTAAACGATGAAAAAATCTTAAATTTGCAATTCCAAACGAGATATTACCAAAAAGAGATTGAAATAAAATACATATATATATGGCAAAAGAACTGAAAGAACTTACCAAACGTAGCGAGAATTACTCGCAGTGGTACAATGACTTGGTCGTGAAGGCCGACCTCGCCGAGCAGTCGGCAGTGCGTGGATGTATGGTGATCAAACCCTACGGCTACGCCATTTGGGAGAAGATACAGCGTCAGCTCGACGATATGTTCAAGGCTACAGGCCACGTCAACGCCTACTTCCCTCTGCTCATCCCCAAATCATATCTCTCTCGCGAGGCCGAGCACGTAGAGGGTTTCGCCAAGGAGTGTGCTGTGGTGACTCACTACCGACTGAAAAATGCCGAGGATGGCAGTGGCGTAGTTGTAGACCCCGCTGCACGTCTCGAGGAGGAGCTCATCATCCGCCCCACATCAGAGACCATCATCTGGAGTACCTATAAGAACTGGATTCACTCATACCGCGACCTGCCCATCCTGTGCAACCAGTGGGCCAACGTGATGCGTTGGGAGATGCGTACCCGCCTGTTCCTCCGTACCGCCGAGTTCCTCTGGCAAGAGGGCCACACCGCCCACGCCACCCGTGAGGAGGCCGAGGAGGAGGCAATGCGCATGATCAACCTCTACGGCGAGTTTGCCGAGAAGTACATGGCCGTACCCGTAGTCAAGGGTGTGAAGAGCGCCAACGAGCGTTTCGCCGGAGCGCTCGACACCTATACCATCGAGGCACTCATGCAGGATGGCAAGGCCCTGCAGAGCGGTACATCGCACTTCCTCGGACAGAACTTCGCCAAGGCCTTCGACGTACAGTACGTCGACAAGGAGAACAATATGCAATACGTATGGGCCACCTCATGGGGCGTATCTACCCGCTTGATGGGTGCCCTCATCATGGCTCACTCTGACGACAACGGTCTCGTATTGCCTCCGAAGCTTGCTCCCATACAGGTGGTTATCGTGCCCATCTACAAGAATGCCGAGCAGCTCGCCGCTATCGACGCCAAGGTAGAGGGTATCGCCGCCAAGCTGCGCTCTATGGGCATCAGCGTGAAGTACGACAATGCCGACAACAAGCGTCCCGGCTTCAAGTTTGCCGACTACGAGCTCAAGGGTGTACCCGTGCGCCTCGTGATGGGTGGCCGCGACCTTGAGAACAATACCATGGAGGTGATGCGCCGCGACACCTTGGAGAAGGAGACCATCTCATGCGACGGCATCGAGGAATATGTAGCACGCCTGCTCGACGAGATTCAGGAGGGTATCTACCGCAAGGCACTCGCTTATCGCGAGGAGCACACCGTAGCCGTCGACACCTACGACGAGTTCAAGGCACAGATCGAGAAGGGTGGCTTCGTGCTCGCTCACTGGGACGGCACCCCCGAGACCGAGGAGCGCATCAAGGAAGAGACCAAGGCAACCATCCGTTGTATCCCCTTCGAGGGCGACACTACACCGGGTGTTTGTATGGTTACAGGCAAGCCTTCGGCTCGCCGCGTACTCTTTGCCCGCGCCTACTAACTGATTTTATATAAACTTTAAGAATATGAATAGGGTGTACTCGGTGCACCCTATTCATGTTTTATGTACAGAACTGATATCTCACAATGGCTAAGGAATTAAGGTGTGTGACGAGTAAATACTTGGTACTGAGACTATACCCACAATAGTGGCATCATTGCATCTTTTGCTTTGCCTTGAGGCTGAAATGTAGTCTGCATGGAGGATACTCGTGTATGTGTCATGAAGAAAACATATAGTTTCTTTCGCATATGCTGTTAAAAATCACTACCTTTGCAAAAGCTTGTGTAATCTCGTGAGTAATAAAGTTAATATATGGTGAAAAAGTTATATTTACTAATCGCTTGTTTGGCGATATGTATGGGTGTTGTCGCTCAGGATAAGAAGGTTGCAATTAGTAGTGCGACAGTTAGTAGCTATCATAATGGAGAAGGTGCCGATAAGGCAATTGATGGTGAAACGTCTACAATTTGGCATAGTGGAGATGGATATGGATATACAACATCTTTTCCTGTAACTTTTTTCATTACATTTCGTGAGGTCAGCCATGTTGACTATGTACGTTATATCCCACGTTTGGATGGTAATAGCAATGGGAACTGGAAAGAGGTGAAAATTTCTTATTCCTCTAATACTTCTGGTAATGAATTTACTTATCTTGACACTTATGACTTACAAGGAATTGGTTCGGTCTTCGATTTTCCTATAGGTCAAGCATGTGGAAAGGTCAAGTTTGAAATTTTATCCGGTCAAGGTGGTTGGGCTTCAGCAGCAGAGATAGAGGCCTATGTTTACGATGCAGATAAACAGGCAGCCTTTGCACGGTATTTTACCGATGATTTGTATACACAACTCAAATCCGGTGTTACAAGTAGCGATGGCATTGCTGATGCCGATGTAAAGGCATTGGTGTCATCAATGTTGGATAATGCTTCCGAGTATAAGAAGTTCCGTGTAGGCGAGTATGAAGCATACGAAACTCTTGGTACACTGCAACAGCGTTTGAAGACAAAAAATCAATATAGCAGATACGAAAATCCTACAGGTGTATATTTCAGTGAAGGTCAGTCATACCTTGTAGCTGTTAGTGGTATCGAAGATGATGCCGTAGGGCTGAAGGTTAAGAACTGGTATACGAGTGAAAGTTCCAGCACCTATTCGTTGCATAATGGATTGAACTATATCATGGCAACTACCGAGGGTAATGTCTTTGTCAACTACTATACAGATAACTATGCCAAAGCCTCTAAAGTGAAGGTTCACTTCATCAATGTTCCCGTCATTGGTTACTGGGACCAAAATATGACTAATGATGATTGGGTGGATTTGCTCGCTGATAAGGCATATGATGATCATCGTATTATTATCACTCAGTCGGAGCATGCTCAGTTGGCATTTCCCATCTCGGCGTGGAAAACTCATTGCCCCACCGATGTCGAGGCTCTTATGGAACACTATCAAAACGTGCAGTGGGCATTACGCGATATGATGGGCTTGGAGAGGTATGGCTATCAGACAAAAAATCGTCAGCTATTCTATACTGTTAATGGTGGCTTTATGGCGGCTGGTGAAGAGGGCGCTTATTGTGACTATGCAGACTTAGGGGGCATCATGAATGTCTATAGTTTCGACTTCTGGGGCGTAGGCCACGAGTGGGGCCATAATAATCAGATTCATCCTGGTTTCCACTGGTCGGGCTGTGGTGAGACTACTAACAATATATATGCTTCGTGGGCACAATATCACTTTACGGACAATCGCGATGCTGATGGGAAACCAACCTACCTTCGCCTCGAAGATGAGGTGACAGGTGTCAATGACTATTCAAATATGCGTGGTGGTCGTATGCAAACCTACTTTGAGGAGGGATTGCGTAAGGGCATACAGTGGCAGTTGCAGGATGGTCCCGACTATCACAATGTAACTCCTGACACGAAAGTTGTAACTGGTTGTGATGCTGAAGGTAACAATCTTGGTCAGGTAACCACTACTTCGCGTAACTATGACCACTTCGTGAAGCTTGCCCCCTTCTGGCAGTTGAACCTTTGGGGGAACTTGGCGAATAAATGTCCCGATATTATTACTGATGTGATTCATAGAATCCGCACTACGGATAACTATGCTGCTATCTATAATACCAACGGCAAGCAGCAAATCAACTGGATGAAGCTGGCGTGTGATGTTGCAGGGATAGATCTCCTGCCTTTCTTCGAGAAGGCGGGTATGTTGGTTCCCATCCATGCTTATATTGAGGATTATGGTGCAGGATGGAATATTATCGACGAGCAGATGATCGCTAATCTCAAGGCTTATGTGAAGCAGAAGGGCTATCCCTCTTATACCGAGGAGATAAACTATATCAACGCTCATAACATGCATATCTATCGTGACAATCTTAAGCTGAATGTCACGGCGATAGAGGGCACACTCAATGGCGATAAGGTAAACATACAGCACAGCGTTGCTCAGAATGCCGTGGCATTCGAGACCTACAATGCACAGGACGAACTTATCCGCATCACCATGTATGGTTTGGGTAGCGATGATGCGCACTCTTATACACAAGTATTGTTCCCCTCAAGCTCGGATAATGGCCTGGATGCGGCTTACATCATGGCTGTAGGCTATAATGGAGATCGTCAAAAGGTTTATCAGAAACATGATAGTGAGGAAGGCGGTATAACCTCCCTCAGTAAGTTGAGTAATGGAGTCCTCTATCATATCTCTCAACCTCATCATTCGGTAGGCGCTACCTCATGGGCTGTTCAGACGGGTGGCATGGCGCTGAAGTCAAATGCCGACTTGAGTATTAACGTCGATAGAACGGACATTCGCCAGCAGTTCGCTTTCGTTAGCAATGATGGTGGCTCTACTCGTTATCTCTATCATGTAGCAGAGTCTAAGTTTGTGAACAAGGACGGTTCGTTGGGAATCAAGCCTATG
>JAZRMG010000043.1:0-19665 GCA_045647345.1 Bacteroidaceae bacterium | reverse complement strand
CGAATGTTCGCGAAGGGCAAGATTCAATCGGCTGTTCATGCCTGGACCGCCCAACATGTTGTTGAGCAAGTATAGCCCTGTGCGTCGACGATCTCCAGCAGGATATCCTACACAACCTATCATCACATGAGTCTGATGGGTATGGCGTGAGAGGGTGATACTGTTGGGCGCATATGTGGGAGGTGCTAAGCGGTTCTCGTTAACATTTCCTGAGGGGATATCAGCGGTGAGGCGTTCGGCCCACATCAAGATGCGGGAGAAGGCGATATTGCCGTAGACGAAGAGGATGGCATTTGAGGGATGGTAGTAGCGACCTGTAAAGCTGAGTCCGCTCTGAGTCGTGAAGCGGCGTAACGAGCGTGCATTGCCCAATATGTTGTGCCCAAGAGCGTGGTCTGCAAAGAGAGCGCTCTCGAAATCATCGAAGATGAGTTCGGCTGGGTTGTCGCGGTAGCAATCGATCTCCTCAAGGATAACGCCACGTTCCTTGTCAATCTCATGTTGGGGAAAAGTACTGTGGAAAACGATGTCGGTTAGCAGTTCCAGTGCTCGCGCAAAGTCTTTTTTTAAGAAAGCCGAATATACTACCGTCTCTTCTTTATTAGTAAAGGCGTTGAGGTCGCCGCCCACATTCTCCATACGGTTGAGTATGTGCCAGGCTTTTCTCTTGTTTGTGCCCTTGAAGAGCATGTGCTCGACGAAATGGGCAAGTCCGGCTTCGTGAGACTGCTCGTCACGAGTGCCTGCGTTGATGGCATAGCCACAATAGACCACCGAGGTGGGTGATGGAGTATGTATGATACGCAACCCATTGGGTAGGGTAGCGGTGTTGCATTGTCTTTTAATCATAGTGCGCAAAAGTAGGGAATAAAGCAATATACGTTTGGGGACATGCATTGCGCTTCGAAGAGGAGATGCCAGCCCGATCTTTTCTGTATATTACTTCGGTGCAAAGGTAGTGCAAATTTTCGATTTTTTCATTATCTTCGCACCATGAAACCGAAACGCCTCTTTTCCGTTGCCGTGTTCTGCTCGACAGCAACAAATCTAGCTCCTGAATTTTACGAACAAACCTCATTACTCGGGCGTTGGATTGGTGAGCAAGGCATGCGCCTCGTCTATGATGGTGCTTGCTTTGGGCTGATGGAGCATGATGTAGTGCTGCCATCACTGATGTAGTGCTTGCCAAACTGGTAGAGTGTGGCTTTTATCTCTATAAAATCAAATATTATGCGTAAGATTATCGGTATAGGAGAAACTATTCTCGACATTCTCTTCAAGGACAACCAGGCTGCGACTTCGGTTCCTGGTGGTTCTACATTCAATTCTATGATTTCGCTCGGTCGTGTAGGGGTTCCCTCGTGCTTTCTCAGTGAGATAGGCAACGACAAGGTGGGCGGCATCGTACGCAATTTCTTGATTGATAATGGTGTTAACGAACGTTATCTCACTGAGTATCCCGATTGCAAATCGCCCATATCGTTGGCTTTTCTCGATGAACATAATAATGCTACCTACTCTTTCTACAAAGAACCTTTTTGTAAGAGAACCGACTGGGAATGTCCTAAAATAGAACGCGATGATATCGTACTCTTCGGATCTTATTATGCCCTTAATCCTGATATGCGCTATAAGGTGACTGGCCTGCTCGACGAGGCACGCCGCGCAGGTGCCATCATCTATTATGATGTAAACTTCCGTCGTAATCATGCCGGTGAGGCCATCAAACTGATGGGAACTGTCATCGAGAATCTCGAGTATGCCGATATCGTGAAGGGATCTGACGAAGACTTCGAAGTGTTATACCACATTTCCGAGGGTGCAAAGGTGTTTAAGGATAAGATTGATTTCTATTGCCCTCGCCTCATCTACAGCCGTGGTGCGCAGGGAGTAGAGCTCTATAGTCGCACACTCTCCAAATCTTATCCCATTGAGCCGGTTACTCCTGTGAGTACGATTGGTGCTGGCGACAACCTTAATGCTGGCATTCTTTATGGTCTTATCAAGTATCGCATTCGCCGCGATGACCTCGCTCATCTCACTGAACGTGACTGGGACGATGTCATTCGCTGTGGGTTACAGTTTAGTGCCGATGCCTGCCTTCAAACGGACAATTATATCAGCCGTGAATTTGCAGCGAAGGTGATGGTCGGATAATACGAAAAGTTCTCCAAATACATATTAATATTAAAATACAAACAGCTTCTTTGAATCTCTCCCCCACTCAGTGGAGAATATTCAAGCATTTTTCCCACATTCGCTCGTTGAGATTTGGCATTTCGCTCGGCTTGCACTAAATTTGTCCCCATGAATAGGAAAGACTTTGAAATAATGGCGCCAGTAGGCTCACGCGAGTCACTGGCTGCAGCTATAAATGCTGGCGCTGACAGCATCTATTTTGGTATTGAAAACCTCAATATGCGTGCCCGTTCGGCGAACACATTCAGCATCGACGACTTACGCGAGATTGCAGCAACATGTGATGAGTATGGTGTTAAGAGCTACCTCACGGTGAACACCATCATCTATGATGAGGATATTGCACTGATGCGTACGATTGTAGATGCTGCTTACGAGGCGGGTATCTCGGCGGTTATTGCTGCCGATGTGGCGGTTCTCGAATATTGTAACCGCATAGGGCAGGAGGTGCACCTCTCTACACAACTCAACATCAGCAATGCCGAGGCACTCAAGTTCTATGCCCGTTTTGCAGATGTGGTGGTCCTCGCTCGCGAACTCAATCTGAAGCAGGTGGCTGCGATATACAAGACCATACAAGAGGAGCAGATATGTGGTCCCAAAGGTGAACTCATCCGTATCGAGATGTTCTGTCACGGAGCGCTTTGTATGGCGGTGTCAGGCAAGTGCTACTTAAGCCTGCACGAGCTGGGTGCATCGGCCAACCGCGGTGCCTGTATGCAGGTTTGCCGCAGAGGATATGATGTGAAGATCTCTTCTATGGGGAGTACTTCAGCATCGCTGATTAATGATAATACATTAGTCACCCCCTCAATAGAGGGAGGGGGGCAGGGGGAGGGGCCTTCTTATCTCCTCAACGACAAGGAAAGCACCATCGAACTGGAGGTGGACAACAAGTATGTGATGTCGCCCAAAGACCTCAAAACCATCCGCTTCATGGACGAGATGATGGAGGCTGGCGTGCGCGTTTTCAAGATTGAGGGTCGTGCCCGTGGCCCCGAATATGTGAAGACTGTGGTGGAGTGTTACCGCGAGGCTATCGATAGCTACCTTGACGGAACGCTTACCGAAGAAAAGAAAGACGAATGGGACGAGCGCTTGCGCACCGTGTTTAACCGCGGTTTCTGGAATGGCTATTACCTGGGGCAACGCTTGGGCGAGTGGACTCGCCACTATGGGTCTAACGCCACTGAACGCAAGGTATATGCCGGTAAGGGGATTCGCTATTATTCTAATATCGGGGTGGCTGAGTTTCTTATCGAGGCTGCCGAACTGCATGTAGGAGATAAGCTGCTGATTACAGGACACACCACAGGCGCTATGTATGTGACACTTGATGAGGCTCGTGTAGACCTAAAACCTGTAGATGTCGTAAAGAAGGGTGCACATGTGTCATTCAAAGTTCCCGACCGTATACGCCCCAACGACAAACTCTACATCATGCAGCCTACGGGCATTGAGGATTAAAAGAGAAAAGGAGGCCTTATTCGCCTGTAGCGTTTTCTTCTGAATGGGCAAGCGTACGCTGTATGCTTTGAACGTATGACTTTGATACTGGAATTTGTCGGATACCATCGTGCATAAGGCGTATGTACATGCCGTCACGATCGTTTCGGAATATACGTATCTTGTTCTTATTGACAAGGTATCCGCGATGACAACGGAGTAGCCAATCGCCAAATTTAGCTTCGATAGCCTTTGTTGTACTACGTAGCATGTAGTTGCATAGCTTGCCATCTGAATCATAGTATATTTTCACATAATTATCTTGTGACTCTACATAGTAGAGACTATCGATGCTGATGCTCATCTTGAGACGTCCTGTATTGTCGACAAGGTGTATAAGCTTGGGGTCTGTATCTTCAGCTTTATCATTGACAACATCCATCCCTAACCGATTGAGCAGTTGTTGCTGGTGGCGATTGGTGGCATGCTGTAGGCAGATGACATAGGGGACAATAATGATGATTGACAAGACCAGTATCGAACGTCCCCAAATGGGAAGGAACATTTCAGGGTTAGCAAGATTGAATAGTGCAGTGAAAACGGTGTAGATGAATGAAATCATTACCACCTCGCCGCCTATCCAAGAGATTAGGTGTGCATTGATAAGTTGATTCTTCCTTCCTATGTGATAAAGGACGACCTTGCTCAGTATGAGGAAAGCAATTGCAACGAAATAGAATGCAATGGAGGCCATTACCGCATGGAATTTGGTGAGCAACTCTGTGCTTTGTGGCGCGTCAGCCATTAGGGTGAGCCAAGAGGTCGAAGAGTAGGGACCATATATCAGCATGAATATGATGGAGAAAATCACGATAGCAATAACCGAGCTGGCTAGAGTGCGGCTTTCAAGAAGGAATCGTGGTGCTTTCTTTTTTAGTTTCATAGTTAGGCGTTTAATGTGTGGCCAACATCGGTTGTTGGTCTTTATCGGCTGCAAAGATACGATTTTATCGGATAAGTTTACTATGTTTTGATGTTTTTTCACTCCTATCAGGTTTGGTCACTTTGCCCCTCATACCATGCGTTTAGTCCCTATGGGGTTTTTCTCTTGCCACATCGATAGCGCTTTTGTTGAGTGTGCCGATGGGATTGTGTACTTTTGTAGTTGAAATTTTATTACTAATAGGACTGACATGTAGTTGCAGAATTTTCGTTGTTTGACCTCTTGAGCGAGGCGATAGACCTGTAACTCTTGAACATCTGAAATTTGAAACTATGAGAATTATCGGAACTGGAAGTGCGCATCCTAAGCGCACATTGACAAATGATGACTTGAGCCAAATGATGGATACCAGCGATGCATGGATTCGTGAGCGCACGGGTATCTGTACACGACAAATCATTACGGACGAAGAACTCGACGAACTCGCTGCCGAGGCAGCACAGAAGGCACTTGACGATGCGGGCATTGCTGCCAGCGAACTCGACTATATCATATGCTCTAACGTAGTGAACGAGTATGTAACTCCCTCCATAGCCAGCATCGTAGAGGGAAAGATTGGAGCTGTATGCCCCTGCGTAGATCTCAATGCTGCCTGCACGGGATTCATCTATGCCATGGACTATGCCGAGGCATTGCTTCAGTCTGGTCGCGCCACCAATATCTTGGTGATGGCGGCCGAGGAGCCTACACGTATGGTCGACTGGAACGACCGCAGCACCTGTGTGCTCTTTGGTGATGGCGCCGGTGCTATGGTGGTGACCCGTGGCAATGATCTCAAGGCTCTCAAGGTATCGTCAAAGAGTAATACCAGTGTACTGCACTATAAGCGCACATTGGAACCCACTCCTTTCATTACCAAGGAGGAGCAGCACATCCCGCTCTACATGGCAGGACAAGAGGTGTTCAAGACTGCAGTGACCTGCTCGGTGAGCGACCTCATGGCTGTACTCACAGAGTCGGGCTTGAATAAGGACGATATCACCTATTATATATTACACCAAGCCAACTTTCGCATTCTTGACTACATTCGCCATCGTTTCGGGGTAGACGGTTCAAAACTTCCCATGAATGTAGACAAGTATGGCAATACCTCATCGGCCAGTATACCTATGCTTCTCGATGAATTAAACCGCGATGGAAAGCTCAAAAAAGGCGATTTGCTCGCTTTTAGTGCCTTTGGAGCAGGATTTACCTCGGGAGCTTGTATCATCGAATGGAATAAATAACTATATTTGCAACAAAAATTAGAGTTTTTAAGTTTACAGGTTTATGAGTTTCCAATTAGACGGCAAACTTAAAAACTCACAAACTAAGAGCTGAAAAACTAATGGAAATATGGAAAGAAGAGTTGTAATTACCGGTTTGGGCACTATCAGCCCCATAGGAAATACAGTTGCCGACTTTTGGAACAGCCTCATCGAAGGCAAGAGCGGCTTGAACTTTATCCAAGGATATGACGATGTGGACCTACCCGTACGCATCGTAGCGCAGGTAAAAGATTTTGACCCCGCAGCTAATGGACTTGAGCGTGCTGACGTACGCAAGATGGACCTTTATTGCCAATATGCCGTAGCAGCAGCCAATCAGGCTGTCGCTGATAGTGGTTTGGTGAGTGGTGAGAATATCGAGCCCGACCGCTTCGGCGTATATGTAGGCTCAGGTATCGGTGGTATCAGCACTTTTGTGCGTGAAACCGAAAAACTCCTCAACGAGGGGCCGCGCCGCATCTCACCTCTCTTCATCCCTACGATGATTGCTAATATTGCTGCTGGCAACATCGCCATCCGCCACAATGCACAGGGACCTTGTTTGCCCGTCGTAACAGCTTGCGCTACAGGTACCCACTCAGCAGGTGAGGCATACCGCGCCATCAAGAACGGACAGGCTGATGCTATCATTACTGGTGGATCAGAAGCCGCTGTACACCCCTTGGCTATCGGAGGCTTTGCCAACAGTAAGGCGCTCACCAATGCTGAGACATTGGAAGATGCCTGCACCCCCTTCGATGCACGTCGTAGTGGCTTCACCATGGCTGAAGGTGCTGGTATCCTCGTGTTTGAGGAATATGAGCATGCTGTAAAGCGAGGTGCTACCATCTATGCCGAGGTCGCAGGTTATGGCAATAGCTGTGATGCTCACCACTACACCGCTCCGCGTCCCGATGGCATACCCGCTTCAAAGGCTATCCGCATGGCACTCGAAGAGGCTGGCTACACGGCCGACGATACTCTCTATATCAATGCACACGGTACCAGCACGCCGCTCAACGATAAGACCGAAACCAATGCTATCAAACTGGCTATCGGTGAGGATAATGCTCGCAAGGCACTCATCAGCTCTACCAAGTCGATGACGGGCCACATGCTCGGTGCAGCTGGTGGCGTCGAACTTATCGCCACGGCTCTCGCTGTGAAGCACGGCATTGTTCCTCCTACTATCAACTACAAGGAGGCCGACCCCGAGTGTGATCTTAACTATGTGCCCAACAAAGCCGTCAAGGCCGATGTTACCATTGCTGCTTCCAATTCACTTGGCTTTGGTGGACATAATGCTTGTGTGGCGTTGAAGAAGATCTGATTGATAGATAAGGAGATAAAGGGAGATAAGAGGGGGTCGAACCGATAGCGTAACAATGCGCGAAAGGCCTCTTGCTTTTAACTCCTAACGCCAATGAAACCTAAAATACTATGAATAGAGAAGAAATAAAGACCTTTCTCCCACATCGCGAGCCCATGCTGCTGGTCGATAGTCTCGAAGAGGAGATGGTGACTGGGATCAATGGAGAGGTTACCCGCTATGCCATTGGTACCTATCGTGTACGTGGCGATGAGTTTTTCCTGCAGGGTCACTTCCCTGACTATCCTGTGGTTCCCGGTGTTATCCTCTGTGAGATGATGGCTCAGTCGTGTGCCCTGCTGCTTGGTGATGAAATAAAAACGAAGCGTCCCCTCTACACAGGTATCGACAATGTGCGCTTCAGGTATCAGGTACGCCCGGGAGACACCATTGTCTTGCGGTCTACCATCACTGAGCGCCGTCAATCGCTCATCTTTGCCAAGGCTGAAGCCAAGGTCGATGGTAAATTATGCTGCCGAGGCAACCTTTCGTTTGCTTTGATTTAAGACAGTAGATTCGAGAGGGCAAAGATGTCCCCAAAGCATTAATTAAACTGAAAAGTTCTTCAAATACTTATTAGCGGTAAAGTCCAAACTGCTTCTTAATAAGATTAAGTAGAGGAGGCCGGCCTCCTCTACTTGTTTTTATATCGTGGAATTGCATGATTCCTTTTTCTTGAGAGGTTGTGATAGAAAGAAAAAACTTTATTTCTTTGTCTTTGTGCTCTAAATTACTTACTTTTGTCCATTAGATTTGTAAATACTTATAAAATACTATTTATACTATGACAAAACGTACTCTATGGACATTGTTCGCTTTGCTACTTTGTACAGGCGGCATCAAGGCGCAAGAGATGCCTACGCAGAAGGAAATCCTAAACACGATGCTCCTTACCAATGATTATTTTATGAAGAAGTGGCCTGACCCCTCAGTGCCTACCAACGTAAAACGTATACGTCCCAGCAACTTGTGGACACGAGCAGTATACTACGAGGGATTAATGGCATTGCATGAGATATATCCGCGCGAGGACTTTTACCAATATGCTTACGATTGGGGAGCTTCTCACAAATGGGGTATGCGCAATGGAAACACTACACGCCATGCAGATAACCACTGCTGTGGACAGACCTATATAGACCTTTATCGTATGTGTCCAGACCCAGTGATGCTGAAGAATGTAAAAGTCTCTATCGATGCAATGGTCAATACACCTCAGGTCGATGATTGGTGGTGGATTGATGCCATACAGATGGCTATGCCTGTGTTTGCCAAGTTTGGAAATCTCTACAATGACCAACGCTATTACGATAAAATGTGGCAACTCTATGAATACACTCGTAATCAATTGGGAGAAAACGGTATGTATAATCCAAAGGATGCACTCTGGTGGCGCGATGCTGATTATGATCCTCCTTATACAGAACCTAATGGTGAAGATTGTTATTGGAGCCGTGGTAATGGA
Organism: Bacteroidaceae bacterium; assembly: GCA_045647345.1. Lineage (GTDB taxonomy): Bacteria > Bacteroidota > Bacteroidia > Bacteroidales > Bacteroidaceae > UBA1189. The sequence continues at coordinate 10,936 of JAZRMG010000043.1, read as the reverse complement.
TGGGTGTATGCTGCACTTGTGCGTGTGATGAATGAAATCCCTGAGAATGAACAGCATCGTAAGGATTATTTGCGTGATTTCAAGGCTATGAGTAAGGCTCTAATCAAATGCCAACGTGAAGATGGCTTTTGGAATGTGAGTCTTCATGACCCCACTAACTACGGAGGTCCTGAAACTTCTGGTACCGCTCTCTTTGTATATGGTATGGCTTGGGGTATACGACATGGGATACTTGATGCCAAGACCTATATGGAGCCTATGGTACGTGCTTGGAATGCTATTGTGGAAAAGGCAGTACATCCCAATGGATTCCTTGGTTACATGCAAGGTACAGGTAAGGACCCTTCTGCAGGACAGCCTGTTACCTATGAAAGCGTTCCCGACTTTGAAGACTATGGCCTTGGTTGCGTACTTCTCGCAGGTGCAGAATTGTATAAATTGCAGGCACAGATAGTTTATCCGTAGTATTATAACAATTAAGAAATAGAGAGTTGGTGTCTTATATAGTAAAACTTCAACTCTTTATTTTAACTTTTTATTTCTCATTTTCATATCATGCGTACTTTTTGGTCTCTTTTTTTTGTGTGCTGTTGTACTTTGTTGGGTGCGCAGACTACTAGTTATAAGTTTGACTTCTCTGGCAAGAAAAAAGTCAAGGAAGGTTATATTCGTGTTACTCCTGCGACCATATACAATGATTCTGTAGGCTATGGATATGACTATGTTGTTGATAGTCAGCAATCGGGAGCTTTTTACTTTTCTGTCAATGTGCCCGATGGAAACTATCGTGTTACCGTCGTGGTGGGCAGCCGGCATGCGGCAGGTGCCACTACCCTACGTGGTGAGAGTCGTCGCCTCTTCTATGAACGAGTGGCCACCAAACGAGGTGAGTATAAGAACTGTACTTTCACCATTAACAAACGCAATACTTGTATTGAGGGTGATGAGCATGTGCGTATCAAGGCTCGCGAGCGTGGCAAACTGAATTGGGACGACAAACTTACAGTTGAAGTTACTGGCCCTGCACCGCAAATTGCCGAGCTTTCCATTGAACGTATTGATACTGTCACTACAGTTTTTCTGTGTGGTAACTCTACTGTCGTGGATCAAGATAATGAACCATGGGCCAGTTGGGGTCAAATGATACCCCGTTTTTTCAATGAAGAGGTGTGCTTTGCCAACTATGCAGAGTCGGGTGAGACCGCTACTACTTTTATAGCTGCCAAGCGTCTGAAGAAATTGTTGACCCAGGTTAAGCCGGGCGATTACATTATTGTAGAGTTTGGACATAATGATCAAAAACGTAAAGGCGTGGGAGATGGTGCCTTTTATTCCTTTATATACAATATGAAAATTTTTGTAGATGAAGCCCGCCGACATGGAGCGATACCTATTCTTGTCACTCCCACACAGCGTCGTAGCTTTAATAGTGAAGGTAAAATTGTGGATACGCACCTTGATTACCCCGATGCTACTCGTTTCCTTTGTCAGAAGGAGGGTGTTCTTCTTATTGATTTGCATGCTATGACACGTACTCTTTACGAAGCTCTTGGCCCCGAAGCGTCTAAGGCTGCTTTCGTACATTATCCTGCAGGAAGCTACCCAGGACAAAATAAACCTTTGGCCGACAATACGCACTTTAATCCCTACGGAGCCTATCAAATCAGTAAATGTGTCATAGAAGGGATGAAGGCACTTGAACTCGATTTATTGCGTCATTTGCGTTCTGACTACATCCCTTATGATCCCTCTTTACCCGACAATCGTGCTACTTTTCAGTGGGACGATAGTCGCTTTGTGGAGATAGAGAAGCCTGATGGAAATTAGTGAAAGCGATAGGTGTTATTAATCAATATTGTCAGATAAAAACTGGATATATGAAAAACATGAGATGTTTCATATCTGTGGTCGCATTTCTTATGCTACCATTGGGGATTGTCGCTCAAGAGTGGCCAACGTTGACACAGACAGCCAAACCTGCTGCACGATGGTGGTGGTTAGGCAGTGCTGTAGATGAAGAGAACTTGAGCTACAATATGGAGGAATATGCCCATGCGGGATTGGGCGAGTTGGAAATCACACCCATCTATGGTGTGCAGGGTAACGAGCAGAATGAGTTGTCATTTCTCTCACCTGAATGGATGCAGGCACTTGAGTATACCATCGGAAAAGGAGATGAAGTGGGTATACGTATAGATATGAGTACTGGTACGGGATGGCCCTTTGGAGGTCCTGAAACTTCGATTGAAGATGCTGCAACGAAAGCCATCTTTGAACATTATACCGTAGTGGGGGGCAAATTGGTGGAGCTATCCATCAGAGTGTCTAATAAAAAAGACGAGGCAACCTCGACTTTGGGTAAGGTAATGGCCTATCAGGGGGACAGATGTGTTGATGTTACGAAAAGGTGCGATAAGGAAGGGATGCTACGTTGGCAGGCACCTGAGGGTGAATGGGAGATCATTGCTCTCTTCATTGGTAAGACGCGTCAAGCTGTGAAGCGTGCAGCACCAGGTGGTGAGGGCTATGTGATAGACCACCTTTCGCAGGGTGCGGTAAAACGTTACCTCGATCGTTTTGAAAAGGCTTTCAAGACTAATGCTACGCCTGTGCCTAACAATTTTTTTAATGATTCGTATGAAGTGTATGGGGCTGATTGGACTCCTGAATTCCTTAATCAGTTTGCGCGCTTGCGTGGATATCGTCTAGAACACTACTTTCGTGAGTTCCTTGACCCGAAGCGCCCCGATGTGACCTGTCGTATTGTATCGGACTATCGTGAAACGGTGTCGGATCTACTACTTGAGAATTTTACTCAACAATGGACTCATTGGGCGCATCGCATGGGTAGTGTCACGCGTAATCAGGCACATGGATCGCCCGCCAATCTCATAGATACCTATGCGGCTGTGGATATTCCCGAATGCGAGGGATTTGGACTCTCGGAATTTGGAATTGAGGGGCTTCGTCGCGATTCCTTGACACGCAAGAATGACTCCGACCTTTCGATGCTTAAGTATGCCTCTTCGGCTGCTCACATCAGTGGTAAACCGTTGGTGTCGTCAGAAACCTTTACATGGCTTACTGAGCATTTTCGCACTTCGCTTTCGCAGTGTAAGCCTGACATGGATCTGATGTTTGTTTCAGGTGTAAATCATATGTTCTTTCATGGCACTCCCTATTCGCCTCGCGAAGCTCAGTGGCCAGGTTGGAGTTTTTATGCATCTATTAATATGTCGCCTACCAATAGCATTTGGCGTGATGCTCCATCGTTTTTTGACTACATAGGCCGTTGTCAATCGTTTCTGCAGATGGGTGAGCCTGACAATGATTTCCTTGTATATCTTCCTGTGTATGATTTGTGGAACGAGCAGGAGGGCCGCTTGCTGACTTTTGATATTCACAAGATGCAGCGCGTAGCACCAGCTTTCATCGCTACGGTGAACGAAATCTGTAACAATGGGTATGATGTGGATTATATCTCTGATCGTTATGTACGCACAACACGTTGTGTGGATGGTAAATTGTTGACTTCAGGCAATGCGGCTTATAAAGCTATCATAGTACCCGGTGTGAAGCGTATGCCTGCAGATGTGTTAGCTCATTTGGTGAAACTTGCTGAGCGTGGTGCTACCGTGGTGTTCATTGGTGGGCTTCCCGAAGATGTTCCTGGATATGGAGACTTGGAAGTGCGACGGAAAGCATTCGCTAAGGCGAAGCAATGTTTGATGGTAAGTGATAGTAGTTTTCAGTTGGGAAAGGGACGTGTTGTCCTTGGTAGTGATTATCGCGAGACATTGGCCCAATGTGGCGTACAGGCCGAAGAACTGAAGACGAAGTTTGGTATGCAGTATATACGTCGTTGCAATGACATGGGGCATCACTATTTTATCAGTGCTTTGCAGCCCAAAGGAATGGACGGCTGGGTGACGCTGAGTGTCGATGATGCTGACGCGATGATCTTTGATCCCGTAAGTGGTATGAAGGGACACGCTGCTACACGCCATACCGACGACGGATTGCAAGTATACCTGCAGTTGAAGTCGGGGCAGAGCCTTATCGTGCAGACTTTCGATGCAGCCGTGACTGCCGAACCATGGCGTTACTTGAAACCGCAAACAATAGCTCTTGCGCTTGACCATGGATGGAAGTTTGGATTTGATCAGTGTAATTATGATATTGATAGACTTTGTTCGTGGACTATGCTTGATATTCCTGGTGCTACTACTATGATGGGAACCGGCTGTTATGCTTTGACTTTCGATTTGCCAGCTATCGTTGCTGATGAGTGGATACTTGATTTGGGCGATGTTCGCGAGAGCGCTCGTGTACGTATTAATGGGAAAGAGGTCGGAACAGCATGGTGTGTGCCTTTCCAACTTTCAGTGGGTGAATATTTGAAGTCCGGAACCAACACGATAGAGGTGGAAGTTACTAACCTCCCCGCCAATCGTATCGCAGAACTTGATCGTCAGCAGGTGCCTTGGCGGAGATTTAAAGAAATCAATGTGGTGGATCTCAACTATAAGAAAACGGGGTATGGACATTGGACCCCTCTTCCTTCAGGACTCAATGGGGTAGTGAAGCTGATTCCTTGTTCTTTACTAGAATTAGAGCAATGATTGATTTTGCCTATAACGTCAATAGGGTGTGCGATCGCACACCCTATTGACGTTCTTATGGGATAATCTCAGTATGGGGGGAATATCTCATTGTTTTGAGGCTTCACCGCCATGCACTCCATTTCTATAAGCCAACCTGGACGGCATACGGGAGCTTGTAGATAAACTTTGGGAGTTGAGGGGAAACGCTCTTCGAACATCTCTTTTACAATGGTGTAGTCGGCAATGTCGCGTAGATAAATGATAAGGTGACCTACGTGCTCGAACGTACATTCGGCTTCGGCAAGTAGTGTCTCCACGTTTTCCCACATACGTTCGGTTTGGCGGCGTATGTCACCGGGATACATAATCTCACCACGGTTGTTGATGCTGGCCGTTCCAGAAATGAAAACTTGACGGCGGTCTCCATAGTCGATATAGGTGCCGCGCTCAAAGCTTACACCATATTCATATGTGGGATTTAGGTGAGTAGAGGCATAGAGATAGTGTATCTGGTCGGGATTCAGACCATCTACGGCATAGGTGTCCATCTGCACGAGCACCTCATGGTCGGCATGACGTCCAGCAATACCTGTACTAGCTATGAAGTGGGTTTTCTCAGTTAAGTTCTGGGTGAGGAATACCTCATTGCGGGCTTTTACTACTCCTGCATAGTTGACATCGACATTTTGCACGAAGAACCATGTGCGTATGCAGTTGTTAGCTAACGAACAACCTTGTTCTGCAAGTCGCATCACGTAGTCGTTGAGCAACAGTCGAGTTTGATATTCTGATTTGGAGGCCTTGTTGAAGTTCGATCCGCTCCATAAATGACGATATCCACCATGGCTCATTTCGTAATCCCCATGGGGTAAAGTGCGTGCTTGTACGCCTTTTTGCAAATATACCCAAAGGGCTATCTTTGTGCCATCCAGAGGCGGCTGTTCTACGATGGATAGAGCACAATCGCTATGCTCCAATAAAGTCGCTTGTAAGTGGTTGGCTTGATTCGCCGCATCGCTCAAAAAGAAGCGCTTAAATACAGCCACGGTACCGGGTAACTCAGTGCTCAGCAACTGAGTATAGGCCTCTTGTAGTTGGTCAACCTGCTCGGTATAGGTGAGACGCGGATTGGTGATGCGTAGTATTGCATGATACTCCGCTACACCACATGTCGGTTCATATCTGAAAAGTTGTGTTGATGTGTGCTTCTGCATATTTAGTCCTTAATGTATGCAAAGTTAATAAAAAGTTGCATAATGAGTCTCTAATTTTCTGTAATTAATGTGCCAAAAGAAGGAGTTGTCTTAAAAAACATTATATTTGCGGTTGTGTAATGTATGAACCTCACAAACTTTATATGAAGTACGCACTACGATTATTGCTGTTTAATTTTCTTCTAGTTTGTTTCAGGGCAGTTGGTTATACTCAGTCTAACAGTCCTATGGGATATGGAGTTGTTAAAAATATGCCTTCCTTTTACGAGGAACTGAAGTCGAGTCTATCTTTCCCCATGGCATGGGATAATTTCAATTCCAATCGGTATAAAAAATGGCAGAGAGTGGCCCGTGCTAAGGTGTTGGAGTGTATGAGTCCGGCTCCGCCTTGCGCAGTCAGTTTTGCTCCCGAGATACTGGCGGAGGAGTTGCGGCATGGATATCGTGCTCAGAAGCTCATGTTCAATGTCAATGCATGGTGTCGGGTACCAGCCTATTTACTCGTTCCCGATGGTGAGGGCCCCTTTCCCGCAGTGCTTGTGCTCCATGACCATGGAGCTCATTTTAGTATAGGTAAGGAGAAGGTGGTACGTCCATTTGGCGTACCATCCGAGGTGTTAGCCGATGCGCAGAGCTGGAGCGATGCTTGCTATGATGGAGAGTTCGTGGGCGATCGTTTGGCGCGCGAGGGCTACGTGGTGTTGGCTGTGGATGCTCTCTTCTGGGGTGACCGCGGAAGACGAGAGGGACCCAACTATGAAGCACAGCAGGCACTCAATGCTAATTTCTTGCAGATGGGGATGTCCTTCGGGAGTTTTATTGCATGGGATGACTTGCGCAGTGTGGAGTTCCTTTGCACTCTGCCTTGTGTGAAGTCTGATGAGGTTGCTGTGATGGGGCATTCAATGGGTGGCCATCGTGCTTGGATGACTGCTGCGCTTTCCGACAAGGTGAAGGCTGGTGTTGCCATTTGTTGGATGAATACTACCCAACATCTGGTGACGCTCACCAATAATCAGAGTAAGGGCGGCTCGGCTTACTCAATGATTATCCCTGGCCTACGTAACTATCTTGACTATCCGCATGTGGCCTCTTTGGCTTGTCCTAAACCTATGCTGTTTATGAACGGGACGAAGGATAAACTTTTCCCTGTGCAGGGGGTAGAAGACGCCTATGCTGCAATGCGGCGTGTGTGGCATGCTCAGAAAGCTGATTCTCAACTGGTGACCCGTTTTGTCGACTCGCCTCATTACTTTGGGAAAGCCATGCAGGATGAGACTATAATGTTTTTGAATAGAGTATTCAAGTGTGAGTAACAGGAAAAATACGATAATCCTGTATGTCGTGACGATATGAAGCACTTGATGTAAAATATTGAGCCAAGTTTTATATATCTTACTCGTTTTTTGTATCTTTGTCGTCAAAATATAAAATGATGCGTACATTTGAAGAGCTAGGCGTGATGCCCGAAATATGTGAAGCCATCAGTGAACTGGGCTTCGAGTACCCCATGCCCGTGCAAGAGGAGGTGATACCCTACCTCTTGGGCAATGGCAATGATGTCATCGCCTTAGCACAGACGGGAACGGGCAAGACGGCAGCATTCGGCCTGCCCATCATACAGAAGGTAGACCCTGCGCTCCCCTATGCACAGGCACTCATCTTGAGCCCCACACGCGAGCTGTGCCTACAGATTGCCGACGACCTCGCTTCCTTCTCCAAGTATGTAGAGGGACTGCGCGTGGTACCCATGTATGGTGGCACATCCATCGAGAACCAGATACGCAATGTAAGAAAGGGGGTACACATCATCGTAGCTACACCGGGTCGTCTCATCGACCTCATGGAGCGTGGAGTAGTAAAACTCTCTACCGTGCGCGATGTGGTGCTTGACGAGGCCGACGAGATGCTCAACATGGGCTTCACCGACAGCATCAACCGCATCCTCGAGGATGTACCCCGCGACCGTAACACGCTGCTCTTCTCGGCCACCATGAGCAAGGAGATAGCACGCATTGCCAAGAACTACCTCACCGACCCGCATGAGATTGTTATCGGCAACAAGAACGAGGGTTCGAAGAATGTGAACCACGTGTACTATATGGTGCACGCCAAGGACAAGTACCTTGCCCTAAAGCGCATCGCTGACTACTACCCCAACATCTATGGCATCATCTTCTGCCGCACCCGTATGGAGACACAGGAGATTGCCGACAAGCTCATACAGGACGGCTACAATGCCGATGCCCTGCATGGCGAACTCTCGCAGCAGCAGCGCGACCTCACGATGCAGAAGTTCCGCAAGCGCCGCATACAACTACTCGTGGCTACCGACGTGGCGGCGCGCGGTCTCGATGTAGACGACCTCACCCATGTCATCAACTACGGTCTGCCCGACGATACGGAGAACTACACACACCGTAGTGGCCGCACGGGCCGTGCCGGCAAACGTGGCACCTCTATCGCCATCATCAACCTGCGCGAGAAGGGTCGCATGCGTGAGATAGAGAAGGCCATCGGCAAGGAATTTGTCAAGGGCACCATCCCCACGGGCAAGGAGATATGCGAGAAGCAGCTGTGGAAGGTCATCGACGACATCGAGAAGACCGAGGTGAAGGAAGATGATATAGCCGAGTTCCTCCCTGCCATCTACCGCAAGCTCGATTGGCTCGACAAGGAAGATATTATACGCCGCGTGGTGACACGCGAGTTTGGCCGCTTCGTGGAGTATTACAGCAATGCTCCCGAGCCCGAGCCCGTGGTGGAACGAGGCCAAAAAGGCGAAGGCCGCAAGGTGAAAGGCGAAGGAGCACCCCGCCAGCGCCGCGAGAAGGGCGACGGGCCCCGCAAGGCAGAGCAGGGCTATGTGCGCTTCTTCGTGAACCGCGGCAAGCGCGACGGCTTCTATGCCGCGCAGGTCATCGACATGGTGAACCGTCATGTGCGCCACGAGCGCATCGAAATGGGGCGCATCGACCTGATGCAAAACTTCTCCTTCTTCGAGGTACCCGAGAAACAAGCCGATGCAGTGATGCGAGCCTTGAAGCATGCCCATGTCAATGGACAGCATGTGGTAGTCGAGTTGGCTGGAGAGGAGGGAAGGCCTCCCCTAACCCCTCCCAAGGAGGGGGATTTCAAGCCTCGTGGAAAAAAGGAGAGCAGCAGAAAGAGGGAGCGTGACGAGCAGGCCGACGGCTTCGCCCAATTCGAGAAGAAAAACAAGCGAGAGACCAAGAACAGTGAAAGCAGCAAAGTCACCCCTCCTTGGGAGGGGCAGGGGGGAGGCCACCGAAGACCCTCACGCGAGGAGCGTGGCTATACAAGCAAGCGTGGCCCGATGAAGAAAGACGACTGGAAACAATTCTTCCAGCACGACGAACGCCCACTACGAGGTGCCGAACCCGACTTCTCGGAAGAGGGCTGGGCACGACGCAAGCCCAAAAAGAAATAGAAAGGTGTATTTCTTCCGGTTATGTTGAAAAAACATTACCTTTATAATAACTATACGTTTTTAATAAGACGACCATGGTACACAGATACGACTTTCTCGTCATCGGCTCAGGACTGGCCGGTATGAGTTTCGCGCTCAAAGTAGCGCACAAAGGTAAGGTAGCCCTCATCTGCAAGGCTGGACTCGAAGAGGCCAACACCTATTATGCGCAGGGCGGTATCGCCTCGGTGACAAACTTGGCGGTAGACAATTTCGACAAGCACATCGAAGACACCATGATAGCGGGCGACCACATCAGCGACCGTGCCGCTGTAGAGAAGGTTGTCAAGGGTGGACCTGCACAGATTGAAGAGCTCATCCGCTGGGGCGTCGACTTCGACAAGAATGAGCAGGGCGATTTTGACCTGCACAAGGAGGGAGGCCACTCGGAGTTCCGCATCCTGCACCACAAGGACAATACGGGTGCCGAGATACAGACCTCACTCATCGAGGCTGTGAAGGCCCATCCCAACATCACCGTCTTTACCCACCACTTTGCCGTAGAGATCATCACCCAGCACCATATGGGTCTCATCATTACACGTCACGCCTCGGGCATCCGCTGCTACGGCGCCTATGTGCTCAACGAGGCTACGGGCGTGGTAGACACCTTCCTCTCCAAGGTCACCGTGATGGCGACAGGAGGTTGCGAGGCAGTGTACGGTCAGACCACCAATCCGCTCGTCGCCACGGGCGATGGTATCGCCATGGTGTATCGTGCCAAGGGAGCGGTGAAGGACATGGAGTTCATCCAGTTCCACCCTACGGCGTTGTACTGCCCCGGCAGTCGCCCTGCCTACCTCATCACCGAGGCTATGCGTGGCTATGGTGGAGTGCTCCGTACCAAGGATGGCAAGGAGTTCATGCACAAGTATGACCCCCGCCTCTCGCTTGCCCCACGCGACATCGTGGCTCGCGCCATCGACAATGAGATGAAGACCCGTGGTGACGAACATGTTTACCTCGATGTTACCCACAAAGACCCCGAGGAGACCAAGGCGCACTTCCCGAATATCTACAAAAAGTGCCTTTCCATCGGTATTGATATCACCAAGGACTATATCCCCGTAGCCCCTGCGGCACACTACCTCTGCGGTGGCATCACCGTAGACCTCGACGGCCAGAGCAGCATACGCCGCCTCTATGCCATTGGCGAGTGCTCATGTACGGGTCTACATGGTGGCAACCGTCTCGCCTCCAACTCCCTCCTCGAAGCTATCGTCTATGCCGATGCGGCAGCCAAGCATGCGCTGAACGTTCTTGAGCGTTACGACTACAACGAGGATATCCCCGAGTGGAACGACGAGGGTACCATCACGACCGAGGAGCGCGTGCTCATCACACAGAGCATGAAGGAGGTAAACCAGATCATGGAGGCCTATGTAGGTATCGTGCGCAGCAACACCCGCCTCAAACGCGCATGGAACCGTCTCGACATCCTCTACGAAGAGACTGAGGCGCTCTTCAAACGCAGCAAGGCTACCCGCGAGTTGTGTGAGCTACGCAACATGATCAACGTGGGCTACCTCATCACCCGCCAAGCCATGGAGCGCAAGGAGAGCCGAGGCCTACACTATACCATTGATTATCCGAAGAAGTAATTGCATCCTATAACAATAATCGCCCCC
>JAZRMG010000042.1:0-21500 GCA_045647345.1 Bacteroidaceae bacterium | reverse complement strand
GGTAATAATATAGCTGTTTACCCAGAGGTCTCTGTCATCCTGAACATCGTGAAGGATCCCGCGCTGGGACTTTGCAAGAGACTTTTTCGAGATGCTTCACTACGTTCAGCATGACACTATCGCGGTAAAAAAGGCCATTTGGGTAAACATCTATATCATTACCTTAGTTAGAGACGCAACTATTGTACAATAATCCATACAACTCCGAGCATCTACAGGTATGCCTCTGCGTGGATTATTGTACAAAAATAAGCACATATAAACACTGATATAAAGTAAATTACACGCAATAGGACACAATAAAGTTCTTCGACAATCGCTACATCATCTTCGATAGGTACTTTTGCTGTGATACCGTTATGACACTTTAATAAAGATGGTATCATTGGAAATTTTACATTGTCAGACATCATCCATACTACTTACACACTTTTACAAACTTTCATACAATAAAACATATTTTCTTACATTTTGTTACATATTTCCAAAATTATATATATCTTCGCAACCTATTTCGCAAATTTAGCAACATAACGATACCTTAAAAACAATAATTATGCAAATCAAATTTTACCAACAAGAAGAGCAGGTACCTCTGGAAATGCACAAAGTGCGCGTAGTACAGAAGCTCTTTCTCCGCCCCATTGAGGAGCGTTTACAATGCATCAAAGAGGCCGGCAACAACACCTTCCTCCTTCAGAATAAAGACGTATTCATGGATATGATTACCGACTCTGGCGTAAACGCCATGAGCGACAATCAGGTAGCAGCCATGTCTATTGCCGATGACTCATATGCCGGTTCGGAAACTTGCAATCGCCTTATCAAAGCTCTCGAAGATGTTTTTGGTACCAAGTACTTCCTTCCCGCTCATCAGGGTCGTGCTTGTGAGAATATCCTTGCCGAGACCTTTGTGAAGCCCGGACAGTTCACTCTGATGAACTACCATTTCACCACCACCAAGGCCCATGTCACTCGTATGGGAGGTAGTGTCATCGAGCTTGTACGCCCCGAAGGACTTGCCCCCGTGAGTGACGACCCCTTCAAGGGCAACTTCGACATCCCCCGCATGAAGCAAATCATCAAGGATCTGGGTGCCAAGAATATCGCCTTCGTACGTATCGAGGCTGGCACCAACCTCATCGGTGGACAGCCTGTGAGCCTTGAGAACATGCTTGAGGTGGCACAGATATGTAAGGAGAATGGCATCATGAGCATCCTTGACGCTTCACTCTTGCAAGACAACCTCTATTTCATGAAGATGCGCGAGCCCATGTGTAAGGGCATGAGCATCAAGGACATCATGCACTTGTTAGGCAAGACCATGGATATCATCTACTTCTCTGCCCGCAAGCTCAGCTTCTCTCGTGGCGGTGCCATCATCTCAAACAATGAAGACTACATCCTCAAGATGAAGGAGTTTATCCCCTTGTACGAAGGATTCCTCACCTATGGCGGTATGGAGGTGCGCTCTATGGAAGCTATGGCAGTCGGTCTGCGCGAGACCCTTGACTTCGAATACATCAGCCAAGGCCCCCAGTTCATCAAATACCTTGTCGACGAACTCGACAAGTATGGCGTACCCGTAGTCAAACCCGCCGGTGGCCTTGGTGCTCACGTAAATGCAGGCGCCATCGTGCCCCACGTACCACAGAGCCAATATCCAGCTGCTGCTTTCGCCACAGCCCTCTATATTATCAGTGGAGTGCGTGGTATGGAGCGAGGTACCCTCTCAGAGCAACGCAACCCCGACGGCACAGAACGCTATGCCGACATGGAACTCGTACGCTTGGCCATGCCTCGCCGCGTGTTCACCTTGTCACAGGTGAAGTACTGTGCCGACCGCGTGAAATGGCTCTATGACAACCGCGAGCTCATCGGCGGTCTCAAGTGGGAAGAAGAGCCCAAAGTGCTCCGTTTCTTCTTCGGTCGCCTGCAGCCCATCGGTGACTGGCAAGAGAAATTGGTTGCCAAGTTCCGCGAAGATTTCGGTGATTCTCTGTAATTCCAATATGATTATATACCTAAACAAACGAGGGTGCGTCAGGAAAGACGCACCCTCGTTGCCTATATACAATGTATACAGATTACTCTTCTGTTTTTTCAGACTTGCGGATAGCTCTCTTGCGAGTTTTCTTCTCAGGAGCCTGTACTGTAGTTTCCTTTACACCTGCCAATTCGGGGTCAATCATGATACGTCCGCAGTATTCACATACGATGATTTTCTTACGCATCTTGATATCGAGCTGACGCTGAGGCGGAATCTTATTGAAACAACCGCCACAAGCATCACGCTGCACATATACTACTCCAAGGCCATTGCGTGTATTCTTTCGGATGCGCTTGAATGACTGCAACAGACGGGGTTCGATAGTTGACTCCAGAATCTTGGCACGATCGCGCAACTTCTCTTCCTCCTCCTTTGTTTCGGATACGATTTCTTCCAACTCAGCTTTCTTCTCATCGAGTGCACAGATACGCTCCTCGAGCAAAACGTTAGTACGATCAATCTCTTCGTTCTTTGCCTTCAACTCGCTGGCATACTGACGGAGCTTCTTTTCGCAGAATTCCACCTCCAATGTCTGGAACTCGATTTCCTTTGACAAAAGGTCATATTCACGGTTGTTGCGCACATTATTCTGATCCTCAGTATACTTCTCGATCATAGCCTTGGCCTCTTCAATCTTCACACGACGCTTACCCTCCTCCGTCTTGATATCCTCAATGCTGCCGGTGATATTGCCGATACGTGTTCTCAGACCAGCCACTTCGTCTTCCAAATCCTGCACCTCGAGAGGTAGTTCACCACGAAGAGTCTTGATGTGGTCAATCTCCGAGAAGATGAGCTGCAACTGATACAGCGACTTCAATTTCTCTTCCACAGTATATTCCTGCGGATCTTTCTTGATTTCTTTTGCCATAATTATAAATAATATATTGGGTTTGTACTCAATGATGTCTTCTTTATTTTCAGTTCTGAGAAATGCTTTTTCAGCAATTCCTCAAACAGTTCTATTGTATATTGTTCGCTCTCGAAGTGCCCCATTTCAGCGATGAGCAATTCATCGTCATGCCCGAAATAGTCGTGATAGCGCATTTCTCCGGTAATGAACACGTCGGCACCTTGGCTGATAGCATCGGAAAGGAGAAACCCTCCTGCGCCTCCACACAACGCCACACGTTTTATTCTACGCTGTTTCAACATGTTGTGACGGATACAGCGTACGCCAAACAGCTCCTTCAATCGATGAAGGAAATCCACCTCATCCTCAAAGCAGGGCAGTTCACCGATGATGCCCGAGCCTGCCGACAAGCCACTCTCCTTTGCCTGAAGGAATCTCACATCGGCAAGACCTATCTTATCAGCAATACGATAGTTCACCCCACCGACTGCATTATCCATATTCGTATGAGAAGCATAAATGCCAATACCCTTTTGTATGGCTTTGACGACGCAGCGTTCCACATAGTTCTTCCCGGTAATGGACTTCAAGCCATGAAACAACAAAGGATGGTGTGCAATTATAAGATTGCACCCCTCGCGTTCGGCTTCATCGATGATAGCCTCAGTCACGTCCAAACACAATAAAGCCCCTGTAACTTCCTGTTCCTCTGTCAATCCGATTTGCAAGCCTGCATTGTCAAAACTGTCTTGCAAAGGCAGAGGAGCATATTGTTCAAGGGCGTCCAATATCTGTTTTGCCTTCATTATTTCGTAAAATCAGTGCAAAGGTATGAAAAAAAAAGAGTTCACACAAGAAACGAACGAAAAAGTAAGAGATATTCCACTCTATTTACATTACCTTTGTCCCAAGAACTCACACACCGCCCCTCCTCAATCCTATGGCCAAGCAATCCATTATGCAACTAAAGAGGACCACCTCGTGAGGTTATCCTCTTTAGTTCAGTCATCAAAGCAGATACCAAACACTAAAAGGTATAGTTATCGGATGCCTTATCAGAGTCCTCCTCCCACTGCTGTATACGTTCCTGCAGATGCTTCTCCAGATTCTTGGCCCCCTCGCCTATCGACCTGCCCGTCTCGCGTGCAGCCTCACCCAGCACTTCGGCCTGTCGCTCAAGGAATCGGCCGAACTTATCCTTGTCGATAGCCGTGCCCTCATCGTTCATGATGGCCCGCACAAAGACGTTGGTCACATAGAGCTGCTTCAGGCGTGGTTTCTCTACGCTATTATTGATGATGAGCAAGTAGGCATACTCCTCATCCGAGTTGTCCATATAGACCAAGCTGTTCCCCTTCTCCATCAACAACGAATAGTTCTCGGGGATCACATCGAGCACATCGGCAAAGAACTTCGTGCGCACCGACTGCTTACACGAGTCGAGACGCAGCGTCACCACCTCTCTGATTCCCATCATCACGAGTCCGCCACGAATCATCGCCGCACGCTTATGTCCCTTAGCAATACCATCGGCAACCATAGCATCGAGGTCACTATTAACGTTGACAACGCGATATTCAGCTCCACGCTTATCCTTATACTTACCGATAAAGCGGCCAAGCGAATCGGCATAACTCATGGAACAAACAATTGACAAGCACAACAGCAATACAGCCTTTTTCATAACAGTATTCATCGGATAATCTTATTAGAGTTTCAAAACGTATTCACAATCATCGGTTACAAAGGTAGTGCAAGCAATTGAATTGGTCAAACTAATTCGCCAAAATTAGCTTCTTTAACACCACTAACAAGAAATTAGTAGATTTGAGGTGTGTCGCGAAAAGAGCATCCACGCACACCGAAGAATAGTTGCTACCAGATTCCTCATCACAACCGCCAAAATAAGCCTCCTAAATTAATGATTTATAGAAAAATAATCCGTACCTTTGTGTACTAATATGGACTATCATACACAAACTGACGCCTAGACAAACGAAAATACATAAAACCAATCTAATATTCAAACATTTATGAAGAAAAAACTAACTATGCTTTTTGCCTCGCTATTCCTCATGTTGGGAACGGCGTGGGCGCAGGTTCCCGTTGCTACTGCGGAGGAGGCAATCACCGGATTGCTCAACCGTATCGGTGGCAATGGCGCAGCAGACTTGTTCGAGATTGTGATCGATGCCAGCCTTGCAGAGAATGGCAAGGATGTGTTCGTCATCACCTCGCAGAATGGTAAGCCCTGTATCAAGGGTAACACACAGTTGTCAGTGGCAACAGGTATCAACTGGTACTTGAACCACTATGCACACATCAACCTAACTTGGAACAACCTCACCACGGACCTTTCCCAGGTGACTCTTCCCGTTCCTGGCGGTGAGGAGAAGCACGTATGTAACGCACCCTACCGTTACGACTTCAACACCTGTACCTTCTCTTACTCTATGGCCTTCTGGACATGGGAGCGTTGGCAGCAGGAGATAGACTGGATGGCACTCCACGGTATCAACTCCCCCTTGAACCTCGTGGGTCTTGATGTCGTTACACGTAAGTTCCTTCGCGAACTCGGTGTAAGTGAGAGTGATATCAATGCCTACATTGCAGGTCCTGGCTTTATCGCATGGTTTGCCATGAATAACCTCGAAGGATGGGGTGGTACCATCAATTCACCAAGCACTGGAGTAGACATGAGCGGTAACCCCGACTGGTGGTACACCCGTCAGGAGCAGCTCTGCCGTAACATGCTGCAGCGTATGCGTGAGCTGGGTATGCAGCCCGTTATCCCAGGCTTCAGTGGTCAGGTGCCCAACTGCATTGTGAACTACACCATCAACGGCTTTAGCAGCGGTGATGTGGTGAACAACGGAACTTGGGCTGGTGGCTATACACGCCCCGACATCTTGAAACCCAATACCGAGAGCTATCGCACCTTTGCAGCAGTGTACTACAAGCATCTGCACGAGGTGATGGGTGTGTCGGAACTCTATAGCATCGACCCCTTCCACGAAGGTAGTCTCCCCAGTGGCGTTACCAATGCAACTTGTTACCCCAATATCATGGTGGAGCTTGACAAGCATTTCGGTAATGTAGAGCAAAGCGTAAAGGATTCTTACAAAGTGACCAAATCTCCGAGCTGGATTATCCAGTACTGGCAGGGCGTGCCCCAAAGCGGTGCGTTCACTGCGATGAAGAATGCAGGTTACACCAGTCGATTCATCGGTCTCGACCTCTTTGCCGACAATATCTATGCCGACAATGCGGCCAAGTGGAGAACCAACTACTACGACACTTGTCCCTACATCTATTGTATGCTCCACAACTTCGGTGGCCGTAGCGGTTTGCACGGTCGTCTGGAGACCACGATGGATGGTTATTTCCAGGCACTTGCCAAGAACAACAACTGCCAAGGTATCGGTGCTACTCCTGAGGGTACTGAGACCAATCCCATCCTCTACGATATGCTCTTCGAGCTTCCTTGGATGGATGCAAATCCGGGCGCAGATGCGTGGTTGGCCGAGTATGCTTATTCACGCTATGGTATAAATCCTGCAGTGCAGGGTAACGCTAATGCTCTCGAGGCATTGAAGAACCTGAAGAAGTCTGTATGGGACTGTAAGGTAAACCAGCAGGGTACCTCTGAGGCGGTAATCCTTGCACGTCCTAACTGGACGGTGAATAATGTATCATCGTGGAGTACTGCGGCTATCTATTGGGACACACAGGATGTACTCCTTGCTGCCGACCAATTGTATTCCATCAAGGATGTGGTGACGGCCAATGGCGGACAGGATGGTATCGCCAACTACAACTACGACTTCATCGACGTGGTGCGTCAAGCCATGGTAGACTATGCGGCAGAGTTGCTCCCGCTTATCAATGCAGCGCGTGGCGACGATGCGGAATATACTCGTCTCTATCAGCTCTACTTGCAGCTGATGCTCGACCTCGACGAGATGCTCTCTTACGACGAGAACTTCAAGCTCGAGCGTTGGACAAGTCTCGCACGCAACATCGCTAACGAGGTTGCTGGTACCACAGAGAACGACCGCAACTGGCTCGAGTGGAACGCCCGTACCCAGGTGACCGTATGGTCAAAGGACAATACCGACCTTCACGACTACTCTAACCGCTGCTGGGCAGGACTCATCAAGGACTTCCATTACAAGCGTTGGGAGAAATTCTTCACCACCAAGGGTGGCTCGTTCAGTGGTGGCTGGTACAGCGGCTTCGAGTATCCTTGGACAGTAGACTTCAACGGTACATACGACCTTGCAGGTGACTACTCAAAGGTGGTTATCCCCACCGATATGACCGCTACCGAGAAGGCTGCACAGACCTTCGGCAAGTATTTCGGTCGCGTAAAGGGTGCTACGAAGAACTATATCTTCCCCATGGGAGTAACACGTAAGGCTACCAAGAGCGATGTGATTCCCGAGGTGTATCGTGGTAAGACTGTTGACCTTCCCCTTATCATTGGTAAGGATGTAACCATCACCAGCGTATGGATTGACCTCAATAACGACGGTGCAAAGGGTAATGGCGAAACACTCACTGCTACGAATAACCAAGTGGCAATTCCCGCTAATGCCAAGATTGGTAAAACTACAGCACAGGTAGTGTACGACGACGGTACCGACATCACTTTTAACCTCGCGCTCGTTGAAGATATCACTGCAAACCGTACTGTTACTGCGGTTGCTGGCGCAAACGGTTCAGTGGCTATCGAGGGTACAAACGAACTCTATATCACCAATGACAAAGCCGTGAAGATGACGGCTACTGCCAACACTGGTTACAACTTCGCGAACTGGACCGATGCAGGCGGTAATGTAGTAAGCAATGATAACCCCTATATATATTATGGTAAGGAGGAAGCTACTTTCACTGCAAACTTCATTCAGGACAAGTGGGGTGTAGTTGCATGTAATGGTAGTTTCAGTGGTGATATTGCAAGCTATGCACAGTTTATTCATAACTTGACTCTTGCTTACTACAATCGCGAAGCTGAAACTATTTTTGAAACGACTACAGCGCCTACTGAAATATTCAATACAATTCCTCAGATTGTAAATGTGCCTCAGGGTGCAAGTTTTACCGTTAGTTATGATAACGGAAACTCTGATGGTTTGAAATACTGCTACTTCCGTGCCTTTATTGACCTTAATCAAGATGGCGATTTTGACGATGAGGGTGAGTTGTTGAAGGAGACTGGTACGAATGGCGCGCAGAATGCTGCTGTTTGCAGTGGTAGCATGAATGTGGTGCTTCCATACGACATGCCCTTGGGGATCACTCACATGCGCTTGCGTTTTGATGGCGCTTGGGATAATGGAAATAAACCCTCTGGGCGTGGCGCAAAGGATGCCTCTATTCGTCCGGTGTACGAAATCGTCATCAACGTAACCGAAAAGTCCGACAAGGCCGCTACCATCAATGTAGAGACCAACAACCCTGATTGGGGTACTGTGGAGGTGTGGACCGACGAGACTCCCGACGGATCTACAGGCACAACATGGAATGTGAGTGCAAACATCCCCATGTACTTGCGTGCCACCAAGGCAAGCGACGATGTGGAGTTCCTCGGCTGGTACGACCAGTACGGCCGCTTGCTCACCACCGAACTCGAATATTCAATGCTCGCTCGCGAAGATGCTACCTACACCGCTCGCTTCCGCAAAGCATTGGGCATCAACGGTTGGGAGTTTGAGTATCGTACAGAGCCTGGAGATGAGTTGCGCGTAAAGGGTGCTCTTGGTAGCGCAGCTCCCGTAGGTGGTAAAATGTACTACATTTATGCAAAAACAAATGCAGGTAACTACTATCTATATAATAATAATGGAACTTTGGCTACAACAACTCAGCCAAATGGAAATGCCTACATTTGGGTAGCAACAGCTGATGGTAACTACCTTACATTTGAGAATTTAGCACAATCAGGTAAATATATTGGTTATGGTAATACAGGTAAAGGTTTGACAGTAAATACTACACCTGTAAAACTTGACATTTCATCAGATGAGGCTGTCGGAGGTGATTGTGTTTGCATCAAGCGTATTGGTGATGATGCAGATGGAAAATATATGGTCACCAAAAACGATGGCTCTGAATTTAATCGTAATAGTAAGAAGGTTAGTGACACATGGTGTAGTGACTATGTGTTTGTTGAGATAACCGCTCCCGATGTTGTTATCCTCACCGGCGTTCGCAAGAGCGGTGACCACGACCTTGACATCCCCGAGACTGTAGAGATTCTGGGTGAGCAGTGCAAGATTGTGGGCTTCGACAACAACTTGTTTAAGAACAACAAGGACTTGTGGAGCATCTCATTACCCTCTACCATTGAGGAGATGAGCAACAAC
Organism: Bacteroidaceae bacterium; assembly: GCA_045647345.1. GTDB lineage: Bacteria > Bacteroidota > Bacteroidia > Bacteroidales > Bacteroidaceae > UBA1189. Next base: position 12,229 of record JAZRMG010000042.1, on the reverse strand, counting down.
AAGGTGTTCACCGGTGTTGTGAAGGGTAAGGGTGCTAACGCTTCTGCCAATGCAGCTAACTATATCACCACAGATTTGGGTACAACACTCGCTGCTAGTGAGGACTGGTCAATCTCGTTGACCATCGAAGACAATGGTAACAACTTCAACCAGTGGGGTTCTGCTCTTATTGCTACAGGTAATGCTCCGATGAACAGTACTTATGGCAAGGGCTTCCAGTTGTATTTGCAGGCTGGTGGCGGTTTGGTTGTGAAAACAGATGTAGATAGTGATGCTAATAAACTTACTAACCTTGCGAAGGGTATCAAGTATAGAATCGATATCGTCTATACACATGCCAACACTCAGTTGAAGGTTACTGCCACTCCGCTAACATCTGGTACAGCAAGTTCGTTGACAGTCACACAGGATATGTCAGACTTCTCTGTAGTCTCACACGCTATCCCCGAGGGTGTGAACATCACCAACCTTGTGGTGCGCAAGGGTGCTGAGCCTGACCCATTTGAGGGCTGTAGCAATTTGCTTGACATCACCGTTGCAGCTGGCTGCGTGGAATACTACGTTCAAGACCGCACCCTTTATCGTACTGGCGGAATTAAGCTGCACACACTTGCAGACGAAGATAAGGCTGACGCAATCCGCGCCCTTGGCACTCTTATCGACAACACCAAGACTTTGATGGATGTTATCGCAACTTCTATTGACCCTGTAGGTAAGGCTACAGAGATTGGGCTCACTACAACACAGGAAGCTGCCTACTATATTTGGTGTAATAATCCCCACACCAGTGGTGATGATGGTAAGGGTGGTGTAGCTGCTTTGCTTGACGAGAATGCAGGCACTTACCTCCACAGTAACTGGGATAATAGTACTAAATCTGCTACTCACGACTACTTGCAGATTGATAATATTGTCAATCCCGAAGGTTTGTATGACTTGTATAACTTCAAGATTGCAGGTCAGCAGCGTGGTGATGGTTCAAATGACCGTCCAAAGAATATCGAAATCTATGGTAGCAACGACAAGACTACTTGGACACCGATTACAACTGTTGAAGGTCTGCCCAATACTCAAGGTGCTACCTGGTCTTCAAATGCAATTTCTCTTGATGGAAAGTATTCTTCTTTGAAGTTTGTGGTGAAGACACACGATAACTACAATCAAACATCTTCTGTTAGCCGCCCTTACTTCCACATGGCGAAGTTCGACCTCATCAAGTTGACATCAACCGTAGAAGTTGATCCTTTATACAATATAACAAGCGACGAAGCAGCGATAGTTTATGACAAATTGGTAAATGCCTTATATGTCTATAACAATGGCGGAACAGCCGAAGATATGCAGACTGCATACGATGTACTGAAATCTTCGTACGATGATCTCAACACAAAGAAAAATGAAGCAATCAACAATGCTCTTAGTGAACTTATTGATGACACCCAGACGATTATAGATCTTATTGCGACCTCTACTAATCCCTTTGGTAAGGCTACAGAGATTGAAATGCAGTCAACCTCTTCAACTTCGGACTATTATATATGGTGTAGCAATCCTCATGATAGTGGAGATGATGCTGCTGGTGGCGTAGCTGCTTTGCTTGACGAGAATGACGATTCATACCTCCACACTGACTATACAAATGTGTCTGCAACTAATGACTTCTTGCAAGTAGAGTTGGGTGACGGCAATGAATTGTACCAATTCAAAATAGCGGGTAAACACCGCAAGAATGTTGGTAATGACAAACCCAAGAAGATAGAGATACAAGGTAGCATTGACAAGAATGCGTGGGAAACCATTGCAACGGTCAACGACATTACCCAAACTGCGGGTGCTGCATGGGAATCTCAACCTATTACTGCCACAAAGAAATATCCCTATCTAAAATTTGTGGTTACTACTGGAACCAACCGCATATACTTCCACATGGCTAAGTTCGACCTCTTTAAGTTGACATCAATCGTAGAAGTCAAATCTGCATATAAAAACCTTGGAATAACAGACAAAGAGGCAACGGCAGCTTATGATTACATGGCTTATGCACAGCACCTCTGTAACAACCTTGGAACAGCTGAAGAGCTGAAGACTATCTACGACGCACTGAAAGCGTCATACGATGCTCTCTGTGAAAAAATCAACAAACTGCCTAAGGCAGGTAAGTTCTACACCATCAAGAATGTTGATCACTATATCACTGGTAGCACTACCTCTGGCAAAATCGCATTGAGTACTACCAATGATGCCAATGCAATCTTCTACTATGATGGTAGTCACTTACTCTCTTATAATACAGGTCTCTACATCGGATTGAATAAAACCGATTGGACCTTCGAGGCTGTTGGAAGCAATGACATCTCAACAGTCACCTTTGTTAAAGCAGCCAATGGCACTCCTGGTGCGTTTAACATCAATTGTGGTTCACGATGGTTGCACAGAACAGATGCCTATGTAAATCGCTGCAGCGAAAATACATGCGGCATAACTCACAACTGGATTGTAGAGGAGGTTACCTCACTCCCCGTAGCATTGTCTACCATTGGCGAGAACTCTTGGGCTACCCTCTATGCTCCCGTAGCATTGAATATTCCTACTGATGTAACTGCATACACAGGTGCACTGAATGACAATAAGACATGGTTGACTCTGACTAAGGTTGAAGGCGGTGTTATCCCTGCTGAAACAGCAGTAATCCTCGAAGGTACTAAAGATGCAGGCGTACAATACTTTGACGTTACTACAACAGAACCCACCAACACCGAATATGCACTCAAAGGTACTGTAGCGACTAAGGTAGCTTCCACAAATGAGGGTACTATCTACACCTTGCAGCAAAAGCAGAAGAAGGATGAAAATGGTAACGTAGTAGAGTATCTAAATTCTGTAGTATTTGGAATATACGCAAATGAAGACAATTCTGTTCCTAACCTCAAGGGCTTCAGAGCATATCTTCCCATTAGCACAGCTAATCCTACTGAGTCTATCAGCATCCGCTTCGAAGGCACTACCGACATTGAGTCCTCAACCCTCAACCCTCAACCCTCAACACAAATCTATGACCTCATGGGCCGCCGCGTAGAGGCTATCACCAAGGGTGGTATCTATATTGTGAACGGGAAAAAGGTTATCCGCTAAGAATATTTATGATTTCTGATTTATGATTTATTTCGCATCATGCGGAATGAATCGTAAATTGGAAAGCATGAGACACCGCATAAATCATAAATCAAAATTCAGAAATGAAAAAGACATATATCATTCCCTCAATAGAGGTAGTAAACATCGAAGCAGTAGAGATGATAGCTACTAGCATTCGTATCGAAAAAGGTCAGTCAGGTAACCAGCAGCTCGGTAATGAGCGCGGCGACGAGCGCCAGTGGGGCAACATCTGGAATGACTAATCATTCCAGATGTCAGCAAAAAAAACGGAAAGGCACCTTGCAAGGGTGCCTTTCATTTTTTGTTCTCATCGTATCCTGATCCAGGACATTGAGACTATCTATTCAAAGATAAAGAGTTCTGATGGGGTGGTACGCTTCAATGCTGCCAAGTAAAGATCCTTACCCGGTATAATGCCTACACCACGCAACTCCCACTCCACCGTCTTGTAGGCCAATTCCGGATGGTTGTTCTCTCTGCTCAGATGACAGAGCCAGATATACTTCAGATGCTCGGTAAGATTTGCAGCAAGGAACTTGGCCGTAGTCTTGTTACTGAGATGTCCATTAGGACCTGAAATACGCTCTTTGAGGTACTGAGGGTATGGTCCGTGTGCCAACATCTCCTCATCGTAGTTAGCCTCAATGATCAGATAATTCGTCTGAGCGATGTAGGAAGCCACAGTATCGGTGATATGTCCCAAGTCTGTAATGAAGCAAAAGCACTTGTTCTCACACTGAATGAAATAGCCCACATTGTCACTGCCATCATGAGGTACCTCGAAAGGAGTTATAGTAAAGTCACGCAAGCGATGGGGCGTATCCTTCTCTACATAGCGCATACATGACACCAGCTTTTGGGTCATACAGTAATTCTTATTGATACCCACATGTGTCTCTCGTGTGGCATAAATAGGGATATTATATTTTTCTCCCAAAGTACCGAGAGACTTTATATGATCGGCATGGTCATGGGTGACAAATACTCCCATGATAGACTCGAAGTTGATGCCTGTGTCCTTGAGCACACTCTTGATGGTGCGTACGGGGATGCCAGCATCGATAAGCACCCCGTAGTTATCTGTCCCCAAATAGAAACAGTTGCCGCTACTTCCGCTCGCTAAACAAATAAATTTCAGTTTCATATATATTATTTCTTTTATTTTCGTTATTCATATCCTCTTAGAAGGGATAGCCCACTGCAAAATGCCAGGCAAAGTCTCTTTTAAACTTAGGATGACTGATCGGATAGCGCAATGGTCCTTCCATATAGGCAGGGTTGACAGCCTTCATCGCCGCATCCAATCGCAGCACCAGGAAGTTGAGATCCACTCTGAGCCCCACTCCATACGCTACTGCAATCTGCTTGTAGAAGTTATTCCACTCGAACACTCCGTTAGGCTGGTCGTCATAGTCGTAAATGGTCCATATATTACCGGCATCGACAAATACTGCTCCCCTGAACTTCCAGAAGAGAGGCATGCGATACTCAAGGCTCAAATCAAGTTTGATATCACCTGACTGGTTGATATAATCGATGGTACCGTTGCGACTAACATAACTTCCCGGTCCAAGCCCGCGCACTGACCATCCTCTGACACTGTTGGCACCGCCAGCATAGTATCGCTTCTCAAAAGGAAGCATTCGGGTATTTCCGTAGGGGAAAGCTATGCCTGTTGCTATATGAAAAAGCAAGGAATTGTAGCGGTTGAAGTTTACATTCATCGTCCAGGACAAGTCGTTCTTGATATATTGGGCATAGGCCAAATCAAACAGGCGATACTGTCCCAACGAATCTTTCTTAACATCAAACACATTAGATATCAGATAGAGGAGGTTACCCGAAGTCTCCACACCGGCACGTACAGAATGCGTTATGTCGAAATAGTCCTTTGTAACTCCTGCATCGGGCGAGGTGTAGTAGAAATCATAACCCGAGCGGAAGATAAACAGATCCTCATAGTTGAACTTCATAATCGAGTTCTTGCTATTATACTGATTGAGGTAGTTATCGATGAAATACTGGTCCTTACGTGGAACAGCAACATAGTTGACTCCCAACAGGTCAACGCGGTGTCTTATCTGGGGGTTGCTGTTCCATAGATAGCTCCACGATGCAGACAATACCCTACGGTCAAATTCCGGACGGTCTTGTGCATTGAACTGCCAATCCAACTGCGTGGTGGCCTTACTCCTGCGCTGCGCTTTATCGCTGATAAACGGAACGATAAAACGTGGGAAGTCAAGACTCATATCCACTCCATACTCCTTATAGTACTTTGACTCATAATCAGACAGATGGGTAATATTTTCATAGGCTCCACGCAGCTTTATGGTCAGAGCTTCGGATCCTCTAAAAAGATTTCTATTGGTAAACGACACTGCTCCCGACACACCAAAATCACCCGCCGTATTCGTTAAGTCGACCTCAAGACCCGTCGACACCTTCTTTGAAGGATATAGCGTAATAAAGCAATCAAGTATGGAATCTCCTGCATGCTCAAAACTGATGTTAGAGTATTTCAACGCCCCTAACCGACCGTACGAAGCATACGTATCCTTCACTTTTTGTACACTATAGTATTCCCCTGGAACAATCATGGAGGTATTGCTCAACACATTAGGACGCAAGGAGGGATAGGTATGAAACAAGAAATGCTCGTTATCACGATGCAATGTGTCAGGAAACACATATTCACGTTGATAACTATGCGACACAGGATACATCATATAATTCACACCTGCGATCTTGTATCTATGAAAAGGAGTCATCCCCCGTCCCATATCACTGGCTCTTCCGCTTCGTATACGCACAGACAAATCCACTGCTGTAGAATTTCTCATGGTATCAGCCACATAGGTTATGTATTCTTTCTTGAAATCATAGTATCCAAGATTCTGCAGATAGGAAGCCAAACGCGTACGTTCGTTATTGAGCTGGTTAGCATCGAGCGAACTTCCCACCTTAATAACCGTATTTATCGTGTCGGCATATATATGCTCCAATAGGACCGAATCGCGTGAATAATAATTGACCGAAGCGATATAGTACAACTTATTAGGATGTATATAGTAGTTCACTTGCGCCTTACGCTTATGGATATGCGTTTCTGACACGACCTCAGCCTTCAGGTATCCTTGATTGACAAGAGCTTGTTGCAATGTCTCACAACTTTTCCGTGTCAGCGTATCGCTATATATACGAGGAGCCTCTCCAATATTTCGTAATACCTTGTTCACATAATTATCCTTCGTGCCAGACAGAGTGTATATTTGCAGTGGCCATCTGAAAAGCCCAAACGTACGGGTATTAGGTAGTTGCCTTACCTTTGGTCTCAGCGACGTGGCGATACGCGGATCATTTTCCGAAATAAGATTGACTTCATCCAACAGATACTTATCGGAAGGTAAGTGACGTGACAGAGAGCACGACGAAAGTACCATGACGACCATGGAAATCATTATATATATATACTTTCTATCACTCATCACGCACATTATTTTTACACACAGCGAAGTTCGCTGAAATTTATCATGCAAACTTACATAAAATTTCTCGTTTTTTGTGTAAGTTTGCAGTGTTTTTAATGGATAACATCGTGTAAAAACAATAACTCATGTTAAGCAAAGCTAAAATAAAGCTCATACAATCATTGGAACTGAAGAAAATGCGCCGCGAAGAACGTCTCTTCGTAGCCGAAGGTCCCAAAGTAGTGGGAGACCTACTCCCCTATTTCACTTGCCGACTCATCGTAGCAAGCAGCACATGGATAGAGCAGCACCCCGGCCTCAAAGCCGATGAGATTGTCGAGGCTACAGCTGACGAACTGCGCAAGGCAAGCTTCCTCAAAGCGCCGCAAGAGGTGCTCGCCCTATTTGAGCTACCCTCCTACTCTACTCCTGACGACATTGCCGCCAAAGACCTATGCCTTGCTTTAGACGACATCCAGGATCCGGGCAATCTGGGTACTATCATTCGTGTAGCCGACTGGTTTGGCATACGCCATATATTCTGCTCTATAGGCACAACCGACGCTTTCAGCCCCAAGACCGTGCAAGCCTCTATGGGTGCTGTAGCCCGTGTGCAGATGCACTACGTAGACCTTCCGCAATACCTGTCCTCACTACGTAGCCACCATCCACAAGTTCCTATCTATGGCACCTTCCTTGAAGGAAACAACATCTACAAGGAGCCCTTGTCTACCCATGGCATCATCATCATGGGCAACGAGGGCAATGGCATCAGTGCAGCTATCAAGTCATCTGTCACTCACAAGCTCTTTATCCCCAACTATCCCGAGGGATGTGCCACCTCTGAGTCTCTTAATGTAGCCATTGCCACCGCTATCACCTGTTCGGAGTTTCGTCGAAGATAATCAGGACCATATATCATCCCTCAAAAAAAACGGTCGGCCATCCCCACGGATGCCGACCTTATTTGTTACTTCCCAACGCCCCATCACTCAGGATGCTGGGCATAATACTCGTCCCACTGACGTTGCACCTCTTGCCAGTCCACCATTTCGCCATCAGCCACAGCTTCTGCCTGGCGCAGCTCCTCATCGCGCTGTTTGCGCTCGGCATAGCGCTCCTTCATAGTGGCTATCGTAGCATCATCGAGCACATGGATTACTCCACGGCGTATACATTCCTGCAGTTCTACAGGACCGAACGCCTTACCCTGTACATTGAAATCAGAGATGTTAAACTCAAACACCGTACGCAATGTATGGCGCACCATCTTCTGTTGGTTGCGATTACCTGCCATCTTGCGTCCGAGCAACTTTCTGATTATGTCTATTTCGCGTTGCGAAAATTTATTTCTTCCCATTGCGTATGTTTATTTTTCTATATTGTTCTACTTAAAGCATTGTCATCACATAACGTTCGACAGTGCATACTGAGCAGGGTGTCAAGCGGTAGGCATATACCACTTTCTCATTTTCCGCATCGTGCAGTGCCCATACCAACTGATCAAGCGATATTGTTTTACCCTCCAGGTCGGCACGATGGCTGAGCAATATAGGCGTATCTATATATATCGTAGAATGTATCTCACCTACAAAAGGATAATATGCTACAACCTGCTTGTCGACCTCCACCACGAAATCTTCGAGGTGACTCTCATCGGGGAGAATAATCGTATGCGAATAATAGCGTGCCATAGCTCTACCCTTTGGTAATCATAGAGTCAACACTCAGGGAATCAACAGCCAAGGAATCTATGCCCAAAGAATCTACACCCAGAGAGTCGGCGCTGAGCGAATCGGGCAGTTGTTCAATATAGCGGTAACGCATCAGCGTAGGTGCCATTATCAAAAGGCGTTCACTGGCATTGCCACTCTTCAAATATGCAGTGCCATCAATACTCCTCACTACAGCCGTGTCACTAACCTCAAGCACAAAGCCTCCCGAAGCATACAACAACGTGTCAGCATTGACGATAGAGTCATTAGCATATTCAACCCTTAGATTCAGATAAAGGTATTTGCTCAAGGAGTCCACCTCGTCGTGCAAGAACATCGCCTTACCGCTCCACACCAGATGGTCACCAGCCATGAAGTTTGTATCGGTAGGGATAGCAAAGCTGTACTTTTTGTTGGCCAAAGGAGATGTAGTCATCTCTATGACACGCATATCGTACCATAGATCAGCCGAATCGCCCTCCACAGGTACTGGCTTGCGTATAAGCAACGGTCTGTTCTCACTCTCAATACGTTGGATATCAGCCTCTATCCTTTTCGATAGTTTGACATACATAGTAGAGAGATCCTTCGGATAGCGTGCATAATAGACCAGCGAAGAATCTATCTCAGCCTTTGTCACCTTATGCTTGCTATACACATAATCGAAATAGAGATCTTTCTTGTAGCGTTCGCTCGAAGGCAAATCATTGACCATCACTTGAGCGAGATGATAATCGTAGAGCACGGCTTCGAGCTTCTCTGGAGGAATCGCACCTGCCCTGCGCCTATGCGAACATCCTGAGAGCACAAGCATAGCCACTCCCATCAAGAGCAAGAATCGATTTAGGCTACTTCTTTTCATCGAGTACAGCTTTTTCGCTTTCAGGGATTTCCATTCCCCAATAGAGACAGCGGCTATAAAACAACAATATAGCTATAGCGCCACAACTGATACATGCGTCAGCAAAGTTGAAGATGGGGCTGAAGAAGATGAAATGATTGCCTCCAATGAAAGGCAGCCAATCGGGCCAGTTCCACGACACCAAGGGGAAATAGAACATGTCCACCACCTTACCCTTCAAGAAGGGTGCGTACCCCTCACCCCAAGGTACGAGCTGTGCCACCGAGTAGGGGGTGCTCTCCGAGAATAGCGGCCCATACAGTACACAGTCAACGATGTTGCCTGCAGCACCAGCAATGATCAGCGCCACACACACCAGATACCCTTTGGGGAACCCTTTATCACGGATCTTACATACATAATATATAAGAAACGACACTGCCACTAAGCGAAACAAGGTAAGGAAGAGTTTGCCGAATATCTCCATACCGAACGCCATGCCGGGGTTCTCGGTGAAATAGATATAAAACCAATCGGTGACATGTATGCTCTCGTAGAGTCGCATATTGAGTTTCACCGACAACTTGATTACTTGGTCTATAATAAGGCAAATGGCTACAATGAGTGCAGCCATATGCCCTTCAGATAATTTTCTTTTCATTCTTTACTTTTTCTGCGCCTCCTTAGCCTCGATGCTCAATGTTGCATGGGGAACAGCACGAAGACGGCCGGCAGGGATGAGCTTGCCCGTCTCACGGCAGATGCCGTAGGTTTTGTTCTCGATGCGTACGAGAGCCGCCTGCAGACTCTGTATGAACTTCATCTGACGCTGTGCCAGGCGCATGGTTTCTTCTTTTGAGAGCGTATTGGCACCCTCTTCCAATATCTTATACGTAGGAGCCGTGTCATGATCGGTATTGTTGTCACGATTGCTCAACGAACCCTTCAGGTTGTCGTAGTCGCGCTGAGCCAACTCCAGTTTCTCTAAAATGATGGCGCGGAATTCTTCCAATTCCTCATCAGTGTAACGTGTTTTTTCTGACATAGTGTTTTTAATTGGGGACTCCCCTAACCCCTCCCAAGGAGGGGGATTCCAATCCTCGCGAAGAGTTAGGAGATGCCTATATTAATAATATATTTAATTAATTCATATCAGCGATGCCTGTTGCACCCTCTCCTTGGGAGAGGGATGGGGTGAGGCCTCTATTATTTCTTTTCCACTTTTGCCTGCAAGGTGAACCCATCAAACTCGAGTGCAGTGCCATCGGCCACTTCACCTATGGTGAGGCTGTCGGCGAGCACCTGATTGCATATGTATGCCTTGTGCTCCTCGATGGCAGCATCACTATTCTCATTGCTGCTCAAGGTCACGGCAATGCGGTCAGAGATCTCAAAGCCGCTCGACTTACGGATGTTCTGAATCTTGCTCACCAATTCACGGGCAATACCCTCACGACGGAGTTCGTCGGTCACGGTCACGTCGAGCGCTACGGTGAGCACACCTTCGTTGGCTACCACCCATCCAGGGATATCCTCGCTATAGATCTCCACCTCACTAGCCTCGATTTCGGCAGGTGTACCGTTCAAGTCAAGCGTGAGGCGACCGGCGCTCTCCAGTTCGGCAATCTGCTCCTGACTCATAGCAGTAACGGCAGCAGCCACCTGCTTCATGAGTGCACCGAACTTCTTACCCAGAATCTTGAAGTTACACTTCACCTTCTTCACGAGGATGTCCGAAGCGCCCTCCACGAAGTCGATCTCCTTCACATTCACCTCATTCATGATGAGCGGTTTCACAGCCTCAAGGCGTGCCTTCATCTCGGCATCAACGGGAATCATAAGCTTCTGCAGGGGCTGCTTCACGATGATGTTCACCTTCTTGCGCAGTGCCAAGCCCATAGACGAGATCTTCTGTGCCATCTCCATGCGCATCTCGAGCTCCTTGTCTACGAGAGCATCGTCACATACAGGGAACTGTGCGAGGTGTACTGAATCTACGGTATCGCGGCCTGTAGCACGCACAAGATCCATGTAGAGCTTGTCGGCATAGAAGGGTGCGATGGGCGCCATCAGCTTCACTACGGTCTCGAGACATACGTAGAGAGTCTGGTAAGCGGCCAGCTTGTCTTCTGTGTAGCCTGCACCCCAGAAACGCTTGCGGCAGAGGCGCACGTACCAGTTAGAGAGGTTATCGTTCACGAAGTCGTTGATCAAGCGGCCGGCACGAGTGGGCTCATAGTCGGCATAGCAAGCATCAACATTCTTCACCAAGGTATTCAGTTCTGAGATGATCCAGCGGTCAATCTCGGGACGCTCCGCTACGGGAATCTCCTGCTCGCCATAGCAGAAACCGTCGAGGTTGGCATAGGGAGCGAAGAACTTGTAGGTATTGTGCAGTGTACCGAAGAACTTGCGCATCACTTCCACTACGCCCTCCTCGTCGAACTTGAGGTTGTCCCAAGGCGATGAGTTGGTGATCATATACCAGCGCAAGGGGTCGCTACCATACTTCTCGATAGCACCGAAGGGGTCTACGGCATTGCCCAGACGCTTCGACATCTTGTTGCCGTTCTTATCGAGCACGAGACCATTAGAGATGACGTTCTTGTAGGCCACGCTGTCAAACACCATGGTAGCGATAGCGTGAAGTGTGAAGAACCATCCGCGTGTCTGGTCCACACCCTCGGCGATGAAGTCGGCGGGATAGTAGGAGCGGTCGTCCACAATCTCCTTGTTCTCGAACGGATAGTGCAGCTGCGCATAGGGCATGGCACCTGAGTCGAACCACACGTCGATGAGGTCGAGCTCGCGGCGCATGGGCTTGCCGCTCTCCGACACGAGGACGATGTCGTCCACATAGGGACGGTGGAGGTCAATCTTGTCGTAGTTCTCCTTATTATATACGCCCGGTACGAAGCCCAGTTCCTTGTAGGGGTTGCTGGTCATGAAGCCTGCGGCGATAGACTTTTCAATCTCGTTGTAAAGCTCCTCTACCGAGCCGATGCAGATCTCCTCTCCTGCCTCGCTGCGCCAGATGGGGAGCGGAG
>JAZRMG010000041.1:0-9252 GCA_045647345.1 Bacteroidaceae bacterium | reverse complement strand
ATACGCGGTCATGTTGTCGTAGTTGGTGCTGCCATAGTAGGTGGGGATGATGTTGTTGCCCCATACGTGGCGCAGATAGATACCGGCACCGGTAGCCATACCTGTATAGTAGGTCTTGCCCTCGTGGGTGAAGGTCTCGGGGATGAGCTCGGTGCTGTTGGTCGTTGCATAGGCATCGGGAGCAAAGGTGGCTCCGCTGTTACCGCCATTGGGGAAGGGGTCGGTGATGCGCCAGCGTACGTTGGTCTGCTTCACATAGGGGATGGGCTCATCCTTCAGTGAGTGGGCCTTGTGGAAGAGGAAACGCTCCTCCCAGCTCTTGAACTCCTCGTACACCTCACCCGAGTTGGGGAGTGTGGTACCGAGTTTCTCGATGTAGCCCTCGGCGCCGTTGACCTTGCTGCCTATCCAAGCACGCTCGGCACTGGCCAGCACATTGGCATACATGTTGTTCTGCTTCACGATATCCTCTTCGGTGGGAGTCTTGCGGTCGTTCCAGTAGGCCGAGATGGTACCTGCAATCTCCTCGGAACCCTTGTCGGCATAGTAGATGTTGCTCTTGTAGATACCCACTACGTCGGCAAACACGTCAAAGTGGTTGGTATAGTTGTAGCGGCAGTCGATATCGGGCACGCCCTTGATGTCGGTACCTCGGCTACTCCACATCTGTGTCATGTCACACATGGTGTTGTTGATAGATACACCGCTGATGGGGTTCCAAACGATCATCTTGCGGCCCAAGCCGTGGATATGGTCGGCCATGATACCCAAGAAGTTGGGATATTCAATTGTTTCCTCGTCGGCACCGATATGGATATAGGGTGCATTGGGGAACACATCGGCCACCTGAGTGAGCACCTTCTTCAGTATTTCGACACCCTCATCGGTCTGCATACCGAATCCCATGGCACGCTTGAAGGCCGCGCTATGGCCAGGCATGTCAATCTCGGGGATAATGGTCACGCCACGTTCTTGTGCATACTCGGCTACCTCGCGGCACTCGGCCTGCGTATAGTACTTGCCAGCAAAGCGGGTCATGCTCTCGGTAGAGGTGAGCTGGGGATAGCCCTCTACTTCGAAGCGCCAAGCCTGGTTCTCGGTGAAGTGCCAGTGGAAGGTGTTCACCTTGAAGCGTGACAAGAGGTCAATATGCGTCTTCAACTCCTCCACAGAGATGAACGAGCGGCCCACGTCGTGCATGTAGCCACGGAGCTTGAAGGCTGCCCAGTCGGTAATCTCTACGGCCTCGATGGCAGCCTGCCCCTCCTCATAGCCCTCGGCAAGCTGAGCAAGGGTTTGTGCCGCACGGATAACACCGATGGGCTTCACGGCCTTGATCACAATAGCGTCCTTTGTCACGCTGAGCTGGTAGCCCTCATTGTCGTAGCCCTCAAGGGTGTAGTCATAAGCACCCGAAATCTCATTTACCATCTCCACGGTTACGGTAGCACCGCCTTGGCCGATAGTGCAGCCATAGTCGGTGAAGACATTGCGCAACGCAGCACTGTTAGTTTCATCAACAATGGTTATTGTGCGCTTCAACGCAAAGGGAGTACCCTTGGTCTCGGTGAGCGAGTGTACCTTAGGCAACAAGTGCTCCACTTTGGCCTGCATCGACAGGGGCGAACACACCAATGCCGTGAGGAGACAAAGAGCGCTCTTCAAAATTAAATTTCTTTTCATTCTTGATATTGATTATAAATTGATTAGTTGCTTCTCTAATGGCCGTATACTTACATATTATACAAGACTACAAAGGTATGGCTTTTTATTAGAAAATAAAGCATATTTGCCTGAAAAACTTACCAATAAGTGGAATTTGCCTCAAAAGGAAGTACACGGTGTGAGGCGTGAGACATAAATATTTATGGTAATTCACGGGACATTCATGGCTATTTATGTTTGTTATTTAACACGAATGACCACGAATGGACCCGTAAATGTCCGTAAATACTATTCATTTGACACCTCAGAGCCAAACTCCGCGATCTCTGCGGCTCTACGTGAGAATCAAGCATTTGCGTGAGGCGTAAGACATAAATATTTATGGTAATTCACGGGACATTTACGATAATTCATGTTTGTTATTTAACACGAATGACCACGAATGGACCCGTAAATGTCCGTGAATACTATTCATTTGACACCTCAGAGCCAAACTCCGCGATCTCTGCGGCTCTGCGTGAGAATCAAGCATTTGCGTGAGGCGTGAGACATAAATATTTATGGTAATTCACGGGACATTTACGGTAATTCATGTTTGTTATTTAACACGAATGATCACGAATGGACCCGTAAATGGCCATAAATACTATTTCTATTCGCAATGTATGTTTATTATTTAACACGAATGACCACAAATTAACCGTAAATGCCCGTGAATACAATTCATTTGACACCCCTGAGGATAGATATACAGCAGGGGCCACCACTCACGTGAGTGGCAGCCCCTGCTCATGCATTAGCTGCGCGGAGTGCAGCATGGGATTAGTCAGCCCAGATGTTGCCCCACTGACGATCTTCGCCGCGCTCGTTACCGAGCTGATCGCTACCTCTCTGATTTCTGTCGATAGCAATGCTAGTAGCTATCATCTCTACTGCTTCGATGTTTACTACCTCTATTGAGGGTGCAATATATGTCTTTTTCATAATTCTAATGAGACCCACCCTAACCCTCCCTGTGAGGGAGGGGACTCCGACGTGCGAAGTCTGCGGCAGGATTTTTTAGTTTAAATTATTAATCTATTCTGCGGGTCCTTTCCCCCTCCCTCACAGGGAGGGAAGGGGTGGGTCTCCTTTTTTACTTCACCACTACTTTCTTACCGTTCACGATATAGATACCACCCTTAGTGATAGCCTCTACGCGGCGACCGAGGAGATCAAAGATCATTTCTGATTTCTGATTTCTGAATGCTCGATGTCGGTAGTGCCTTCGAAACGAATGCCGATAGACTTTTGACCTTCAGAGAGCACGAGGTATGCCTTACTACCTGCGAGAAGATTACCATTGTATTGCATGAATACAAGATTACCCGTAGGCTGTTCATTTTCATCTAACTCTTGCTGCAAGGTGTAATAAGGAATCGCTGTTTTTTCATCTGTTACACCTTTATACTCATTAACCTTAGCTGCGGTAGAACCCACGAGATGTGAGGTGATAGGATCTACATCGGATACGATTTTGAAATTGAAGTTCCTTACAGCCTTTTCTTCGTTCTCGGCGAACTGGCTTTCGAGCACCACACCCGTATTCGCAGGGATAGTGCCGTTAGGCACTTCTTCCAAGGTCAACCAGTTACCATTAACCACACCAGTGTATGCCTTCACACCGTCGGGAATCTGCAATGCCACGGGAGCAATGAAGGTAGCATAGCCTGCAGCGCTAACTGTTACGGGAAGGGTGGTTACCTCTTCGACGATAAAGCGGTATTCCGCTGTAGAAGTATACCCTGCATCTCTTCCTGCATTAGTTCCACCAACACCATTAGAATAGAGATATCTATGCTCTGTTGTATAATAATGTATTTGAAGTCTATCAGCTACAGCAGAGCCTACAAAGTCAAATGAGATACCCTCACCAGGATTTGCCGCATACTTCAACTGGCCACCATCCTTATCTATATACATACCATTATCGTATGACAAGAGTTTGCGATCGCCATCATAATAGAATATGCTGCTTGCGGCATTCTCTATGTCAGCCTTGAACTGTGTACGACCAGATGTTCCTGAAGAGAGATAGCCTGTTTCGCCATTATTCTTGATGCGATAGAACTTACCTCTTGTGGGAACTACTGAGCTCGGGGTTGCGATGAATGTAGAACCCGCATCGTTATCACTCCAATATGCTACCTTTCCGCTCTGTGCATTCAAGTAATTGTCGCTGTCGGGGCGCTTCATACAGAAGCCACCATCTACATTTTGATCACTATATGACAACACAAAAGCAGTACCATCAGCCAAGTTTGCCATCGAAGGATTATTGTTTGTTGCCTTCAGCGCCTTGGTAGTACGAGCTTCGAAGTTGATCATCTTGAATCCCTCAACCACATTACCAACGAAGGCCCATGAGTGACTAGCAATATTGCTTGCTCCTTCACCAACCTCAGCATCGGCCCATTCAATATAAGTTTGATCTGACAGATACTGGATGTACTTCTTGTTGTTTGAGTGCATCAGCAAATAATACCAAGTTAAAGAAGGTATCTTGCTTTCGTTCATTGTAGCCTCGAAGGGAAGGTCTTGGTCAATATCTACATCGATGGTCATGTTGTCCTGAACAGTTACTGAGCATGCACCATCTGTGATTTCATGTTCCTCTTCGCCCACCTTGCATGATTTCACAGTAGCAAAGTCGTAAGCGAAATTAAGCGCATTGCCAGCAGCTACACCATAATTCTTGGTAAATGCCTGTCCATCTACCGTATAGTTTATAGTCACCTTCTTCATAGATTGCGCCTCAGCAGGGTCGAATGTTCCTACCTTGTAAATTGCCCACACGTTACCAGCGTCTTCTGTATTATAATTGGTATAGATTCCAAAAGTGTGGCCACCTGCATTAGACAGGTTAAGTCGGTTACCGTCAGACTTGATTACCCAATCAAAACCTACATTTTCATTAGCCTTTTCTTTTGACTCGATGGTGATTGCCAGTTCGGGCCAATCTGTCAATGCTACACCACCGGTTCCATTCTTCTTTACAAACTTCTTGGCACCCACATTGTAGAGATATTTATTCTCGCCAATAGTTACGATAGCGAAGTGATGTTTATCGTTATTCGGGTTATATGTAGCACCTACATTGTACGTGCTCTTCATATTGCCATCATCAGCCACATAGATGAATCCGCGCTGGCCATAGATTCTGTAAGTAGCATTCGCGTCAATAGCATCAATTTCAGTGAGAACATTGCTTGCGGGGACAGCATCTTCGGCTACCGCTTCAAGATACCAAGCATCATTTGCATCATTTTGGTCGCAACGATCAAGCTCTACTTCCCCATTGTAGACTTTATAGTGCAGGTAACGGTCAGAACGGATTGTGTAGGCTCCAGCCGCATGAGTTGATGCGCCAAAAGTCATAGTCGGAGCATTGTTAGCATACAATTGGAATGTGTAGTTCGCACTATTCAATCCCACATAGAGGCCACTTTGCACAGCACGCAACTTACCATCTTTATAATGGAATACGGTAGATGCGTCTGCTTCGGCTTGAAGAGCTATACGACCTCCATCGCCATTTGTCTTACCTGTCAAGTAGTAAGCATAGGGATTAACATTATTGTTGGCGCCCTTTATGCGATAGTAACCCTCTGCAGGCAGATTGATGCTGAGTTCAGTTTCTGTTAAAGTTTTGGTGCAATTTTGAATTTGCTGTAATGTAATTTTATTATCATTTATTTCAGTCAATAGTGCAGCAAAATTCAGACTTATAGTTTGCCCTCCATAGAGAAGTGCTTCTTTCATTGGATCCAAATCACTCTTATATTGCCCAAGACCTTCGCCTTCTTCCGCATTGCGAAGATTAAGGTTTGTAGTAACCGCAACTTCAAGAGCGCTAAGAGCTGAAAGATATTCATCAGTCAATTGGTCGAGGTCATAAGTATTACCTACATACTCCACTCTCCAAGCTGAAGCCTGACGGTCGTTAACCAAAGCTGCTTTCCAATTAACAAGGGTTCCATTGTCTTTTGCATGCTGAGCAGCATCAAGATTCTCACCATCAGCATTGTACTGGAGGCTATAAGCACCCTCCCAACTGGGAACCTTTACAATCTGCACATCCTTGCCACGCATCTTGGTACCAGTGAGATAGTCGCAGATAGCATAAGATGTTCCTGCAGCGTCATATTTATCAACAACGGGTACATTTGCCTCTGTGTATCCAGGGATAGTCATCCACATCTGACGGTCAAATTTATTTGCCTTCTTCCACTTCCAAGCACCATCAAAGTAAATAGATGATCCGCCAGGATAGCCTGCATCCCAAGCACTGGTAATGATGTACACAGGTTTGTTGAGTGACTTTGTGAAGTTGTCAATCGCAGTGCGAATCTCGGCCTCTGTTGTACCATTGTCGCAAGCATTTTGCAATGCCTCGTAAGTGGCAGTCGGATATTTGCCAAGGACAGGATTTTCCTCATACTTATCCGCATTTGCTGTCAAGATAGCTTGAGCCTCTTTCTTTATATTAGCCAAAGCCAAAGTGGCTTCTGCATTAATCAATGCTGTTGCCGTTGTAGCCATAGCATCATCTGTAATACTCAAGGTCGCAAAGGTGTTATACGCTGCAAAAAGATTAGTTACATCATTTATTGCAGGAAGAGTATAGAACTCAGAGAAATGGAAGAAGGGGTGTCCTTCTGGTTTAGGATTCTCCTGTGAGTACTTATTGTCAAGATCTCCTGAATTTGTGCTTTTTACTACAAAACGAATATACTTGATGTTTTTAGCTGAAATTGTACCCGAGAAATAATCGATTTGACTGCCGTCAGTAGGCAATCCTTCACTAATGGTCTCGATTGTAGTAAAGACACTACCATCACTACTTCCCAAGATTTCAATCTCTGTCGGACGATTATTATTCGTATCATGACGCTTCTTGAAATAGAAACTGAAATCCTTTACCTCTTCACTTACTTCTGCTTGGAGATAGTGATCCGCACCTATTACTGCGCTCCAAGAGGTATGGAAATATGATTGATAGTTATTATCCAACAAATTTGCATAGGAACCTTCTGCTGGATTTTGTTGCAGAGCATTAGAGGTATACTTCGCAGCATCTGTTACCAAGCCATAAGCCTTCTGGATGGCATAAGGAAGGGCCTCCTTGGCGGCAGCGGCAGCATCGTATTGTTCGCGAGTAACGACAATATCGCCAGCCTGCGCAATTGTCCAAAGTGAAGCACCGTCAGATATACTGTAGTATTGAATTAGTTTGAAATTAGTATGATTTGCCACATGCACCATCTTACCACCGGTCACTAACGCGGCCTTATCATTGTCTGTCACAATGAAATCAAAAGCAGGTGCGTCTTTCTCCGCTGTAATCACAGGCGTAGGATCTGCGGGAACACCGAGATATACATTATGAACGAAGTTGTACAATTTAAACGAACCATTATCCTGAACTTTAAGAGTCCAAATCACATCGTCGCCAGAAGAAGCGACTGCGGCAGCACGGGTGTTGGGTTTATCATAGCCCAGATATTTACCATTGCGGTCATCGCTACCATGGTTCGTGAATTTTAGATCTTTACCATCAGCCAGTTTCTTATAGTTGACGATAATCTGATCCATCTGTTTTACTGCTGTTTCCACCTCTGCAAGACTTGAGCCAGCGGTCACATTATCAATCTCGCCTTTGGCACTGGTTGCATCGGGATAAACAGCAGTGAGTTTGGCAAGATTATCGAGTTCTGCTTTTGCTGTTGCCTTGAGGTCAGCCACATTGACCTCCTCAAATATCCAAGAAATACCATCTTCTGCATTGTAGGGCTGGTTGTTAAAAATCTTCCCTTTCTCAGAAGCTCCATTTGTGTTTCCTAAATATCCATGCTGGTCTCCGCCATTATGCTTTGCATAGGTTTGCAAGAAAGCATAACGATTATTGCCAATATTGTACACTGAGAAACCTTCTTCAGGCGCAGTGGTCTTTGCAAAGAAATTCCAAGTGTTGGCATTTACATAGTATATCGTACCATCCTTGACACTCTTGAGATGATATTGATCATCTGTTGTCTTCTCCAGAGCAAAGAACTGTCCAGAATTGTTCGCCTTTTTCTTGAACTGCAGCGCACCCTCACCTGAAGACTGTGTAAAGTCGGCAATCTCAAGATAAAAATCAGCATGACCAGACTTGAGGCGATAAACCTTTGTTTCGTCCAATGAAGTCACAACGGGGAGATTGGCACCCTTAACGAGCACCTTACCTGCTGTGCGGTCTAATTTGTGATCACCGTTTGTTCTGTTACACACAAAATAACGAATGGTATAGTTACCTGCAGGTACACCCTCCAAGGTGTATACATTATTATTGGGGGTTCCACCTGCAAACCCAACATGATAGTCACCCTTCACCACATTGTATTCACCATCCACGACATCCACGCCAAGAATGGTCATTCCCAGGTTTGAACCGCTCCATCCTCTGTAACTGAAAGTTACCTCAACGTTGCCCTCGGCAGGCACAATGATTGAGGCATTAGCGCCCCAAACTTCATGGGTATTGTTGTCAGTAGCATGTTCTGCCAACTTAGTAGCAACATCCGCAGGATAAGCCGAAGATGCCATTTGTTTCTCTGTCCAGAAGTCAGCACCCACAGTGTACTCCTGTCTAAAGTCCGCTTTCGCTACTCCTATGCAACATAGAAGTGCAGCCAAAAGCATAGTAAACTTTTTTCTCATGTTTTTAATTTTTGTTAGTTATTATTTAGTTTAGTCTTATTCGCAACTATAGTCTCCACTTACGTATCGCACACAATGAATGGAGCATAAGCGTGCAAAATTACGCATTTCGTTTCAAACGATTTAAGATTTTTTAGTTTTTCCTGTCCCCCAAGATAAAAAAGCGTAAGTAGCTGAGGGTAAATGGTATTCGATAGTGGAAAATTGCAAAGTGGAGAGGACATTTTGCGGAGCTGCGGAGCAGCGGTTAAGCGCGACGAAGTCGCTGGTTAAGAGCTGCGGTGCGGTGCTGCTTTGCAGCGGTTAGTCGCGACGCTGTCGCTGGTTAATATGCCTTCGGCATGGTTAAGGGTTAAGGGTACGACGAAGTCGACAAACGAGGGTCCTCTGTGCTCTGCGGCTCGGCGTGAGAATCAAGCATTTGCGTGAGGCGTGAGACATAAATATTTATGGCAATTCGTGGGGCTATTCGTGGCAATTCATGTTTATTATTTAACACGAATGATCACGAATGGGCCCGTAAATGGCCGTAAATACTATTTCTATTCGCAATGTATGTTTATTATTTAATGTAAATGGCTGTTACATACCCCTCCGCCCTGTGGGCACCTCCCCTAACTTAGGGGAGGAATTGTAGGGGCATGGTTAAGGGTTAAGGGTACGACGAAGTCGACAAACGAGGGCTCTCTGTGCTCTCTGCGGCTCGGCGTGAGAATCAAGCATTTGCGTGAGGCGTGAGACATAAATATTTATGGCAATTCGTGGGGCTATTCGTGGCAATTCATGTTTATTATTTAACACGAATGATCACGAATGGACCCGTAAATGGCCGTAAATACTATTCAT
>JAZRMG010000040.1:0-4620 GCA_045647345.1 Bacteroidaceae bacterium | reverse complement strand
GTACGCGAAGACCTTAATGCTCGCGCAACCCGTGTATCGGCAGTCATCAATCCCGTAAAACTTATCATCACCAACTATCCCGAAGGACAGGTAGAGGTGATGGAGACCATCAACAACCCCGAGGATCCGGACGCTGGCACACACACCATCGAGTTCAGCCGCGAGCTGTGGATGGAGCGTGAGGACTTCATGGAAGATGCACCGAAGAAGTACTTCCGCATGACTCCCGGTCAGGAGGTACGCCTCATGAATGCCTACATCGTGAAGTGCACAGGTTGCAAGAAGGATGACGAGGGCAACATCGTAGAGGTATACGCCGAGTATGATCCTGACACCAAGACAGGTATGCCCGGTAGCAACCGCAAGGTGAAGGGTACCCTGCACTGGGTGAGCTGCGCACACTGCCTCAAAGCTGAGGTACGCCTCTACGACCGCTTGTGGAAGGTAGAGAATCCCCGCGACGAGATGGCAGCCATCCGCGAGGAGAAGGGTTGCGATGCACTCGAGGCTATGAAGGAGATGATCAACCCCGACTCACTGCAGGTGCTCACCGAGTGCTACGTAGAGCGCTACTTGGCTGACGCCAAGCCTTTGGACTACTTGCAGTTCCGCCGCATTGGTTACTTCAACGTTGACAAGGACTCTACTGCTGATCACCTCGTATTCAACCGCACTGTATCGCTCAAGGATACTTGGAGCAAGATGAATAAATAAAATCAAACTATTTTGTGTTTATATTTGTTACCGTCTTATAACAGGCAGTACAAATATAAACACATTATTATATGAGAGATAATTTCGCACAATATTTCGACAAGCCTGAGTTTCGTAGCCTGCTAGCACGATACGAGGAGATGATAAACGGTGAGCGCACGTTCTACTTCGAAGCAACCGAGCTGACCGACATTGCCGAATATTATGCTATGCAAGGGGACTCAGAACAGGCCGAGGCGGCACTCGACTATGCCCTGCGCCTACACCCCGAGAATATCGATGCACTCATCTTCAAAGCTCGCGCACGACTCATCAATGGACACCCCAAAGAGGCACAACACATCTTGGACAATATTACTGACCAAGGAGACCGCGAAGTGATGTTCCTCCGCGCCGAACTGCTATTGGCCGCCAAGCAGGGTGCTCAAGCTGAAGCGTTGCTACGGACACTCATCGAAGAGGAGAACTATGAAGCTAACACTTATGCCGACATCATAGACCTGCTAATCGACAACGAACAAAACGACATGGCAAGCCTATGGATAGACGAAGCAACTCAACGATACCCCGACAATCAGCTTCTCATAGAGTCGGCTGCCTATAGCCATGCCCATCAGGAGCGCTTTGACGAGGCAATTACACTCTACAATCAACTGCTCGACATAGACCCCTACTCCACCTTCTACTGGGAAGAGTTAGGAAAGATTTACTTCCGTTGCGAAGAATACGACAAAGCTATCGAAGCCTTTGAGTTTGTCATCGCCATCAACGGCGACGAGTGCTACTATGCCTTGTATGCCGTAGCTAACTGCTACTTCAACATCAGCAACTACGAACGTGCCGAAGAGTATTACCATACCATACACGAACATTATCCCGAGACTGTAGACCCATTGTTTCACATGGGCATGTGTCGTGTAAACCTAGGAGATGACGATAAGGCACTCGACTATTTCACACAAGCACTCACCACCATACCTGAAGGCTCTGAAGAGCAGGCACAACTATATAGCCAGATGTCACTTATCTTCAGCCGTAAAGGACTACACGACAAGGCCGTCACCTACACCGAAGAAGCGCTCAAAATATATCCGGACAACACAGAACTCATGATTATGAAAGGGCATGAGTTGCTTTGCCAAGGTTACTATGAGAAGAGCACCGAGCAGTTTCTCAAAGCCATCACCCATGATACGGGTAATATAGAACGCTCACTCTTTCTTGTAGGCGTATCGATGCTCGAGAACGGGCACTGCGAAATGAGTCACTATATCTTACAACTACTCAAGGACAACCCTGCCATAGAATCCGAAGTGATATATCCCTACCTCTGCTTCTGCGAGTGGACACTACGCAAGGACAACTTCCGCAACACGCTCACAGTAGCCCTGGCACAATGCCCACAAAAGATTTACGAGATATTCAGTATAAGCCCAGCGCAAGGCGAAAGCGCCGATGAGATGATCGAAAGACTAAAATTAATCAACTAGTGAATTCAAGAGTTTGAATTATAAGTTGCATTCAGATATAGTCTGTTGATAAATTAAAAGACTAAAAAGATTATAATAATCAAAACAAATAAAACATGGAATCTATACAATTCATCCAATGGTGCCTTGAGCACCTCAACTATTGGACTATCACTCTCTTGATGGCTATCGAGAGTTCTTTCATCCCCTTCCCTTCAGAGGTGGTGGTTCCCCCTGCAGCCTATAGAGCAGCCTCTACTGGAGAGCTTAGCGTATGGCTTGTTATTTTATTCGCTACTGTAGGTGCACTCATCGGTGCGTTGGCCAACTATTATCTCGCCTTATGGTTGGGTAAGCCCATTGTGTATAAGTTTGCCAATAGTCGCTTCGGCCACATGTGCCTTATCGATCAGGAGAAGGTAGAGACCGCCGAAAAGTTCTTCAACAAGCATGGCGTGATAGCCACCCTCATTGGTCGCCTCGTACCCGCTGTTCGTCAGCTCATCTCTATCCCTGCTGGCTTGGCCAAAATGAGCATTGGCAAGTTTATCGCTTTCACCGCTCTCGGTGCCGGCCTTTGGAATGGCGTACTCGCAGCTCTCGGCTGGTATCTTGAAGATATTGTTCCCGAAGACCAGCTCATCAGCACCGTTTCAGAATACAGCCATGAGATAGGATATGTCATTATTAGTCTCGTGGTGCTCGCTATCGGATATATTATATATAAAGGAGTCAAGAAGGAATAAGAATATTCCCATCAATCTAAAGAAATTAAAGAAATAAAGAAAAACAATAAATTCCTCTCTATAGCAAAGAAGGGGCGCCTCACGGCGTCCCTTCTTCTCGGTTTTTCACGGTATTAGTTGAATTGTTTTTAGGGGGAATAATTATGTAATATATAGAATCAAAAATTCTCCTTCTGCACCTCAAAGTATGACTGAGGATGCAAGCATGCGGGACATGCCTTGGGAGCCTCTTCAGCCTCAACGATGAAGCCGCAGTTACGGCACTGCCAGAATACCTTACCATCCTTCTTGAATACGGTACCCTCCTCTACGTTCTTCAACAACTCAAGGTAGCGCTCCTCATGACCCTTCTCAGCGATGGCGATGTTGCGATACATTGCAGCGATTGCGGGGAAACCCTCTTCAGCAGCGATATCAGCAAACTTAGGATAGTCGTCAACCCACTCCTCATGCTCACCGGCAGCAGCTGCACGGAGATTCTCCATTGTGGTACCGATAACACCTGCAGGGAACTTAGCTGTGATCTCTACCATGCCACCCTCGAGGTACTTGAACATACGCTTTGCGTGCTCCTTCTCCTGCTCAGCAGTCTCGGTGAAAATAGCAGCGATTTGCTCATAACCCTCTTTCTTTGCCTGACTGGCAAAATAGGTGTAGCGCATACGTGCCTGTGACTCACCAGCGAATGACATCATCAAATTCTTCTCAGTCTGTGTTCCAACAATACTCTTAGCCATAATTCAAATTATTTTTATAGGTTTATATTATATTTTCTTTTTCTGTTATGTTTTCTCTTGTTTTGACGATGCAAAGATAAACCGAGTTTTTTTATTGTACAAATAGATTCGGTTAATAATCCTATCGTTACAATCTATTAAAGAGCTTAACATACCTATAATAAAAAAATATCAAAGTAAACTTCATATTCTCATACGTTGTTTGTATCTTTGTGCGATGTTTAACTAAAAAACCTATAACAAAATGAAAAAATTAAGCATTTTTATGATGTTTGTGCTCGTTTCTATCTGTACAGCAATGGCACAAGACGTAGTGGGAAAATGGAAGCTCGATGACGGAACAGCCATCGTAGAGGTATACAAGACTGGTGATGTATTCAATGGAAAGATTGTATGGCTGCAACATCCCACCGAAGCCGATGGCTCACCTGCCGTTGATAACAAGAACCCCGACAGCAAACTGCGTTCACGGAAACTTATCGGGCTCAACATGCTCAGCGGACTCAAGAAAGTTGGCAGCGAGTATAGCGGCGGCAGCATTTACGATCCGGGCAATGGTAAGACCTACAACTGCTCCATGAAGGTTGAGAGCGATGTGCTCAAAGTACGTGGTTCACTCGACAAGCGTGGCCTCATAGGTCGCACAATGGACTGGTATCGCGTGAAATAATCTGTCCTACACAAGACATCTAGTGGATATACTCCGGTATATCCACTTTTTTTACATTCTACCCATCTTTGATTGTGACACCTTATAAGTAAATAGGTAATATTTTCGTTTAATCATTTTTTTACATTAATTTTGCCATTAACTTAAGAAATATAAAAGATGAACATCCAGCAGTTAGAGTATATCGTGGCGCTCGACAAGCATCGCCACTTCCAAAGAGCAGCCGAGGCATGCGGTGTGAGCCAGCCTACGCTGAGTGCATTGATACAGAAGTTGGAGGAGGA
>JAZRMG010000039.1:0-48325 GCA_045647345.1 Bacteroidaceae bacterium | reverse complement strand
CTTCCGTGCCTATATGTCGACAGCCGCAAGTGGTGCTCCACGCCGCCTCCTCATCGGCAATGCTACCGAAGAGGAAGAACAGCTAGAAGATATCACCAATCGCGGACTCACTATTTATGGCAAGAAGAATGTCATCTACATTGAATCATCGCTCGAGTATGAGGCCACTGTCGTTATCTACAGCCTGAGTGGACAGAAGATAACTAGTGTTAAGGTACAGCCGAAGAGTAAAGAGACTGTAAAGGTACCCTCACGAGGAGTATACCTTGCCAACAATCGCAAGATAGCGGTACTATAGGATAAGCAGAGTGTAGGATTAAGAATTCTTATTCCCCGTGCAGCAATCCCTCTCAAGCAGTGCCATGAGATTCTCCACATCGTGCCGTACGAGAGCATAAGTAGATGCATCCTCATAATCCGTATTCTTGCGCAATACCGCCTCTAAGGACTGTAAGCTGTGATGATACGAGGTGAGCTCATTACGATATTGCTGTGCATGACATGCCAGATGTTTTATCTCCGCTTCGCGCTCACGGCGCAACCTCACACATACGGGAGACAATAGCTTCATCACCACATTTTCCTTCAAGTGGTGACCTTGGATAAAAAGGTAAGCATTGTCAGGGGTCACTCCCAAGGTCTCTAACTCAGGTTTCAGAGCCTCCAGCTCGGCAGCTGCGTAGCTATAACGTCGTGTCAGCCATTTTATTTTCTTCTCAACACGCATGTGCAACTGCTCCAACGTGCCTTCGGGATGTGGCACACTTACGGGGTCGATTCGCACCACATGACAGAAATCCTGCATCGAAAACACAGAAAGTTCTCGTTTGCGATAGAACCACACATTCCATACAAAGAGTGGATAGATAATCTGTGAGTAAAGGCGGAAGAAGGCTTCAAAGTCGATTAGACGTTTGTCGTTAAGCGTGCTTTGCACACACACGCCATGAAGACTCCCCGCATAGCACTGGTAATTTTCTATCGCATAAGCATAGGTATGCAACACATAGGGACTATTTATGATGCGGCGCGAGGTACCCGTCGTACCCTGAAGCAGATAGTCGTAATCACTATCCACACAGGCTATCATATTACATCCGAGTCCTTGACCCAAGTCATTCATCATGGCCACCTTCTTGCCTTTGGCGAGCGATGTATTCGATGGCAACATCACCTGAAAATAGTGCTTATCAGTATTGTATTGACTCAACAGATGGCTCCAAAAGGATACATCATCGTAGCTTTCCACATAGGCCACAATGCGCTTGCGTGCCGTCTTGGGACGCAAGCTATTGGCTGCACCTATATAGAGTGAGTTTACGTTGTCGGTAAGTTTCTTGGCCATTATCTCTTAATTAGAGTTAGGTATTACCCCCAAAAAAGATTACATCGTTCGAGTCAAACGACTCCCAAATTTCGACTATACCACGGTGATATCCGTCACTTCTGTGACGGCATCCATCCATCCTCCCATAATCATGGCTGGCGAATGCGTAGTAAGTATGATCTGAGCGTTGGGATTCATCTCACGTATAATGGCAATGATGCGCTGCTGCCATTCGATATGAAGCGACACCTCGGGTTCGTCCATCAACAACACACAAGGACGCATGTCCTGCACAAGTACTGTAAGCAGTATCACCAACATCTGCTTCTCACCACTCGACAGACTATAGGGCAACAATTCATCCCCCTCTTGCTCAAAGACTATTTCGTTCTTGGTGCGTATAATGCGCTTGCCTGTTTCCGCAAAGAGTTCGTCAGTCAAGTCTTGAAACCTCCGTTTGGGATACGATACCTCTGCCGCCTTAAGCTGTCCATTGGGGTCACCCGAGGAGAGCAATTCGATAATACGGTTTCCTATGTTCACCTGATAGTCAAGAAAACGACGCTGCAACTGATAGAGCTGCCAATCGAGCTCAGTCTTTACATTCTTATCGGCCATCTTTTCAGCCAGGTTACTATGAAATAGTGGACGGTCAAAGCTGCGTATCACATCGAAATGAATCTTCGTTGCCTCCTCTGGATAGAAGGTCATCTTCACCCCATCCAGTTCCTTGGCATCCACCTCCAGGCCACCAGCCAAGAAATCGAGACGCTGAGCTGCACGATTCAGTATAGTCGACTTACCAATACCATTCACGCCACTCAGTATGTTCACATCACGGCGAAGTTCCCACACAATATGCTTACGACCCCACAAAGCCTCTATCTCAATGCGGCGTATATACTCGGCACGCACCTCATCATGATTGTCTTTCAACGTTGCCATACAGATACACATTTGATGATACCTGTGCGAAGATACGCATTTTCCCTATAACTGATGCATCTTTTTGTACTTTTCTTCTATACCATGCAAAAAAAGACGTATCTTTGCTTACCACAACCTACCCTTCTCACGATGATACACCGCATACACTTCACCGAGACCACCTCAACCAATGCTATAGCCAGAGAACAGCTCCCCCAAAGCCCATCTCCCCTACTCCTAATCACTGCCGACTACCAGACAGCCGGTCGGGGACAACGCTGCAATAAATGGGAAGCATCTCCAGCAGCAAACCTCCTCTTCACCCTCGCCCTACGTCCCACCATGGTAAAGGCATCTGAACAGTTTATAGTCTGCGAACTCATCTCCGTCGTTCTCTGTGAGGTGTTGAGTCACTACGTTCCCTGTCTACGTATCAAGTGGCCCAATGACATCTACTACCGCGACCATAAACTCTGCGGTATCCTTATCGAGCACGACATCTATGGTGCCAACCTCGATAAAACCCTTATCGGTGTGGGACTCAACGTAAACCAAACCCACTTCAAAAGTGATGCTCCAAACCCTATTTCGCTCTTCCACATCTTAGGCCACACCACAGACCGCGAAGCTCTGCTCACCGCCATCGTCAACGCTTTTGCCGAGCAATACCAATCACTGCTTACTTCCCCCGATGCCACACAATGGTGTTCAGCAATGCACACACGCTACACATCCCTACTCTACCGCCTAAACACTCCAGCCCTATATCACGATGCACAAGGTATCTTCCGTGCCACACTGCACCACGTAGAAACAGATGGACGCCTCTGCCTCGAAGATGAGCAGGGCACACTGAGAAGCTATCTGTTCAAAGAGGTTGCGTATGTCATTTAGCTACCATCTGCAACCCTTATTTACGCTAATGCAATTGTTACAAAATTAACGGCAAAAGCACAAAAACAAAGGTTTGTTTGAAAAGAGTCTAAATAAAGTTTGTTAATGAATGCAGATATTTATACCTTTGCGTTGCCTTGGTAGTATGGTATATAAAAAGATGAGAATATTGCAGTATGAGAATATCTGAAATGCAGGCAGGCCAAAAGGGCTGTATTATAAAGGTAAAGGGACATGGTAGTGCACGCAAACGTGCCGTAGACGCAGGATTTTACAAGGGGATATGCATCGAAGTGCTGAATACAGATACAGCATACGTGAGTCTCGACGTAGAGGGTGTGCAGCGTAGCCTTAGCCTCGCCGAAGCATCTATGATAGAGGTACTCAGCACTGAGGAGGCAGCGAATGAGATGAAGGTAACGGAGGTCTCAACCGGTGCGTTAAAAAGCCTTGCACACCGCCATAGGCACAAGATAGAAATAGCACTAGTAGGACAGCCGCTCTCAGGCAAGAACTCTCTTTTTTCCACCCTAACACAAGGCAATGCAGCACCGCTGCCAGAAGCCGAAGACATACTGATGGGAGAGCGTGACTTCCAGGACTATCATCTACACATCACCAACCTACCCGACACCTATTCACTCACCTCTCGCACTGCCGACACTTGGACAGTACGAAGACACCTCGTAGGCGATGCTCCAGACATTGTCATCAGTGTAATTGACGCCACCAACCTGGAACGCAGTATGCAGATAACAACGCAACTGCTCGATATGAACCTACGCGTAATCGTGGCACTCAACAAATTTGATGCCATGCAGACCGAAGGTTCTATGCTCGATTACCAAACATTAAGCAAACTTTTGGGAACACCCATTGTCCCCACAGTGAGTCTGAACAACGAAGGGCTGGAACATCTGCTCCACTTGGCCATCAACATATATGAGGGAGCCGATTTCCTAGATGATGATGGAGAGGTTAACAAAGAGGTAATGCGCGAATTGCAGGAGTGGCACCGCAGCATAGTACATACCGACGATCACACGGAACATCTAGCCGACTTTACGCGAGATCACACACTGGACACTCGTTATAAGAAACATGCCTACCGCCACATACACATCTATCACGGTTCTGAGTTGGAACAGAGCATTGAGACCTTGCGTAATGAGGTATGGAAAAGCGAAGATACCCGCTATCGCTACTCAACACGCTACATAGCCATCGGGTTGCTCGAAGGCGATGCCGACATTGAGCAGTTTGTGCGCGAGCATATGCCCAACAGCAAATCCATATTTACCTTACGCGACAAGGAGCGCCGCCGATATACCCGACTCATGGGCGAGAGCGTTCCCAAAGCCATACGCACAGCTAAGCGAGGATTCATACAAGGAGCCTTGAAGGAAACCTACACGCCACCACACACCAAGGCCAAGGCCAACCTAAACCTTACCGAGCAACTTGACCGACTGGTTACACATAAAGTGTGGGGCGTAGCCATCTTTCTCATCACGCTATTCATCATGTTCGAGGCAACCTTCGTACTTGGAGAATACCCCATGCAGGGCATCGAATGGTTGGTAGAAAAAACGGGAATACTCATCGAACAGCTGCTCCCCAAAGGTCCCGTCAAAGATATGATAGTCGATGGCATCATTGGGGGGGTAGGCGGTGTAATTGTGTTCTTACCTAACATCCTTATCCTCTATTTCTTCATTTCTCTGATGGAAGATTCGGGATATATGTCACGCGCTGCCTTCATCATGGACAAAGCGATGCACAAGATGGGACTACACGGAAAATCGTTCATCACACTCATCATGGGCTTTGGATGTAATGTTCCCGCCATACTTTCCACACGCATGATCGAGAGTCGAAAAAGTCGACTGATCACAATGCTTGTCACGCCACTAATGTCGTGCAGCGCCCGTCTGCCGGTATATATAATCTTTGTAGCTGCCTTCTTTCCCCATCACTCGGGTGCAGTACTCATGGGGCTTTACCTCACAGGGATACTCCTCGCTGTGTTGGTAGCCCGTTTGCTGAGCCGCACGGTGATGCGCGGCGACGAGACGCCCTATGTCATGGAGCTCACTCCCTATCGGCGACCAGCATGGAAGGTGATCTTCAAGCATACATGGGACAAGGGATACGAATACCTGAAAAAGATGGGAGGTGTAATCCTCATCGCCTCTATCGTTGTGTGGTTCCTTGGCTACTACCCCCGCAGCGAACAATACACCACCCCCGCAGAACAACAAGAGCACTCGTATATAGGACATATAGGAAAGGCCATAGAACCTGCCATCGCCCCACTCGGGTTTGATTGGAAAATGGGCATAGGGCTCGTGAGCGGTGTAGGAGCCAAGGAGCTTATCGTTAGCACACTGGGCGTGCTCTACGCCAATCAAGAAGTAGCCGACACCGCCGAGAGTGAAGCACAAATAGCAGCTGCACTCAAGAGCGTAACTACCGCTCCTGCTGCACTGGCTTATATGCTATTTGTGCTCATTTATTTTCCATGTCTGGCTACGCTCATTGCTATAAAGAAGGAAACCAAGGGTTGGGGATGGGCTATCTTTACCGCTCTGTACACAACTATCCTGGCTTGGATGGTCGCATTCGTAGTATACCGAGTGGCAGGATTCTTCCTCTAATATAAAACATATTTACTATCCGAACCACATATGCTACTGCAACACCTCATCGTTGGCATCGTATTTGCCATATGCATCTACCTGATAGTGCGCCACATGAGCCGCCATGCCTCACAGACACGAAAGGGCAATCACCAATGCTGTACTTGCGGAGATAGTTCATGTCCGTTATACGAGATATATGCAACAAAAAAGAGCGAAAATGAAGATATCGCAACAAAGAAAAAAACATTAACAGCAAAAAACTGCAAAAAAAAGAAGGATATATATTTGTCAATCCGAAAATAAGTACTACCTTTGCAACCGCAAACCACAAAGGGTACCTTGGCCGAGTGGCTAGGCAACGGTCTGCAAAACCGTGTACGGCGGTTCGAATCCGCCAGGTACCTCAAAAGAGTCGTTAGAGTAATCTAACGGCTCTTCGTCGTTTATAGAGTATCAGCGACTTAACTACCCCTCCGTTTGGGGAAAATACCGTGCAAAAGTAGACCATTGGAAGACCATAAAGGAAAAAAGCTATGATTAACGTCGCATTGTACATCAGGCAGACGAAGAACGCCAATACAATTTGGGTACGCTTCTACATCAAGAGAGAAAAAATTCATTTCTCAACCAAGGTGAATGTTTTGGACAAGGACTGGAGCAAAACAAAATCAAGGGTTCTCAGCTCAGATCCTATGGCCAAGGATAAAAATCTCATACTGGAGAATATCCTGGCACGCATCAACAATGTTTTTGTGAAGTTCCGGCTAAGGGACAAACAGATGACCAAAGCAAGCTTCATGCGTGCATATTCAAGGCCATCGGATTTTGACTCGTTCCATGACTATGTCAAGCACCAGCAAGCGAAACAGGGGGCAAGAATCAAGGACACGACCCTGAACACGGAACAGGTAATCCTCAAGAAACTCGAGGAGTATGCCCCAGCACTGGCCATCGACGAGATAGACCGCGACTTCCTGGACGAATATTTCTCCCATCTGCTGAAACTGGGGAACAACAGGAACACGGCATTCAAGAACATGACCGTGCTGCGCAAATATACCAGAGCGGCATTCCTCTCGGGATATCTGGACACAAACCCTTTCGACGGATGGCGCATTGCCAAGGGAACTCCATCGATGGTGTATCTCACCGAGGAGGAACTGGGCAGACTGGTGGAGCTGTACAAATCGGGAGAGTTGGAAGGAAAGCTGCACCACTCACTGGAGATATTCCTGTTCCTATGTTTCTCGAGCTTGCATATCGGTGATGCCAAGCTGCTGAAGCTGGAGCAGTTCTCTGAAGGGAAATTCACATACTATCGACTTAAGCTGTCGAACCGCAATCCCAAACCTATCATGGTGCCAACATCCATCCCTCTCATGTTCGTGCTCAACAACATCGTCGGGACAAGAAGGAAAGGTTTCATACTGGAGAACCTCCCAGCAGAACAAACCATAAACTATAGATTAAAGGAGATTGCCAAGATAGCCAAGATTGACAAGAACCTGACGCTGAAGGTAGGCCGTCATACATTCGCCACCATATTCCTACGCAAGACCAAAGACCTGGCCACACTCAAGGAAATCATGGGACACAGTGAGTTCAAGGAGACACTCGTATACGCCCATGTCATCGATGATGCCAAAATCGAGGGCGTGGAAACTGCATTCAATTCGTTAGAATATTAGAAAAAACAAATACATAACAAAAATACTATGCGAAAATGTTGCACATATCAAATTTACTATGTATCTTTGTAGTGTCAATTAAGAAAACCGAGAGATTATGAACAGAGAACAAGAAAAGAAAGAGTTGCTGACCAAGCTGGCACAACTCAAGTTAGAACAAAAAATGTGCGAATGGGTGTTTTACAATAGCCCAGATGTCTCAGAGAAGAAGATGGATGCGATACTCGACCGGAAGGGACAAGTTGAAAGAGGCATCAAGTTCTGCAAAGAGAGACTGAAAGAATTAGGTATTAACATCGACCCCTCCTTGTGAGGGAGGGGTCACAAAACCAATCAAGATATGAAAACCCTACAGGAAGAATTGAAAGAGTTGGGCGCAATAATGAATGCCACAACCGATGAGAACGACACCCGATATCAGGAAAAGTTCCTATACATCAAAGAGAACTACACCACCTCTGAGGATGCTGAAGCTATAGCTGACTTCATGCTGAGCCGATTCAACACACTTAACAATAAAGTCGAGGAGTTCAAGAAGCAATTGAGCATTCAGGAACAGTTCGAGCAAGTGAAGGACATCGTATCAGTGTCATACATCGCCAAGAACTACTTTGGCAAGTCTGCTGCATGGTTGCAACAGCGTATCTACGGATATAAGGTGAGAGGCAAGGTATATTCGTTAAGCAACGAAGACGTGAACACATTCAATCATGCCTTGCAGGATATAAGCAAAAGAATAGGCTCGCTTCAAATATCTCTTTGAAGTTTCTTAATTGACACCCGAGCCCCACCTTCGAGCCGGTGGGGCTTTTTAATTAGAGTACACAATGGAGCTTACTGAAGATTTACAGAAATTAAAACAACTCTTTCATGGAGGAAATGATGTTGATTTCCGAAACCATGTAAGAGAAATCGTATCTAACCATACCGATGAAGAGAGCCAGAGGCTCATCAACCAATGCATAGAAGAACTCATCAAAGACACTGGAGATAAAATAGAACGGCTGAATGAAGACTGTATCAGAATCAAAGATGCGCTAATTCATGATGCAGCTGATGCTTGACAATAGAGTCCCCACCTTCAGAGCCGGTGGGGACTCTTTTTATATGCATACAAAAAAAAGCCCCCGATGTCTCGGAGGCCGCACGCTAACAAGACGGACAGAGTGTCGTGCATTAGTCTTTCTCGGTGGCGAGCTCCACCATACGGAGGTTGTACTGATGGCGGATGTCTTCGCGTCGCTCGCGGTTGGCGATGCAGCGCACCTCGTAGGAGTCGCGTGCGTCACCGATGCAGTTGTGCTTGCGCTCACGGGCACTGATGAGTTGCATCTCCAGCTCGTGGATCTTGCGCTTCAGCTCGCGTTCCTCGGTGGCGAAGAAGCGGCAGGCCTGACTGCGTGCACGCTGGTACTCGTGGAAGTGGCGTGTACCGTCCTCACGGAGCATCTTCATCTCGATGTCGTAGAGGCGCTGCACCTCACTGCGAGTCATCGCGTCGGCAAAGTTAGTCACTCGGTTTTCACTCTCGCGGATTTCAATGGTTTCGTTAGTCATTTTAGGAAAGCATTAAAAGTTATACATGCGGAAACAAAAAGGAGTTCCGCTCCCCTCTGCTTTCCACCTTGACTGAGGCAGCGGTGCCATTAAGCGACCGCGAGGGACGGAACTCTAATCCTTTATAGTGCCAATGAGGGCACCTGTATGTACGGGCATAAAAAATCCCGCTCAAATTGGTGGCGGGTGTCAATCCGCCTCAGTCGTATAGGAAAGCGTGACAAAGGTATGCACTTTATTTGAATTGGCAAAGGGATTGGGGGAAAATTTCACCTAGAGGCAAAAAATAACGTTAGACTGCGTTGGAAATAACGTTACTTTGCGCAGAAAGTAACGTTAGATCGCACGCGAAGTAACGTTAGATTGAACGCAAAGTAACGTTAGAAATCGCCCGACTACGTGAGGAAGCTCAGCTCGTCGGGCCAATACAGCTCACCATCCTCGGTAATGTAATGGCCGTGCAGTTCGAGAGTGACAAACACCGTTATCTCCGTGCCAAACACACGGGCATATCTGGAGACTGGCATATCACTCTGTTTCAGGAAACGCCAGTTCGTAACCCTTCTCGACCTCTCTCATATCAGCATCCACTCCATTCTCAAAGCGAGACATTGCAGCTACGATAGCACAGAAACGTTCCTTGGTGATATCGCGCAGATCCTCGTCCTCACCGACTCGGGATTTTCTGGAAACATAGCCCAGATAGTTGTCCGTAGGATTCTCTACCGTAGGCGCCCAGCGGTTGATCCAGCCACGCAGCGTGACCAGGCCATGCAGCTTGCGGTAGTTGGACAGCGTGATGAACGCAGCACGATAACCATACTCCATAGATACGAACTGAAAGAAACGGTTGTCCGTCTGTACAGGACGGAGCCCCTGCCAACGGGTGGAGTTCTTCACGATGTTGAGGGGATTGCAGTTGTTGATACCTCTTGCCATAGTTTTTTATAGCAAAAGTATCAGGAATCCATCAGACACGAAAGGACAAGAAAAACAAGGGGAACAGACCGAATCCGTTCCCCAATTACTTAAGATTTCCATCCATCGACAATACGGATGGCATTGTCGCGCTCCACGCAGAACTCCGCCCACTCGGATGCATATTCTGAAGCTTTCTCGCATTCTGGATTCTTCAGAAGAATTATCTGGTGGGTCTTGATGGCATCCTCCTCGGTCTGTGAGTACCGGGAGCGGATAATGCCGTTAATCAGCGAATCGCGCGAGTCATCGGGTGCTTCAAGCATCGTTCCACCATCAAGCTCTGGACCACTGTAGGCATAAGCGGTCACGGGCTTGAAGTCCTCGGGAGCATCGTCCGGAATATGGTTCTCAATCACTTCCTCGTTCAGATAGGCGAGGCAATGCGTATCGTCATAACGGGTGTAGGACATACGCTGAAGGTAAACAACTCTATTCATATCTTCTTTTTTTGGGCCTCGCCTGAACAGCAGGGTCGGCTAGGTGAATTTATAAAACCGCTTGCGGTTCTTGTTTGTAAACTCTCGGATGGCAGTGACCAAAGGCAGATCCTCACGCGAGAAATCGTTCAGTGCCTGGTCAATCATCACCTTCGAACCGCTGAAGGAATACCAATCGCCCTCCTTCCACTTGTAAGACGGATTGTCGGAGTCTGCTCCAGAAACACTCTCGATCATCTGATAGCGGATGGCTATGCGCTGCTGGGGAGTGCCGTCATCGTTCCGCTCAATCACCGAATCTTCTATGCGGTAATCCTTCAGAAGTATCAGGCACTTGTTTTCATCCTCCTCCTTGAAGCAGACGATGTCGTCAATAGACTTCTTCTGCTCTACGGTCATGTCCTCAAACGGGGACTTCTTCTTGCGGTTCTTTACAACCGTTCCTAATCTCTTTTCCATATTCAAACTTTTTAGTAAATGATGTGTATCTGCATGAGAAGCGAACCCTGCACGGCTGGCGCACTTGAGGCGTATATCCCTTTCGGAATAGCCTTTCTTGCGTAACCGGGCAACTTGACGGCATAGGGCTTTCTTGTTACGCTTGCGCAGCATGATGTGGTCATGGTAGAGCACATAGCCGCAGATGTCATTGCCCATCCACGTAGGACGAACATTCCAAGACTTGTTCACCTGAAGGTAGAAGTCACGTGCCAGCGTCATGACGGCCAGCTCAACCATCAGATGAAGGAAAACCTTATCACCATGCTTGATGACGATATTGTCAGCGAAGCGACTGTAATGATTCAGACCTTCACGGACATAACGCTCAAACTTGGCATTAAGATAATCAACACCCTTAGCCAGTTCGGATGCTTGATCCCGTGTGCGACAGGTCACGAATGAATCTGTAACGTAGCGGTTCTGCCAATAGCGGAAGCGCTCAACGTCATCACCGATACCAAAACAGCGTAAGGCAAGCCTGTCGAACGGGGCAAGATAAAGTCCTGAAAGCAATTGGGATATCTTGACACCCATTACGAGACCATGAGGGAAACTGTCGATGAACTCATCAAGGAAATGCAGCAGCACCGGATCCTTTATCTTGTCGCGTAAGCGCAATTTCATCAGACCATGGTGAATGTTCGGGAAATAATGATGTACATCGAGCTGCACATCGTAATACACCTCTTGTTGGCTGCACCTCCGTAATTCCGCCATTTCTTGCTTCACATAGAAATGGGTACCCTTGCCTGGCACGCAGGCTGGAGAACGGAAATACAGAGTGTCCATTAGCCAACTCTCGACTGGGAGCACGGATGCCCATTGGATGACATGGTCACCAACAGGCAGCTTGTGGACTGTACGGTGTTTAGGGATAAAGACTTCCTTGGGAATATAAGGGGATGTACGGAAAGAACATGTTGCGAACGCATGAAGGAGATTTTCAAGGTTGGGCTCAAGGCTCTGCTCAAAGACCCTAACCTCGTGGCGGTCGCGCTTACCACGGCTGTAGCCCCAATAGGCTGACTGGAGATTCTCCTGCGTCGCAACAGTCTCAGATATGTGTCCCTTCCGTTTCATACGGTGTCATAGGCGGTGTTATGGCGGTGTCATACGGTTCGTCTGCGTCTTTCTGTCCCTGCCGTCGGCCGTACAAAGTACGTCTACCAGCACTTCTTGCATCGTGTATCTTTCACCATGGGGTGCGGTCCTGTCTCATTTTCAAGCATGGGGCAGACGAATGCCCATGCCAGGAAGTTAGAGGGGCGAGCCATTGTGCCCATTGGCATTCGAGACACCATTGTTAGCATTGAAGTACTCCAAGCCAGCATTGGCTCCATTGTTACCATTGCCACCGCGATAAGGCACGCGGAGACCCGAAACAGCTCACATGTAGAAACAGCAACCGATATCATCAATGATGATACGCTGCAAAATTACATAAAATATGAATATGGAAAGTATATCAAAGAGCAAATTGTATTTTTTTTCTTTTAAAAGCCCCTTACGGGGCTATAGGGGTGCGGTGCTTCGCACCTTGGGTTCTTTGTGTCCTACGGACACTCCGTCTCCAAGGTTCCTGCGGCTTCTCTGCTATCATGCGGGCACTAGCGTAGGCGTTGTGTCCCAGTCCTCTTCTGCTTCGCAGAGGGGCGAGCCAAAGCGCCCATAGGCATACGAGACACCATGGATAGCAAAGAAGCACTCCAAGCCAGCATTGGCTCCATGGCTACCATGGCCACCGCGAGAAGGCACGCGGAGACCCGAAACAGCATTGTCATTGTAAAAACCATCACAATAGTGCGTAGAAGAAGTTGCTGGCGCTCCTGTGACTGTAGGACAATGACACAAATGATTCATCGAAAGCTGTTGAATGTATTCCCATGAGGAAGCAACAGCTGCTGCAGGTAATTCCGCAGCTTTGACAAGGCCATTCAAGCTGCTCATGCTATAGCTGCTGTGCAATCTCGGAACGACATACAGGTCACCGCCACCGCCTTCCTTCTTGTTGATCAATTCGCCACGGCCCAAGCGACCGAGGTAGCCGAACATGTTCTTCAAACCGAAGAAAACAGGAACATTTACGGTGCCAAGAGTGCTTCCGCTGTCATCCGTTACAGTATACGATACAGTGCCACAACCGTCGGCCAATTCAATACCGACAGAAGTAGGAAGGAAAGGATAATGGGAAAACTTCTCACCCCAAACGGTATCATTGAACCCAGTCACACCAGTGCCGAGACCACCTTGATAAAGTCCGTTGGCATCCTTGCTGGCATTGTAGGCGGCCTGCACGTTGCGAGTGCCAA
The DNA here is from genome assembly GCA_045647345.1 of Bacteroidaceae bacterium. GTDB lineage: Bacteria > Bacteroidota > Bacteroidia > Bacteroidales > Bacteroidaceae > UBA1189. The sequence continues at coordinate 35,062 of JAZRMG010000039.1, read as the reverse complement.
AGATGATGCGGAACAGCGCACCGATGATACCGCTATGGGCGTACCAATAACCTTCCCAGCCATCGCCCTTCTTACGGGCATAGCTGCCAAAGGTAGCGGCATCAAGATTCGTGGCTGCACGGCCAAGCATAGTGTTGAACTTGCCATCCTTGGAGGTGTCGTTGTTACCTCCTCGATACTTTGCGGCATCACTTACCACACTGACAAGCTCAAGGTTTTCACGGTCTACAACAGAGACACCCAGGGCACTCGTAGAGGCTACAGGAATAGTATAATTCCATCGTCCAGGAATAGGCTTCAACGAAGCTGCTTCATAATAATAGTTCCCTTCAATCCACCATGCATAGTACCACTTGGTGCCCCAACCCCACATGTAGTCACCCATGGAGCCGTCCAAAGCTGCTGCCTCACCAGTGGCAAACTTATAATGGTTCGTGGGGTCGAGCTTACGACGGCCGTGGTTCTTGTCAACGAGATAACAGCCCAAGCCCAACAGGGAAGGGAGTTTGCGGAGGTAGTCAATGTTACCAACTGCCTCTCCCACGGGAGTGCTCTTCGTCATATCCCATCGACGGCACGCATAGCCCTCGGCCGTAACGAAACTGACCGGTATGAAACCGAACTTCTTGCCGGACTTGCTGTAACCCAACATCACATCCTGGCTCTCCACACTTGCCAACTCGGGCAGAGTGGACAAATCAATTTTTTCTGACATAATCGTTAGTTGTTGTTAATATTGATGAATATTTAGGATAGAATGAAAGCATTATAATCCATAGAATCTCCGAGCCAATAGGTTCCTGTATATTCAAGCTTACATATTACACCTTCTTTGGGGAGCAGAGTATCTCCAGAACTCAGACTGATTATATTACCACTATTATTACGCAATTTGATGAACCCGTCCTTATGACATTTTATATAGAATGAACCGCTTACATCATCGCTCTTGAACCAAAAGAAAAACAATTCTCTTTTGGATATTTTAATGTAGATTTCTTCGATGGTACCAAGAGTAGTGAAAGACTGCGGTGTCGGTAACAGCAGGAATTGATAGCAATTGTCACCAGCAGTCATTGCATTCCACTGCGTGTTGAAATATACTCCATATAATGTGTCAAGCATATGACCTCCATATGCAGACATATATATAAACCTGTTCCTGATAGTTATGGCCTTCTGTACGGTGAGCCACAATGGCTGCATACCAGAAGACTGCCACATTTCACCGGCACTATTCCAAACCAAACCCTTACCGGCTATATTTCCGCTACCGTCACGAGCGAAAAGGACTTTGCCGTTAGACATGTTGACCTCACCATTCTTGAATGTTCCGCCATTGGCATTGATGATACCTGAAATATCAACATTATTGCAAAAAATGCGACCTGTCTTGAAATCTATAAACAGATTGGGAGTCCAAATGCCCGTGAGTTCTTTGGTATCTACATCAAAGATAGGTGAGGAACTATCTGCATAGACAGAATAGTCTACAACACTACCTCCTCCTTGAGGAACACCCAAGGCAGAGAATAGGTAATGTTCCCAGAACACACCGCCCTCGGGACTTCCGAATCGTGCCCAGTTGGCCATCAACAAATCTACCAGAATGGCTGCATATTTCTCGAACAGTAGCCAAGCTCCTGTGCCTCCATAGGTGGCATAGTCTGTGGCTGGATCGAGCGGCTTACCGTCACTACCATATTTCAAGGGATTCTCCGTACGCACATACACTTGTGGGTTCGAAGTCTTGGGATAAGCGACTCGAGGAGCATAATTGTTCTTGACAACGTAGGTAGTCCCGACATCCCACCAACCACAATCATAAGGCTGGGGAATAGTCTTGCCTGGCAGACCCGTACTACCACGCTGCACATAGCTTATCGTAATGGTGGATGATACCGAGAAACCAGACTTATGACTTACAGTTATAGTCATGACATCGATGGGAGAATACTTTTCGATTCCATCAGGAATGGTAATGATAATCTGGAAACATCGTTCCATGAAGTAAGTATACACCTCTGCGGAAACATTTACTACTGAAGATGCGGTACAGTCATAATCATTACTCAATTCCAGTGCCTCATTATCCTGAAGTACACGAACATGGACACAATAGGAGTGTTCCCCTATCGTTTTCTTCGTGGCAGAATCTATGGGATGAGCTATCAAGGGTGGCGAAAGCTCCAATATCTTGGGGCTCTCACCATCCTTAGGCGCAGGAACCAATGAGTCGAAAGCTCCTATCCGGTGATTCATGACTTTGACGCTGAAATGTGAATATTCAGACCACCATGCTCGTGCACAAGACTGCCTTCGACACTGAAGGTTGATACCTTAGATGACTGAAGGACGACATTACCTTCATTGTCACGCGCAACAAAGGAAAACTCCCATCCACTCTGTACCGTATTGCCGGAACGAGAGAGCACCTGAGGCGTATAGGTGACAGTGTCGCTCTGTCGAACCAAATTACCAGCCTGACTACGGCCTACATTGATGTAGTAAGGGTCATGGGTATCGCACACCTGGATTCCCTTTCGGTAGGTGGCTCCGTTGTGCTCTACACAAGCAAAGAACTCTTCAGTACCTTCGACAGCGCCATGGAAAATCCTGATACCATCAGCACCTACAAGCTCTATGATACCATTGATATATTGAAGATCATCAAGACCACTGGAGGTAGCACGTTTCCAACCCCAACTGCCAGAAGGAGAAACCGGCTCACCACAGTTCAACAGCATAGGCTGAAGTATAAGACACTCCGTATCATTATCTATCACGGTGTCACTCAATCCATCATCATTGAAGCAGTTGATGAGGATGTCAAACATATCACCCACACTTTCCTTAATGGAGATGCTGCCGTGACAGGTGACCTCCATACCGTTGAACGTCGACCTGAAGTAGATGGTCACATCGTTCAAGTTCTGGGCAGAAGCAAGATTCCCCTTTACTTTCAAGGCTGGGAACGTCTGGTTGTTGACGGTATACGTGGTCAGCTCAAACCTATCCTTGTAGGCATCAGCTACAGCTCCTCCTTTAGCGGTCAGAATCTGAGAAGAAGCTGCTTCGGGATTCCCCATGTACCACATCATCTGCTCGCTGCTCGGAACAAGGAACCGACCCGTACTACTCGAATAGCAGTAGGGATACAGCATTATAGGCTTATCCTTGTAGTTCGGTGTACACTGACCAGTTGAAGGGTTATAATACTGTGTGGTACCCACACCTGAAGGTAACACGAAATTCATTCCAGGAACGATGGTGTCACCGTCCACAATCGCCTCAAGGGCATCTATTGCACTATACTTGCTCATATCCTTTTATTATAGTTTGATTAATTCAATCACTTCATCACGACTCAACTCCACAGCTCCTGCAGCAAGAGCACGGTCTATACCATAGGGATACAAATCGGAAGAGCTGAGTAACACTCTCACCTCGCCATCCTCCAACCAATGGAGACGGAGTTGTCTATACACTAACCCGTCGGCAATAGTGGCTGGAACGCTAAAAAATCTACATTGGCTCATAGTTCTATTTTTATTGGTTGGCTACACTCATAGTCATAATAACACCGTTCAGCATGACCTCCTTACCGTCTATAAGGCAAGCACGCAAAGCTGTGCGTTCCTTTACTTCACATCCGAACACGGGAAGTACATTAGGATCCTTGCCGACGATGGAGGCAGGAACAACGACCCTCTCGCCATAACCGATGACCTTCTGTGGAGCACCTTTCTCGTTCGTGGTGAAGATATGGGTGATGTCAAAGTAGTCTTCGGGAGATACCACCTCACCTCTGGGAGTGTCAACAGAACAGCATATCTCAATCTCTTTGGTGGTGGAACGGACGAACTTGCCACGTGTGATTATCTCACGCTCGTCCCACTGGCCATACCAGCGATAAACCTTCGCGTGTGCTTCTACCGTGTTGTCAGGAAAAGATATCGGATAGGCCACAACACGGATGAATTCCTTATCGATGTAGGCACGGTCTATCGTCAGTGACTTGGTACCCTGTCCCGAAACATAAAAGAGATCATCCTCAGTAATGGCACGCCATGCATTACCGTCAAGGACTTCCCATCGATACACGGCATACTCATCGGGGATGATGCTGTCACCGTTGCGGAAGGTGGCGGTAATCGTACGACGCTTATTCGTCAGGAAGGGGCTTACAGCCATCTTCTTGGCGGCATCGATAGCTATCGACAAGGCAAGCTCGGTACCGAGGGCAGAGGTAAGCGTCACAAGCTGGGTCTTGCGGTAGGGTTTGTTCGTACGAGGGTCGAGGAAGGCACAGCTGAAGAATAGGTTCAACGGCATGGAAGGCTCCACGTTACGCTTTACTGTCAAGGTTCCATGTTCACCTAGGGAGAAGCCGGTTGTGGACTGGGTAACACGCTCCCCAGTATCATCGGTACCAATATACCAACGGCAATCGATGAGGTCAGACGTGTGGTCACCGGGAGCGACGAGATTGTCCGCATCATGAATCTCAAGACGAGGACGCAGCATCATGGGGAACAGCGAGCGGTCGGGGTCGAACATTCCAGTCAGACCGTCCTTGCGCTGGCTCAAACTACCGCCTACCGCATCCATATATAGGGATAAGGTAAGCGGAGTGTACAAGATATAGGCACTTGCTGTTTTCATATTCTATCGTTTAGATTATTGTCAATTGATGGATATTGTTTCTGTCATGGTCTGCTCAACCTCACCGTCCTTCAGGTAGACCGTACAGCGGAACACCACCTTACGGGTGTCATACCAGTTCGAGGGCATATCCTCCGGTGTGATCTCGACGGTACTGCCACATGAAGAGTGTTCGATGTTCCATAGAGTATCCTCCTCAGGAAGACCACTCTCCCGTGACCATTCCACCTGCCAGGCATCAACAGATATATCCGTGTCACCATGCTTGAGTATGAAACCAAGGGTCGTATATTCACGGCCGAAGTAGAAGAAACGGCCTTTAGAACTGGTTATGGCCAACGAGAAATTGCTGTCACCGACCACACAGACCCACTGTGTGTTGTTCCATCGGGGAGCGACACCGACCGTCGCCGCTTCAACCACGCAACGCCAACAGCATGAACCATACCACACCTGGTGCTGAACATACTTCTGCAGTTCCTCACTGTAATCACGGATATATTCTCCTGTAGGAAGCCATGGGCCGACATCAACAAGCTCATACTCGGGATTGCCAGTCCAATCGACACGGAGAAGGTCGCGGATGATGGCACCACGGGCAAACAGATAGGGATGCTTGTAGTTGATGGGAAGACCATTGAACAACTCAAGATGCTTGGGACGACCGATGGAGAGATAGTAATTGCTCTCATCAAGGATGGGCTTCGTGACTCCCTCAAGATACATGATGACACCCTCGTACACGGAAATGTACCAACAGCTCTGACGCTCCTCGTCTACGGCATTGCCTCGACGCTTGATGTTCATGCCTGCCACTGGAGGATAGTTCCTCACATCAGGAACATCGACATCATCATACAGAGCGACAGTAAGCGTATTGGCCGATACATCTACAGAAATGACACGGAACCAGGATGTGAGGATACTACCATCGGCAAGCAGAGAGTTAAGCGAACCATGGACAACATCATCGGCCTTGAATGCCGTGAAATCATAATTCCAACGCTTGCGGATGGCCAAGATATAAACATTGTCCTGCACATGGATAACCTTATCTATCGTTCCACTCTCTGTAAACTCAAAATCCCCCTCGATGGCAGACAGACGGTTGATGATGACCTCACGGAACTGAGCTGCACCACGAACTTCAAGACTCTGCAACTGGGCATTACCTTTGGGATCTATAGAGGCACCGCTACCTGCGGTAATGGAATCAACGAAATCACCAATCTCCACACCACCAAGCAACTTCAACAAGAAATCCGTACTGTCGACCTTGTCACGATTGAGATATTTCTCATCGAGCACTTCCGTAGAGACGGCCTTAAGGCCCTCATTCAGGAACGCAAGAACAGTGGCCACATGCCGATTGGATACGGAATGCTTCGCTACAGCGGCATCGATGTAGGAAATCAAGTTATCTATGGTCTCTTGTACTGTTGCCATGGTCAGTTGAATTGCTGGGTGAATTGTTCGGTATGGATGCGTGCATCACCGAGATTGTCCAATGACAGATCCGTAGATGAACGCTGCTCGTCGTCGGCAAAGCGGAGAGTAATGGGGACACCATCAGGAACCGTTGGCAATACGGCAAGATGCCAGTCCTCACATACTGGATGAACCTTGACATCGTTGCCTTCGTAACCCAACAGGGTGACATCATCACTGGAGAGCATATCAAGCAGGAACAGTAGCTCATCACGGCTTTTATAGCCACTCTCCAATTCAAGCTGCTTGCGACTGCGTTGACGCTGGCGACGCTGTACATAATCATCGACCACATCATCGTACTCGTTGTAGGTATCCTCATCAGCAAAGGTGGCCTTGACCTGTGCCGAAGCGGTAAGTTCCATAATCTCATAGCATCCCAAGGAGTTGAGGAAACGCACATAGTAGCGTTCTCTCACCATGGAACAAGGTAGCAGGCAGATGGTACAAGCCAGTGACTCGTTGCAGTAGATTGCAAGGCGATTGACTAGTTGCCCATGCTTCATGAACAGCTGCTTGCGGATAGCGTATATGTTCAGCCCGTACAGACTGCCTGCAGTACCAGGCAAAGACACGGAAAAATTGCCGCATCGAGCGGAGAGAGTACCATCAGAAGGATAGATGAACTGCAATGGAGAAACTTCTGTCTCACGTAGGCTTATCACTGACGAACCGACACGGGTGGTGAAGAAGAAGTTACCTGCATAATTACAGAACTTACCTGTGAAGATGCTACTCTGGCCAAGACTCCGCAAGGTAGTTTTCGATACTCCACCCATATAAGCCGTGAATGTTCTGTTGGCAGTCTCTCCATCGGCATTTCTTAGCGAAACAGTAAATTCCACACCATTACCGGAGATTGGTATCAGCAGGCGATCATCGTTATTGTACATCAACTGGGCACTCATGGCACCCTCTACGATATCGTTGATGAAGACACCGAAGCTTCCAATGCCGCTACCAGTATACAACACCTCACCAGCAGCAGCTATGCTGTAGATAACCTTCGAGTCTGAAGCAACGGTCATCTTGATAGGATTGCCGGCTAAAACACGAGAACCTGGGGTAATCATTACAGAGAGGCTCATATACTCAGATATACAAAATCGTTAATTACTGTCCGACCCACCGAGAAAGAGGATAGGAACTGCTCTCTCTCGGGAGTAGGCGAACACAGAAACTCATAGAAGTCATCCATCGTCATCGAGGGATGAGTAGGTTGCCATTGAGCAAACAGAGCTGCCGCATCGGTTATATAGGTGGTCAACGAAATCATATGCCAAAGGTACTTCTTGAGATACAACTACGAAAGGACAAATTTATCCACGTCTAACAGCACGGACTCCTGCAGTAAAAGTGACGGAATACAGGCCATGAAGAATATTATTGTAGTTATAATACCCATTTCCTTCATCACCACCATAGTCACAATAAAAGAGGATATTATAGGCAATCTTGCACGAGAAAGTCTCCGTTTGAACCCTTCCATTCACTACATCTTCATTTGTTGGAGCACCCGAAGACTCCCATAAAGACATATCTATCGTATCTGATTCAGCAACAGAGTAGGAAGACTCTTCCATGTAAACTATGGTAGCGTATGGATACACTTCATTGAAATTTTGTCGAGCGATGCCCTCCAGAGATTTCAGCGCAGCCTCACAAGCTGCATCCTGATTGGAGAAGAACTCCCAAGCGGTAGACTGAGACACAATCTGTCGGGGATTCTGTTCTGAAGCCAAGTCGTAAGGCTCCAACAGCTTCATCGTGCGGAATGTGGTCATGGCTGCACTGACACCACTCATGGGCAAACGTCGCGATGTCTTATCGATCATCAACATTTGCCCCATCAACATGATGGGCTTGGACATGTCCATGGTGTTGATGAGCGAACGGGTGAAGTTCACATCCAGCTCTACCGTATGATTGGCGTGACGAAGAAAAGCATCGTAAGCTCTCCAAAAACGGTTATACGCCCCGTCTTCACCGACATAGATCAACGAGTAGGTATACTCATTGCCTGCAGCATCGACAAAACGAGTACCAGTCAAAGAACGGCACATCGGGGAGCCGTAATAGCGGCCTGTGGCATCACCCATCTCTGTGACGGACTCACCATGGGCAAAGCAGAAAGCGAGATCAGTAGAGGCATTGAGCGTGTCATCCACATCGATGGCCGACATTCCCTTGACTATGGTATGAGCATTGCGCACTCCGCACAAAAACATCGGGACAAACATCTTACTCTGAGAATCGGGAGCACCAGCCATCTCATAAGGAACCTCAGCCATAGGCACACACTCATCCTTTCCTGACACCTCAAAGGTCTCCATACCGTCATACTCACGGTACCATGGAAAGAACATCGAGGAGAAAAGCGAAGTCTCTCGAGTCTCGGTACCACCTTCATATTTTCGGATATTCTTGTACACATTCCCGGAATGATGGTCGAGAACCAGGAGCGGACGTGTCCACACACCTCCAGTATGAGTCTCGGTATCAATGATACGCTCATACTTATCCATGAATACATCATAGCTATCCTCCGCTGGTGCTGCTCCCTCATAACTCGTCGGAGAAGAGAGCTTAAGACTTTGGGCTTCGGATATACTTATCTTTGGACGACAAGCCTTGAGCGAATCCCAATCGGCTGAAGGAGAAGCCTCGAAGCTGTCGCGCAACAGCACGATGCGAGCCGTCATCGTAGCCGCATGTACATAGACCACCGCACCGAATCGGGCAAACAGAGAGTCCAGCAGGTCGTTGACCGTGCAATCAGGAAGCAGGTCACGATAATCGAGAGAACCGCTACACACCGCATCGAGCGTGTTATTGAGGAGCACCAGGCGAGACAACTGGGGGTCGCTCTCAAAGGGGTTTTCCTCCAGCGTGATGCCGTAGAGGTCAAACAGCAACGGCAACAAGCGACAGACACGCAGGAAGGGAGTAAGACCATACCCCTTCGGTACCGTGACTTGCGTAGACGCTGTTCCGGACGTAACCGTTATCTGCCGTTGCTCATAGACAAGGGAAGATTCGGGGCGTATGGCCGAAGCCCTAATCTCATTGGCCATCGTATACGATACGGTATCACCTGACTCTCGCTTCTCCACCACTATCGGGAAGACGTGGTAGTCGGTATCGAGCTGGCGACGATACACCATATCGAGCATACCGATGAGCACATCGACACGTTCGGAATCGGTAGCAGCCTCGGGAGTATACACTGGCCATCCCTCGATATCGCGTAGCTTGACATCGGACCAGGCCGCATAGAGAATGCTCTCGTCGGTACCGACACTCATCTCTATGCCATCGGGACCTGCAGAAAGGATGTTGAGCTTACACTGCCGACGGAACGGACCATCAGATATAACCCCATCGATAGGACGCAACTCGACGTTGCGATCTATACGGTTGGGATATCCCAGCAGCCTGAGATTGGTCGGGCTGCCGGGCAAGGTGAACGACGGGGACTGGCTGCCCCTCGTATTGAATATGGGAGAGGTCAGCTCCAGCTCCAACTGGAAATCATTGGGCGTGTCAAGGACGCCTCCGTTAACTTCAATGCGTAGTGCCATGGTTCTTGTCTCCTCTGGTAAATGGTGATTCAGACTTATTCTTCAACTCTTCCGCTTTGTTCAGATCGGACTGCAGCACATAGGCGCGAATCTGTGTCGGCAACATCCTCAACAGTACAAGCACTTCACGGAGTAGCGCCACGGTTTCGTCCGAAGAGCTGCTGCCGGAAACTATAGGTCTATTGTCATCGATGCGCTTATAGCTACCCTCGCTATGCTGGGGAACATAGCCCATACGGGCATCATTAATCGCACCGACCACAACGGGGTAATCTACATGTCGCTGCAAGCGACGCAAATCCTCGGCATTGACTATGAGCTCGGCACCATTCTCCGATATCAGTGCCGGACGATCAACAATGCCAGTGACACTACCGATATAGGGTACATGGTAGGAACGGCCGTCATCAATGCCGATGACATCGTACTTACCATCGGCATGCTGCACCACACGCTCGGCCGTCGATACACTGCCCGATGAGGAACCGCCATCGAGCGTCATGCTCTTCACCTTATCACGCTCGGCCTTGGCACTCACGAGCTGGGCAGCTCCAGTGACACCCAAGAGAGCAGCTGCCACACTATCACCGACAGGGCCAAGGTCAGCATAGGCACGCATGATGGCCACAGCCGTGTCGGCAATGATTTGCGATACCTTGATACCGAAATTCACATCGGCATACTTCTTCTCAATGTCGAGCTTCGCCTGTGCCTTCTCGTTCTCGAGACGCTCCTGCTCGGCATCGTTACCTTCAGCTGCTGCTATCAAGGCTTCATACTTGGCTTCCACACGGTCTATCTCGGCCTGCTGCACTGCCTCCACGGCACTTGCAGCCATGTCCTGATAAGTCTGATATTGCGACTCCCAATAGTCGAGCTGGATGCTGCGCTTGGCCTTCTCATACTCCTCTACGGTGAGGAGTTCCTTTTCCTTCGCCTCCTCAAGTTCCTTCAGTTCACGGCGGTACCGCTCTGCTGCCGTCTCGGCCGAATACCTGTTCAGCATCTCCTGAAGCTCACGCTCGGCCTTGTCTTCAGCCTCCTTCTTCTTCTTGGTGTACTTATCCTCGATGTTGGCCTTGGCTGCATTGTAGGCCTCGGTCAGTTCTGTAGTGTCCTTGCCATGCTGGGCTGCATAGTCGAGAGCTGCCTTGTAATAGGCATCGAGCACCTTCAGCTCGGCCTGCTTCTCGGCCTCCATACGTGACGCTTCATCAGTGTCGGCCTTGGCTCCCATCATCTTTATCTTCTCCAGATTGGCATAGAACTGCGTATACATGGCCAAACGAGCATCGGCCGAGGCTTGCTCATCGGCCTCGATATCCTTGTTGGCCTCGAAGAGAGCCTTGCGACGATCGTCCTCACTGTCGAAGGTATAAGCCGACAAACGAGTGTAGTAATCCTGATGTATCTGCATCCGGGCATCGGCATGCTCCATCTCCTGTCGCTGCAGCAGCATATTGTACTCATCTTGAGAGATACGGCCATCGGCAAGCTGCTCCTGCAGCTGACGCTTCCTCTCTGCATAGAAGATGGACAGCTCATTGAGAAGTTCCTGAACCTCCTGCTTCATCTGCTCTGGAGATATCGGGGTAACAGTTCCCTTGCCCCCATTCGAATCATCTTCTTCATTGCCTGCTGTGGCCAACTCGATGAGACGCTGCTGACGCTCCTGGATAAACTTATCCAGCTCAGAGATTTCATCCTTGAGAGCATCGGTCTGCAGCTTCACATCCATGCGCATCTCTGACAACACCTGCTCACGAGCCTCGGCCGAGAATATCTGCCCCTGGCGCATACGACGCCAGATATAATCCCAGCTCTTCATGTCAGGATTCAATGACTGATCCATCAGCTCATCCCTCTCTGCCTCCTTCTCTGACTTCTTGTCTATCGCAGCCTTCAACTCATTCTCAATACGCAAAGCCTCAATATAGTTGTTGATGGCACGAGTAGCCTGCCCCGTCTTGATTGTTTCGAGGTCTATATTACCAAGATACTGTGGAGATATGTCATTGAGCATTCGGATGGCTTCCAAGCGCTGGTCCTTAATGAGAGTCTCATCACTAGCTGCAGCAAGCAACGCACGCAACCGAGTCTCCTCTGCAGCAACCTCACGACTGGCATCCTTACGTATCTTGGATAGAGCGTTTTCACTCTTGGCCAACTCATCGGTCTTGCGTCTGAGGTCTGACAAATAACCGATAAGCGTAGCTGCTGCTGTAATAATAATTCCCCAAGGATTTGACTTCAGTAAAGTAAAAAACGATTTTATTGCTGGAATCAGCTTCAACGTTGCTATACGCATGAGTCCCTTCCAATGGACTACAAGTTTATGAACGGCAACATATCCTGCCAAAGAGGTCGTTGCTAGAACAATAGCAGAACGATACTTTATGACAAATGTTACGGTGGTGCTCAGCACACGCACCAGCATACTTGTGCTGCTGTATACCTTAGAGAGCACTGGAGTGAGCTTCTCACCCAGGTCGACCATAAGGTCTTGCAATGCCTTGCGTGCTTTCTCGGCCTGCGCTTCGGGAGTAGCATTCTTCTTCTGTGCCTCCTCGATGGCCGATGTTCCTTCACGGTACGCCTCGGTGGCGATGCGCTGCGCCTCGCGGATATCGCCAATCTTGCCTGCCATGGTAGAGAGCACACCGATGGCACGCTGGCCATCCATACCCAAATTCTTGAAGATGGGCATCAGCTCTTGGAATCCACCACGAGCATTCATATTCTCAAGGAACATCAGGATGGCCTCGTTGGCATCGGTCTTGAGAAGGTCGGTAAACTCGGCCACTGAGACGTTGAGCATACGGGCAAACTTCTGAGGTGTATAGAACATCTGCGACACCAGTGTCTGGAAGGCTGTAGCGGCCATCTCCTCCTTCTGCATGTTCTGGTCGAGCACTGAAGCGTAACCCATGATGTTAGCCTGGGCAAGTTTCGCCTGATTGGCCACACCACCTACACGAGCCGTGAAGTTCACGATATAGGGCTCGGCAGCCGTGGAGTTCTGCGCCACCTCGTTCACGGCACTGGCCGTAGATATCATCGCACCACGCAGACCCAGACGATCATCCTCACCGAACATCATGGCCAGCTTACCGATATTCTTCACGGCTCCCTCGCCCAGATCCTCGCCCAGCGACAGGTTGATGACATCGCCTGCCTCGGCAAAGTCGAGCAGATCCTGCTTGCCCTTCAAGCCGAGCTTACCTGCATCGGCCGCCAGGGCATTGAGCGCGAGGCGTGAGGTACGGGTGTCAAGCTTGCCCAGCTCTTCATTCAGCTCGCGAACCTCCTCCTTGGTCAGTCCCGTATACTTCATCACATCGGCTTCGGCCTCGGCCTGCTCATTGAAGGCCTCACGGCACTTCTTGGCCGTCATGGTGATACCCGTGAGAGCTGCTATGCCTGAGGAGATAAGACCGAGGTATCTGTTGAACCAGTTGGCCACCTTACCGATGGCCGTAGCTTGGCAACCGATTTCTGCAGTGCTCTCCTGCTGTGCCTCCTTCAGCTCCTTCTCCGTCTTGATGAGAGCGGCCAACAAATCGCGGTACTCCGTGGTATCGCGCTTGGTGTCGCGCAACTGGTTGCGCAGCTTGTTGCGCACGGCAAACAGCTCGTTGTAGGTGGCTCCGCTGAGATTCTCCAATATGCGCTTGGTCTCCTCCAGCTTCGCATTATATTCATCCTCGGTCTTCTGGAGGTTGATGAGCTTCTTGCGGAGATTGTCGGCTTGAGTCGTATTGCCCTTGCCAGCCTTCTCCAGCTCGGTCAGTTTCTTGCGGTACTCCTCGCTCTTGGCCACCAGCTCGTCGATGCCCTTGCCGTAGCCTTGGCTGTCGAGGTAGACTTTGATACCGCGTGTAAAATCACTCATAGTAGTAAGGTTTTGATTTAAGTGGTAAGGTTTAGTAGTAAGGTTCAGTAGGAAAGGAACAGATAGTCGGTATTGACTACCATATCCAGGCAGTAGTCGGCAGCGATATCGGCCAGCTGCTGCAGATGCTGCTCGAGCACGGGATTGAACCAGTCGTTGGCCTCACGAGCTCCGGTACCCATCTTGCCCAGAGACTCGGGATTGGTGCGACGCACGTAATTGAGTCGGTCGAGCCACACACTGCCCTGCGTACCGCCATAGCCACGGCCTGCACCATAATGCAGATGCACACCGTGACGGGGAAAGCGGAAACCCACCCTGCGCACCTCGGCATGGTAGTGCTTGTCCATGGCAACGTAGCTCTCGATGCCTGCGGACAACACACCCGTACCGAACAGGGTGGACACATTGGCGCGAAGAGCTGCTTCCACCTCTTTGCCCCAAGCCGCGACATCCTCGTTGAACTTCTTCAGACGCTCGCTGTCCTGGATGCGCTGGAACTGCTCGGTCTCTCCACCGTCAAACTCGAAGGTGATGCGAGGACGCACATTGCGGCCACGCACGGCTGCAGGAATCTCGATGCCTGCCGTACGGGCCACCTTCTTCAGCTGCTTGAAACGTCCGGCTGGCATGGAGCGCTGCGCCTCGATCCAGTCGGCTATGGTGAAGCTGTCGAGCGAAGGACGCTGCTGGCTCATAGGAAGTACGAACTGTCGGGTTTGTAACTGGGCCACTCATCCAGAGTAAACTCCACGAGCTTGCCGTAATAGTTGTCACCGATGGGGCCTGCAGGGAAAAACTTCGCATCGCGGTTCACCGTCGGGTACCGGGCAAACAGCACGTTCACCACGGCAAGACACTGCTCCTGAGCCTCGGCCATGGCACGCTCCAGCGTCTCGTGGCGGTTGTCATCAGTGTTCGTGGCTATGATGAAGTGATACTTCGAGCGGAACGGCAGGTTGTTACCGCCCTTGGGCGTGTAGCCACACTCGCCCGAGTCGATGGCGATGAGGATGGGCCCCACCACCGAGGAGAGCACATCGTCGAGCGCAGAGAAACGCTCAAGACCGAAAGCCTTGAAGAAGCGAGGGCGTTCGTCGGTGTGCTGCACATAGACCAGCTTACGGGCCATCTCCTCGCAGAATGCAAAATGATCGTATTTGTCCATAGTTGTACCAGGTTTGATTTGATGATACAAAAATAGTCCGCACGAGGCGGACTATAAAGGACAAATCTGCAACTATACATCAAAGAATCCTAAACGATATGCCAACCACACCACGAACAGCCCGTAAGCACTCCAGAGCAGCACTCTCACCCACACAGGAGCCATATCCTTCTCCGATGGCTGGCGAGACGAACTGTGACTGATATCGCTAATCCTATTCCACCAGACACCGATGACACTGAACACCAGCGTCACCACCAGACTGACTATGATTATTGTCGACAACATACAGTGAACGATTTCTTCTATTCGGGCACTAAGATACGAATATATTCCGAAAGTTGTGCTGCAGCACGCGACTTTTTCGTCTCGTCCATACATTCCACACACAACTGGTCTACCACCTCCTGCGTATCCTCATCGGTGATGCTACCGATAAAGTCATAGATAGTCTCACGGGCGATGTGCTTCTCCAGCGGAGTGGCACCATCCTCTACGAGTGCCTCTACGGCACTCAGCAACTCTTCACGATTCATGGGGCAGCAGGTTATGGGTTCGTAAATACGCTATACGCTCACCCAGATAGCGGTGAAACTCCTCGATACATTGGAGCGGTATCTGCACATCGCAGTCCGTCTTGCAGTTCGGATCCTCATTGACAATCTGCACGAAACTGCCCATCATATCCCCTTCCTCGATATAGTACTGATGCGAAAACGTCTTGCTGCTCATACCTTACCTCCTTCCTTCTTATAGGTGAACGGTACCAGGCAATTGTGGAACCTCACAATATCGCTGTCGAGACGGCAGGCAATGCTCACCGTCACATACTGATAGTTGTTGCAATGGATCACGGCCAGCTGGGCACCCTGCCTGTATCGGGCATTCAGCTTGTCCACGAAGCTGCGCAGACGCTGCAGCCAGTCGGAGAAGTCCTCAGAGGTGAGGAACTCATAGCCCTCCCACAGCTTCGCCCAGTTATGAACCTCCTTGTTCTTTGAGGTACCACCCTTCAGCGTGGTCACGGAATACATCACACGTTTCATGCCTCACCTCCTTCCGTTCTTACTTTGTCAAGATGCGCTACTGCTGTCCTTACGATTTTCTCAAAATACCCGGACTTTTCCATGGCATAAGACAAGCCAGCAGAAATCAAGACTGCGTCACAGTCCATGTGTATAGAGGGTATCATGTTTTCATTATGCAACATGATGAGATACCCCTGACCTTCGGCCTTCTCAAGATTATCGTCCATGAGGATTTGTTTGAGTTCGTCAAGTTTCATGCCTCACCTCCTTTCATGCCCGGAACTGACTTAGCGACGATTCCTTTCTCTGTAATAAATTCGAGAACAGTTTCTCTCAAGGAGTCATGAAGTTGATTCACTGTGCTCACTACGATATCGCGCACACCCTTTTCTCCAAGCAAGGAAGCAGCTAGGGCAGTTTTAAGGTCTTTGTCCGCACCTCTCACGTAGGTCTGTGATTGCTTACCTGTACTCAGGATGATAAATGCAGCTTCACCTTCCTTCATCTGAAGGGCTCCCGACTGCAATACTGCAGATAATTCTTGGATTGTCATCTCCCACCCCCTTTCCTTATAGAGCGCAGCTGCACCGCCGTGGCCACCAGTGAGGCAGCGATAAACAGGGGCGATGTAGAGCAGAGGGAGACGAACAGTACACACAGCGTGAGCGTAAATGCCCACTCCCTGGCGGTGAACTCCTCACCGATAGCGTTGTTGATAACTTGCAGGGCCTCGATGGCGCTCTGCTTCAGACGGATGGAGAATCTCTCCTCCTCCAGTGCCGGCAATCGGTAGCCGGTCACGATTTTTAGACTTCTGTCCATACTTGATAGTTGTTAGCATTATGGCGGTAATAAAAGAACGGCCGTCATATCCGTTGCTAACAACTATCAAGTCAAGTCCGCTGGGACGCTCAAAAGTTCGGATAGACAGCCGCCTTATTTCGTACAGCCAGAGTCGCCCACTGGGGGCTATCTGCTAAAGTATGGACATAAAAAAATCCACAACATTTCGTGGACGCATAACCGAGCGTCATAGGCGGAAGTCTTTCGACTCATAGTTGTTAGCGTGACAAAGGTATGGACTTTCTTTGAATCAGCCAAGCCTTGAAGGGAAAAAATTATCGCAGGCGTGAAAAAAAATTATCACAGGCTTGAAAAAAGTTTGTCGAGCCTATGAAAAAGTTTTGTCGAGGGGATGAAAAAAACTACCTTTGCAGAAAACCTACGGATATGGATAATCTTCTCTATCGAATCTTCCAAGTGCTCTTATGGATTGTAGGCATCGCCATCGTAGCAGCCGTGGCCGTGGTTAGCTTCCGTCTCGGGCAGATGCTAAAGTAGTAGGCCAAGGATAAATCCTACAATACCAATGGCAGAACTCACGATGCCAATCAAAGTACCAGCCATCTGAAACTGCTCCTTGTACGAGAGCTTCCGCTGGTAGTTCTTCATACCGAGCTTTGCCATCCGGCTTCCCTCGTGAGTCAATGAGGTGAATGCCTCGCCCAATGGGGCTATCAGATGGTAGTCATCGCACATCCTCTGCTTTACATACTCGATATCGATACCAGCTTCATAGCCGAAGGTGTTGATAAGATAGTCGTCAACAAGGAAGGTGTTGGTGCAGTTATTGTGTTCGGCAAGATATTTCAGCAGGGCATCAGCAATGAGGATTTGCTTCTCGGTCATCGGTATATAATTGGCGACTCCCTTTGAAAGGCGCGCCCATTGGTGAAATAATACCAAAACCCGATTGACTACGGATTACGCCTTACAAAGGGAGTCATATATGTTATTTCGTTATTGGGCAGTACAAAGATACAAAGATTATCAGTACTGGCAAAGAGATGGGATAAAAAAAGAGCCGGGCGCATCACTGCGGCCGACTCCGGCAAGAAAAAAATTTAATTTCATTAATCAATGGTAACAAACACAAATATGTAGTTATGAACAAAAAAAGTTTCGAGGGTAAAGATGGCTATCCTCACGGACTGCCATCTTCGGGTGGAAAAAAGATTTCACTAATTAACGGTTGGTTTAGGTATGCTGTTTCTGTTCCTCGCGCTGGCGCAAGCTCTCGTCCATGCTGATGAGCGCATCGTACAGGTAGCCCTGGCGTACGGCCTCCTTCTTCGTCATGTCGCCTCCGGCAAGAGCATCGATGATGCGCTGCTGTGACTCGAAGACATTGCCACCGCCACCACCCTCGCCCGAGAAGATACGGGGGAACTGCTGCTGGATGAACGACAGCGATCCTTCCCATATCCACATCATCACTATCTGTGTGGGGATGGGCAATCGGGCGATGAGCCGTGCATCGTGCTCCACACGCGACACATCGAAACGCTCGCCCGTATGCCACAGCGTGGCCAACAGATGGGTGAACAGCTTCGGTTCTGTCTGCATGCGCTGCAGGTAAGTCTGGCTCCATACGAACTGCTCATAGGTGAGGTGCTCCAGTATGTCGCCCGGGCCGTGGAGCCTACGGCCACCGACGCACAGCTTGGGGAAGTGGTCGCGTGTGAGCTGGCTGTCTATATGGTGGGTGTCGTCGCGTCGGGCTATGATGAAGGAGTAGCTGTCGGCCAGAGCCGTGACCTCCTCGGCCGAGATGGTCACGCTACGACGCCACAGGCCGAACCTCAGACGGTACTCGCCATCACCTACCTTCTTCATCACTCGTGCCCCCATCGAGGAGAGCAGCATCGACACCTTCAGCTGCTGCACGGTGAGCTTGCGCATACCATACACGGCCAGGGTAAGAAGCTGCTCCAGGGTGAGCTCGTTCCAGTTCTCGGGCATCGCGATGGAGCGATGCTTCAGCTTGATATATCTCATAGGCTATCCTTCGCTATAAAAGATTTTACGTTCCTGACTGTTGAACCGCATCGGCTCCAACGGCTTCATACCGAAAGCCTCTGCATGTGCCTCGATGTAGCTGGCGAGGGAACGGAAGTAGTCCTCGGCCTCCTGATGGTAATAGTTGCCATAGTCGGTGGTGTCCACGAAGAGCGGACGCAGCACGGGGCTCCACTCCACCTTGCCTGCCGAGGCACGCTGCTGGCGTGTGGCGTTGCTCGTATGGAGGTACGACACACTGAACACGATATGGCACACGGCCATGCGGTGCAGGTTGCGCTCCTCGGCCGTGAGCTCTCGCTTACCCACCAGCGAAGCCACGGGAGGGAACTGGGCACACAGCTTGTCCTGCACGTGGAGCATCAGCGGCAGCAGCTCGAAGTACGACACATAGCAGCCGTTCATGCTCACCACCTCCTCGAACACCGACAGCGAATCCACCAGGCACAGCTTGCGCCTGTGAAGGGGTGAGCCTTCGGGTAGCTCGCCCTTCGCTATCAGATGCGCGATGACATCCGACAGTGCGGCATAGCCACGGCTGAGCATACTGCGCTTGGCAGCTGCTATCTTGGCATCACTGGCTGGCGAGCGGTGGCCGTGTTCGTTCTGCACGGTGATACCGCTATCGCCAATGTTGATGCTCATCTCATCAGCTCCAAGGTAGACGGCCAGAGGCCCCACGGCACGACGCAGCAGATGTATCAGCTCGGCATCGCCAGGCTTAATCCTGTCCACGACCTCAGGCCCGAGGTGACGAGGCAGGTAGATGTCCACAGCATCGTTGATGTAGGGCTCTATCGATGACCAGGGCATCGAGGCTCCCACCTTGACCACCTTGCGGAGGTCTTCTATGTTATTGAACAGTGTAATCATATCAGTCGGTGTTTTGCGGTGATATTCCAGTCTGCTTCACGGCACCCGTGCCCTTGTCGAGCGTGGTGAGCTGCAGGTTGGCGATGGCAAACTCCAGGTCCTTGGGCCATCCGTTCATGGCCTTCGCCACATAGAGCGGCTGGCACACGAGCTGCTGGGCAAACTTGGCCAGAGCCTGCTGCATGGTGAAGAGTTCACGAGCCTCGGTACCGTTAATCGTCTTGCTCTTGCCGGGCGACGAGCCGAGGATGCTGCTATGTATGCCCATGGCGTAGCAGAGCACGTTGCTCGACTCCTCAGAGTCCTCGATGTAGTCGCCACCCTTCTTGTCCTTGTCTACAGGCTCGATGATGATGTCCTTCTCGGTGACACCCTTCACGCGGTCATACTTGAAGTGGGTGACGAAGCTGTTGCCAGCGTTCTCGGCTCCCGTGAGGAACTCCTCCAGATTCTTCAGGAACTCCTTGCGCACCTCCAGCTTCCGTTCATCCGTGTCGGCACGACGTGCCTTGTAGAGCTTGTCGTAAAACTCTTCCTGAATGTACACGACATACTTCAGTGCCATCTCGTTCTTGATGATATTCTTCTTGAACTCGATGATGCTGTTCGAGAAGTCGAGCCAGCCACTCAGCAGCACCGACCACCAGTAGGGACACGCATAGTAGAACCTGCCCGGTGTGGGCAACGCAAGGCGGTGTACGAACACACGATCCTTGCCCACGACCTCCTTGCCGTCGTCGCCAGGCAGCTTGCCCATGCGCTGCTTGAGGTCATAGAGCGGATACTGACGGTCGAGCAGCGGAGTCACGATGACCTCGTAGCCCGTGGCATCCTTCTTGTTCCAGTCGGCACTGTAGCCGTGCCACCTGATGCGGCCACTCTTCGGCTCGATGGTCGAGAGACGGCTGCAGGTAGTCTCCAGCGGCTTCACCTGCACCAGCTTCGGATGCTTCTCGTCGCGCGAGAAGATATACTGCACGTATGCCTCACCGAACAAGCGCACATCGTTGATCGTCTCCAGCAACGTGCTGTTGTAGTTATTGTTCTCCAGCCACTCGAATACCTCAGGCTCCTCGGTAGGCAACACCTCCTGGGTCTCTATCTTGCCAGACTCGGTGCGGAACCTGCGCAACACCTGCACACCCTCGCCATAGGTCACCGCACACTTGAACTCCAGATTGGCCGATACGGTCACGTTCTTCAGCACGCTGCGCATCACCTCATAAGGGAGGTCGTTGCCGCGGCCACGAGGCACAAACAGGATAGGATCCTCGCTCCCCTTATCGGGATGGTTCACAGGGACGCCCTCCACATCTACATCGGTCACCACGTCCGTGGTGTCCATGGTGAGCACCAGGATCTCACCGCCACGCAGCACTACATATCTGTCGTGGTCGTCAGCACTGAACTCTTGCTTCTTCTTTGCCATAGTATCTATAAATAAACTTTCGCTCCATTAAACCGTGTGATGAGCAGCCGGTGCACCTTCTTCGGGTGATTCTCGCCCGGGCACTGCACATTGATGGTGTCGCCCTTGGCATGGAACGAGGTCAGCCAACAGCCCTCCCAACGCACCAGCTCGCCCGTGCTCACCTTCACAAACTCCATGTCGAACGGCACTGGCCGTCCCTTCTTGTCGTGGGCATTCATCTGTGCCCACATATCCTTGTGTCGTATCAGCTTTTCCATAATCCACTCAGAAACTTCAGTATGATTATCGCCCCATAGAGGCAGAACACGAGGGCTATCCACTTCAGCGTGTCGAGCCAGCCACCGCGTTTGGGCTCAGGCTCCACGGCAGGCTGCTCAGCTTCGATGTCGAGGTCTACCTTCTTGGTGGTGCTGTCGGTGAGCGTGCGCGAGGTGTGCGCTATCAGCGACTGCAGGTCGGCCTTCCAACGGATATCGATGCGACGCGACACGGTCACGCAGTGCTGCCTCATGGAGTCATACGTGATCACTGTCTCCTCGGTCACCGTGATGCCGCCCTCCGATGTGGTCTCCTCACGAGTCGTGTCCGTCCGTTCGTTCTGCACCCTGCTCGTGTCGGTCTCCACGCAGGCCAGCACATCCACCGAGGGCTGGGCCTCACGTCTCGTGCGGCAGCCCGAGAGCAGCAGCAGCGACAGCAGTGTGAGTATGGCGTATCGTGTCATGGCTTCTTAGGGCGTTGCTTGTTGCGCTTCACACAGCCGTCGTTGTAGCACACCCAGTGCGATATCACACCGTTGAGCCGGCTTATCTCATTCGAGTTGACACCGATTGTCTCGGCCTGCTCGTCAATCTTCTTGTGCAGGGCGGCTATCTCGCAGTTCATCTCTCGCTTGTTGGCTTCGTTGTTCTGTCGCAGGTCGGTTATCATCTCCTGATACACATCCTGCATCGACTTCATGGCATCGGCCCGCGCCCTCGCCTTTATCGAGGGGCCAGTGAGCACGGTGGTCAGTCCGCCACCAACGACGAACGACACTATCACTTCTATATACTCCATCATATCGGTTACGTTTGTGGCACAAAGGTACATACGCGCCACCGCGCACGAAAGGACAAATCTTCGCACGAAAAAAGCCTCCCCGATGTGGGGAGGCTGATTGCACCTGCAGGCTTCAGGCGACTTGTGTCATCGTTGCCTATTTGAAAATATTCGACAGTGCATACAGCGGTATTATCTCGACCCTCTCCATAGCCCCAAAGTTCTCGAGCGAGGTGCGGATGCCATACTCCAGTTTCTTGTCTGCAATGAACTGGTACATACTCTTCATCGAACCCGATGTACCTGCCTTCACCTCTATAGGCACCACCTTGGCATCCCTTACGATGACATAGTCCACCTCGGCCTGTGCTCCACGGGCAAGGTTCTGCCAATAGTAGAGGTCGTGCCTTTGAGTCGGAGTATTATATTTGAGCAACTCCAGCCCTGCCACCATTTCAGTGACGTGCCCCTTGTTCACCAGATCAGAGGCGGCCCCCACGAGGATGAGTCTTGACATCTCTGACTGTCCGCTCGTGTTTTCCAACCCCAGCAGACGCAACAGCAGGCCGCTATCGAGGAATATGTACTTGACGAACTTGTCGTTAATCTCGGCTCCGAGAGGAATGCCATTGGCTGCAGTATGCACCGTGGGGCGAATCAGACCTGCATCTTTGAGCAGTTCCAACGCCGCCTTCACCTTTTCGCTGCGATAGCCTCCCTTCACCTGGCTGTAGACGAACTTGCCGCCTATCTGCTGTGCCACGCTACGCAGCGTCTGGCGCAGCAGCATCGGGTCGGCCTTGTCCTCATACTTGGCAAAGTCATCTTCGTAGGCAAGCATTATATCATCTTGCACCTGCTGGCATTTGAGATAGTCGCCCGTCTCCACCCAGGCACTGACCGCCTCGGGCATACCGCCCACCATCAGGTAGTTGCGGAAGGCCTCCACCAGTTTGCCGTGCAGCGCATCAAACACGGGGTTCTGTGGCGAGGCATCGCGCTTCACGTCTACCCACCCCGTATTGCCCGTCGCCATAAGGAACTCGTCGAACGACATCGGGTACATAAACAGCGAGCGCACTCTGCCCACGCCGAACGATGTCATCTTCTTCAGTGCAAACTCAAGCAGCGAGCCTGCTGCTACCACGTGCAACTCGGGATAATCCTCATAGAAGAACCACAGGCTGTGGATGGCCTCGCTGCAGGCCTGTATCTCGTCCAAGAAGAGCAGCGTCTCGCCTGGCACTACAGGTGTCCCGTAGAACGCCGCCAGTCGGGAAGCAATCTCGCGAGGCTTCAGATTGCCCTTGAATACGGATATAATCTCCTTGTCACGCTCAAAATTCACCTCCACAAAATGCTTGAACGTCCTCGCCAACTGACGTATGGCCGATGACTTACCCACTTGTCGCGCCCCGCGCAACAGCAGTGGCTTATGCCCCTCCTCCTCCTTCCAGTCGAGCAGATATTGGTCTATAGACCTCGAATAATAGTTCTTTGCCATAGATTTTGATTTGCTATTCGTGATGCAAAGATAATGAATTTGTAAAAAATCAGACATAAATCCGACTCTTTTTTGTAAAAAGTCAGATATAAAACACGATATTCCCCGTAAAAAGTCAGAGATTGTACATTGACTAATATGACAAAAGTCAGAGATACACGATTGCTTTCTCAGAAAATATAGTTATCTTTGCGCACAGATTTGCCATTAAGGCAAAATCTGAGAACATTGTGGGTAAAATTAAGCATTCGCTATTATTTCGCGCATAGCCAAGAAAGCCTAGGAAACTATTTTGGGATAAGAAGCACGAAAATAATATGTGACAGGTGAACCGTGTATGGCGACATCTGTTCAATCATTCTAGTCGATGCTCACGTCAAGCGTGATGCATTCTTATGATTGACAGAGGTACCATTTTCCTAGGCTTCACCTCTTGCTATGCGCAATAAGAGCATCACGCTCTTTTTTGCGTATGCCGTGATTGATAGTTGGGTGCGATTAACGACTATCAACCATTATGGCTAAGAAAGAAGTGAAGACTGATCTTTGGGTGTACGAGCTGCTATGTGAGGCTGGCATCAGTTTGACACCACAGGGATGCGACATAAAGGAAATTGACGAGGCACTGCGCACTGCATCAAAATCGGGCACTGGCAATGCCGGGTATCCCGAGTATTGCGGCACAGTGAAAGACTTTATCCTTGTCATAGAAGACAAGGCTACGCTTGACCGTCATATATGCCACGATGCCAAGGGGCTTATATCGCAAGAGATAAAGGCAGTAAAGGACTATGCCGTCAACGGTGCACTTTTCTACGGTCTGCACTTGGCTCAGCATACATCATACCACAAGGTGCTGGCCTTCGGCGTGTCAGGAAGTCCCAAACGCCATACCATCAGCCCGATATTCATCAACGAACGTGGCGACTGGCAGGAGCTGCAGGAGGTGGAGACGTTCATTTCATTCAACGAAGACAATATTGACGAGTATTATCTGCGCGAAGTTTTGGGTGAAGAAACCGATGTGGAGAAGACAACAGCCGAAATCCTCAAGGAGGCAGCACGTCTGCACGATGATTTGCGCAACTACGGCAACCTTACAACCGAGCAGAAACCGTTGATTGTTTCGGGTATCATGCTGGCCTTAAGAGAGATTGAGCACAACTCGTTCAGTATAGAGTCACTTATCGGCGATACCGTAAACACTGACGGACAGAAGATATACGAGGCTATCAAAAGTAATTTGCAACGTGCCAACGTAACTCCTGACACCAAGCGGGATAAGTTGTTGAGTCAGTTTGCACTCATCAAGGATACGACGAAAATAAACGAGAAAGATGCCACGTTGGGAAAGACACCGTTGCGCCACTATACAGAGTTCCTATACAAAAGCATATACAACAACATACGCTTTCAGAACTCTGCAGAAGACTATCTGGGGCGTTTCTATGGAGAATTCATGTCATACTCAGGCGGTGACGGTCAGACATTAGGCATTGTGCTTACCCCCAAGCACATCACCGAGTTGTTCTGCGAATTGGCCCAACTCACTACGACAGATAAGGTGCTCGACCCTTGTTGTGGAACCGCAGGGTTTCTTATTGCAGCCATGCATAATATGGTGAAGCAGACTGACGATGATGCCATGCGTCGCAGCATACGACGCGACCAACTGTTCGGCATCGAATTGCAACCCTACATGTTTACCATTGCCACCACCAACATGATACTGCGCGGTGATGGGAAGAGCAATCTGCAGAATCAAGACTTCTTACGTCAGAATACAGCCCAGCTACAACAGAAAGGCTGCACCGTAGGTATGATGAACCCACCCTATTCGCAAGGCTCGAAAGATAATCCCGACCTCTATGAAATAAGTTTCACGGAACATCTGCTCGACTCCCTTACCGAAGGGGCACGCGCCATTGTCATCATTCCCCAATCATCCGTTACCGGCAAGAGCAAGGAGGAGCAGAACATCAAGAGCAACATATTGAAACATCACACCTTGGAGGGGGTAATCACACTCAACAAGAATACTTTTTATCGTGTAGGAACCAACCCCTGCATTGCAGTATTCACTGCAGGCATACCACACAGCAAAAAACACCTGTGTCGTTTCATCAATTTTGAGGACGACGGATTCATTGTCAGCAAACACGTCGGACTGGAAGAAACGCCCAGTGCCAAAGACAAACGTCAACATCTACTCGATGTGTGGTTCGGGCGTGCCGAAGCCGAAACAAAATTCTGCGTGGAGACTACCATCGAACCCGATGATGAGTGGCTGCATGCATTCTACTATTTTAATGATGAGATACCTACCGAACAGGATTTTGAAAAGACAATGGCCGACTATCTGACCTTTGAATTCAATATGCTCACCCACGGTAGAGGATACCTATTTGAAGACACCAAGGAAGGAGGAAAAGCGTGATGGAAACACTCACATTGAATAGCAGAGAATGGAAACCATTCTTCATCGAACAAGTCGCAGAGATAAATTCCGGCAAAGACATATATGAGCGTGAAAGAACTGAAGGAACTACACCCTACATTACAGCCACTGCCAACAACAATGGTATAGGCTATTTTGTCGGCAATACCAATGAAACGATGGAAAGCGAATGCCTGTCTGTAAACCGCAACGGTTCGGTAGGATATTGCTTTTATCACCCTTATCCAGCTCTATACGGTAATGATACCCGTAAACTTCGTCCCAAGATCAAGAACAAATATGTATCACTCTTCATCTCGATGTGCATCACGAGTCAACGTGAAAAATACGGGTACGGATACAAGATGGGAACCGGGCGATTGAAAAGACAACGTATACTTCTCCCTGTCAATCAGGATGATACTCCCGACTGGCAATTTATGGAAGAGTATATGCGTGAGAAAGAAAGACAAATATTGAAACCAACCATAGATAAATTGCGAAAGCAATTGGTTGATTACCAAATAGATAGGGGGGGGTGGTAATCTGGGGTAGCTTCTTCATCAAAGACCTATTCTCCGCGATGGAACCTGGCCGTTCCAAAGGCCTCAATCATCTACAACAGACCGACACAGGTATCAGCTATCTCGGAGCCACCAATCAGAACAACGGCGTGCTGTGCTTCGTCACCCCATGCCCTGGCCTTGTACAGCGCGGAGGTTGCATTGCCTTCATCCGCAACGGAGAAGGCTCAATGGGATATTCAGTATACAAAGCCGAAGATTTCATTGCAACTTCAGACATGACATTAGCCTATCACCCACGGCTCAATCGTTACACCGGCACCTTCATCACCACCGTGGCCGACCGCATCAGAGGAAAGTACAATTTCGGATACAAGCGTAGTGCCACTCGCCTGGCAAAAGAAATACTCACACTACCCACAACGCCCGACGGACAGCCCGACTGGCTCTTTATGGAAAACTATATGCGCCACATCGAAAGTCGTAAAATATACAGTTATCTCTCACACATGTCCGAGCGGCTTCCCTAACATTACATTCCACTAGAAATATTGCCCTAAAAAAAGTAACGTTATATCCCATCCGATATAACGTTACTTTGCATTTGGTCTAACGTTACTTCATACACCAAAGTAACGTTACTTGGAAAAGAAACTAACGTTACACCGAACGCAGTGTAACGTTAGAAAATCATTCAAGTTACCAGAGCTTCCAGTTTAGGAGTCTGCAAACTCACAAACTCAAAAACTTAAAAACTCACAAACTCACTTTTACTCCATCACCTCCGAAGACACGCGACGCAGCGTCTTGTTGGTACGAAGGTCGCTGAGCAGATGGCTGTCGGGGCGGAAATTGATGTGCACACCCTTAATCAGGTTTGATGGGCTGAAGTCCGATGCTGCCATCGCATCCTGAGATGCACACTTCGCCTTCATGCCCACCGAGATACGGCCCACATCTTCGAGCACCACGGTACGTCCGTTGAGCAGGCCCTTGCGTATCTGCTTGTGCAGCGCACCGAGAACAGCACGCACATCCACATCGCTCATACCCGTAGCGTCGTTGATATCGTTGATGAGTTCCTTGGTGGTATAGTCATCCACCTTGATTACGCGCGGAGCGAAGTAGTCCACTCCTTCAATGCCATTAGGATTGGGGCAGCGCTTCATAGCATAAGTAATTGCCATAGTCGTTTGAATTTTGGTTAATAATTAGGTTTAGGTGTCAATTGACATGGCAAAGGTAAACCACTGTACCTGTGCAGTAAAGGACATTCACACCTCACGACCTATAGATAGATACCTTCTCTTCTCATGCGGTCTCACCCTGTTACGGTACCGCTGGTAGTCCTTCACCAGAGTCTCCTCGCTCAGACTGACAATGCCAAACCGATTCATAAACTCGGCTATGGCATCCACATAGGTCATGCCATAGCGATGATGATGAAGGTCTACGAAATCGTGAAACTCCGCACGCATCTGAAGCTTCACCTTGCGCTCGATCATCTGCTGGTGGCGAGCGCAAAACCAATTGTATACGCGAGGATCCTTGCACGATGTGCGGTTGCGCAGCACAAGCTCCACATTGCCACTGTCGGTACCAGCCGACACGGGGCGCTTGCACACCAGATTGTAGCACAGCTCATACAGATCTGAAGAGGGAGGTATGCGCAAGGGACCATCCACACCATCGTTGTACTTGCCCACAAGATACTCCTTCAAATACTCCTTCATATGAATGCGTGTAGTGACCATAGCATGATTTTTATGCAAAAATACTAAAATATTAGACACAATCGGCCGATATGTCGAAAAATCAATACACATTCACCCTTCACAAAAACAAGGTGGTGAAATTGTACTTCGTTACTTTCGGTCGCGCCTTTTCCCTATCTCACTCATTGCGTGTAGCTTACGCGTCGTGTAAAATCGTACACAAAGGCACTGCGCTGCACAAAATGCCTTTTTTTAGCGTTTTGAACAAATAGTGCAGAGGAGTGCAAAAATTGTACGGGACAAAACGCAGTGTAAATGAGAAAAATAAATCCGTTTTTTTGTGCCTTCGTACGAAAGTACAATTATTTTCATACTTTTGATAGTAGTATACTTTCAAGAAGATTATTATAAAAAAAAATATATATGCCACCCCCTCCAGCTGAAGCTGCTTCCGAAGCCACACCCTATCGGCCGCGCCTCCCTCTCACGCACGTTTGTCCAAAACGTGCTTTTCTTCTGAAAGGGGGTGAAGGGGGAAAACAGGAAAGTCGCCTGTCCGAAAAAAAAACAGTGGCGGCACTCCGAAAGAGTACCGCCAGAAAATAGACTTGTCGGCCAAGGCCGAACGTATACAGAGAATAGCTTGGTGGCCAAATGCCAACCAGAGCCGATGCCTACCCATAGTGGCCAAACCGCTACAGCAGGTCGTCAGGGGAGTAGACATCGCAGAGAAACTCATATTCGCGAGGCAACGAACGGCAGCCCACAATGACGGCCATGCCGCGAGCAGCCATCTCGAACAGACGCTGGTTGGTATAGGGAGAAGACCTGAAGTTGTACGACGATGACAACACAAAATAGCACGGCCCCTGAAGCTCCGGAATGCCAGGAGAGACTATCTTCTTGGCATCGGACAGGGTACGGGCAAAACCACAACGGACAGCAAGCCGGGCCACACCAGAGAGACGGGTGGCATCATCGGCACACAACACTACCTTAATCTTGTTACTCATATCACTTCTTCGCTTTTACCTTGGTTATACCACTATAGTCAGGAAGCATCCGGTACTTCCAGTCCTGCCAGCCATGCCATACCTTGTTCTCGGATATCCATACGTGCATGCAGCACACCTTGGTAAATACCTCGTACGAATCGGGACGTACCACATCGACGGCACGAAGCACACCACCCATGGGAAGTTCGGCCAGCTTGGCATCGATGACACGGCGGAACGCGTTGAAGCGATCGAAGTTGCCGCCCTTCATATAATGATCCATATCGGTGAGCTTGTCGAGCCGATAGGCACGGAAATCAACTTCGGGCATAGGCATGAGGTTTAGGATTTGCGAAGAATGCTGAAACAACGGCACTGGATTTACCACGTGCCTCAATGAGGATACCTTGCGAACAACGGCTCACACGGACATCTACACACGACGTACCGTCAAGCCATCGCTCTAACAGCAGCAACGGAAGCTCTGATGATTGAAACACTCGACTTAAACAGACCATGGGACTAATAGCTTATACGGTTATCAATATCCTCCACTGGCTGCTTGGTGCCGACAGTGAAATACTCCACACCGCCCGACTTGTCGTCAAGGATGGGCTTGCCGTCACGATCGTACTTATAGGGGAGGCCTGTGAGAGGGTCATACATCTTGGGATTGAACACATAGCCGCGATACTCGCAATACTTCTTGAAGCGCTTCTTGAACTCGGTGGGTGTGACGTACTTGCGCTGCTGAGGGTCGCTCTCGAAAAATGAGTCCTGAAGCGTGCGACGGGCAATCTGAGTGTTCAGACGAGAGGTGTCGCTGAAATACTCGTCGGCCCACATGATGAAGCCCTCGGTAATCTCCTGCTTAATCTTGCGCACCTCAAGACGATCCATGGGAGCCTGCACCACACCGAACTCCAGATAAAGCTGGATGCAGTTGGCCACAAGGTTCCACGTAAGGTTCCACTGCTCGTAATCCCACTCGGAGAAGAACAAGCAGCCGAAATCGTCGGCAGGCTTATGGGTGTCGTGGTAATAGTCGGAGAAAGCAATGAGCCACTGACGGTCGCTGTAGCTGCTACCGCTACCCTTGATGGCATGGTTGGTAGGGATGTAGAGTTTCGGAGACTTGCTGAAGGGGAAGGTCACACGACGGCCACCCTTGTAGTTGACCGTCCAGTCACCGGTGATACAGGGGAAGAGAAACTCGAAGTTGAAATTCTGAAGCACGTCGTCGACAAACACCACTCGAGTCTTCTCACTCACGTCGTTCCAGACAAACTGGTCTTCCAAGAGATCGCGCTTCTTGCCGTTGATATAGGCGATAGTGGTGACATGGCGCATCAGCTCGCCTACAAGAGACTTTCCCGAGCGGCCGTTACTCTCGCCCACAGCGCCCTCCTTGCCATCCATGGCGATGACGGCCTTCGTCACGTTAGGGTCCTTGGCATCCATGGCCATATAGCCGATGCTGCACAGCTTCGACAGTAGATGCTGAATGTCCTCGTCAAGTTCCTTCTGGTCGATGGCTTCGCCAGCTTTGGCCTTGCGCCAGGTGAAGTTAGAGGCATTGATGAGAAACTGCAGGAAATGACACTGCTTGCCCTCGGCAGTAAGCGTATAGCGATAGACTCCATCGGAGGTCTCGGTGAAGCGGATGAGCTTGCCGATATAGGAAGCCGGGATATCGCGTCTGCGGTCGCGCCACACATGGTGGTTCACGCTCTCATAGCCCACCTGCTCCACTCTGTCGTGACTCACACGCCAGCAGTTGTCGCGAAAATAGAAATACTGGCACTCACGAGAAGGATTGAGGAAGTTGGGCTCGATGAACTTCAGCGTAGACAGCTTGTCAGGACCAAGATACTGAGTGCCGCCCTTGAGCAACATCTTTTGCACAGGCTTCTTGCAGTTCATCTCGGCAAAAGAGAGCAGATAGTCGCGAGCATCCGTGTGCTGGATATTCCAAACGAAAGGATTGTCCACCTGAATGAAACGATAATCACCGTCATCAGAAATGCGATATCGGCCAAAGCCTCGGTTCTGCAGGAAATTACGGGCATTGACATACGAGTAGACAATATCCGTACGCACATTGCCGTTACGGCTCTCAACCTCTATCTCGTCCCAGAACTTCTCGTCATCGTCGAAGGGCTGAGCCAACTCAAGATTACCATCTGCACTGAACTTCCAACGATGGCGGCCATAGGTGAACTCAGGAAGCTGCATCAATTGATCCTTGTGAAGACGGGCAAACGATGCAGGAGAATCCAAACCCCATATCTCCTCAAGTTTATGGTCAGACCAGGAAGTTATCTTGAAGAGTTCTACATACTCTCCCTTCATCTGCTTCTCGTTGATGGCATGGTTGAGGTCTTCCAAGAAAGCATCCTCTTTGCCCTTCAACGTATGGGTGAGCAAGTCATCAATACCCTTGTCGCCCTGATGAGCTATCGTATGGCCAATGTATATCTCGACATAAAGGTCTTGATTGCGCAACGTACGCATATATTCCTTATAATTGCGAGCAGCAAAGAAAAAACAGCGAGGACGCTTCTCGACAGGAACATTGATCTTAATCTCCTTGCTCAAATCGTTCCAATCTGAATCCATCAGGAAGACAACCTCCTTGACCTGCAGATCGCGGATGATGCGCACCAGGTCTTCAGGAAGAGCACCGTTAAGACCCAAATTCTGGATTCCGGAAACAGCAACACTCGGGATACCATGCTTACAGGCCTTCTCAGCTTTCTTCTCTCCCTCCTGAATGAACAGACGAGGGATAGGTTGCTTCTTCGCATACGCAGCACGTATCCATTGGGGGATATAAAGCGGAGTACCGCTACCATAAGGAGACTTGTACTTGAACGATTTACCCTCTTTGTCAAGATGTGCGCTGGGGAACTGCCAACGGACACGAAAATAGGCCGCTCGCTGCCCGGTACCACGACGACGGCTGTCCTTACGCTCGTAAGTCACCGGATAACCATCAAGGTCGTAATATTCGATAATGACATCATCACCCTTGGTGATATTGCCCTTATCATCGATAGTACCTGGTTTGAATGGACACGACTTGAAGATACTCTTGTTGTCATCAGCTGCAAAAACAGTGGCCTCGATATCGCTTTTAGTAAGACCGCTCTCCTTCAGCATTCGGGAACAGAATGTGCCCTTCTTCGTTGCTGCAGCAGTATTGGATGGCGTATCGATGGCCACAATATTAAACTTGTCGGCAAGGTACTTCAACGCATCAGCATAATCCATACCCTTACCCTTCATCAGGAAGCTTAAGGGAGAGTTGCCACCAAGATCCTGGCAGCTCCAGCACTTGAATACACCTTTGGCTGGATTGACCGTGAACTTGGAAGCATGGCCACAACACGGACAAGTTCCGTGATAACCACCACCGCTGCGGTCTTTGGTCAGACTGACAAAATCCTCGATGACCTCCAACAGATGGCCATCCGACCTTTCCTTGATTTTGTCAACTAAGTCTTTATCAAAATACATAATCTTCACGCACCCTGCGCCCACTACGTAAAACTTCAGTTCTGCATCTACTAGGACATCGACGGCACTCCATGCCAAGAGGTTCCAGTGCAAGCACTAAGAAAAGCACCAACAGCAGAGAAGAAACTGGAATCTTGAATTTCCTACAAAAACAGAAAATCGTCAACTCAGTCATCTTGGTTGCACCAATCCTGGCATAAATCTGCTGGACCTCATTATCCACCGTCTTGTAGGAAATACCCAGCTTGTCTGCAGCTTCTTTCCGCGACAATCCAAAACCCACCAGATTGGCAACCTGCTCTTGACGTTCCGTCAGCAATGCCCCTAAATTCAATCTTTCCAGATATGCCATACCGAATCTGGCGACAAGTTGTAACGTGCAAACAGGGAGTCTACAGCCAATTTTACATCGTAGGGAATACTCTGGTAATCCTTTACACGCTTGTAAAGATACCGTTGGCCGCAACCAAAAATATCCATCAGTTCGCGACGAACTTCCAACTGAAACTTGGGTGGAATAAGGTCCAAACCCGGACGGCAAGAATAGTGTGTTTTCCCTATTGCCACATTTTTTTTGTTTTCCGAATTTTGCATCATCAATCAGGTTTTACTAAATTTGCAGATTGTAGCGAACAAAACAGAGCGATTCAGAGACCTATTTGTTCGTTACTGATGCAAAGTAATCGAAAATACTCGACACAAACAACTGTTTTGTCTATTATTTTCGATTTATGGGTGGATTTTTTAATTTAAGCAAGGAAAAAATGGACACAATTGAAGAAAGACTAGAGAAACTATCCAACGCACTTGGCATGTCTGTTGTCGCCATCAGTGAGGCAATCGGGCTATCAAGAAGTACATTGTCTGCATCAAAAAAGAACAAAAGCGGATTTTCATCAAAACACTTGGCTATCCTAAGTGAAAGGTTCCCTCAAATAAACATCATGTACCTCATTACAGGTGAGGGAGACATTATGCAAGACCCACAGTTGGCCGAAATCAGGAAACGGCTCGATAGAATAGAAAAAAATATCGAACAAATGGGACTTACAATAGGAGGCCGACTCGAACGACTTGAGGCAACTAACGATATGTTGCGCGAGTTTTTGGCGAGAGAAGGTGTTGCAAAAAAAATTGGTTAAGGATAAACAGACCATCTGAAGACCACGAATTTTGAATCATTCAAAAGCCAACAAAATTAAAAATTAGGCATCGAAAATTTTAGACGAAAACGGTCTACACGCACAAAAAACAATATCTCTAACGCCAGGTACCTCAAAAAAAGAGAATTATCATTGAATAGTTCTCTTTTTTATTTTTATAAGCCTACACACCTGTTACAAAATTCCTTTCCATCACACCTATTATAATAAAACAGACAACTTTTGGAGAAGTTTTCGGGAGTATCAGCATCCAAACTGAGATAGCACACAAAAACCATGTTGCATAACATAAAAACGAATTGCGTGTTTTTTTGCATGTACGGTGAATAATTGCTACTTTCGCAGCGTTTCTCGTAACAGAGTGCAAGAAACTATGTTGTTTTAACTAAAAATACAATACTATGAAGGTTTATCAAAGTAACGAAATTAAGAACATTGCCCTTCTCGGTAATGATGGATCAGGTAAAACCACCCTCACAGAAGCGCTGCTCTATGAGAGTGGAGTTATAAAACGTCGTGGTAGAATCACTCATAAGAACACCGTCAGCGACTATTTCCCTGTAGAGCAGGAATATGGATATTCTGTGTTCTCTACCGTATTTAGCTGTGAGTGGAACAATAAGAAATTGAATATCATCGATTGTCCTGGTAGCGACGACTTTGTTGGTGCAGCTACTTCGGCCATTACGGTGACCGACACGACTATCTTGTTGCTCAATGGTCAGTATGGTTCTGAGGTAGGCACACAAACTCACTTCCGCTACACCGAGCAGCTGGGTAAGCCCGTCATCTTCCTCGTGAACCAACTCGATAACGAGAAGTGCGACTATGATAATATCCTCGAACAACTCAAGAGCATCTATGGCTCTAAAGTAGTTCCTGTACAATACCCCATACAGACAGGTCCCGACTTCCATGAACTCATTGACGTGCTGTTGATGAAGAAGTATTCATGGAACCCCGAGGGTGGTGCTCCTATCATCGAGGATATCCCCGCATCGGAGATGGAAAAGGCCAAGGAGTGGCACAAGGCACTTGTGGAGGCTGCTGCCGAGCACGACGAGGGCTTGATGGAGAAATTCTTCGAAACGGAGTCACTATCTGAGGATGAGATGCGTGAAGGTATCCGCAAGGGTTTGGTAAGCCGCGGTATATTCCCCGTATTCTGCGTATGTGCA
>JAZRMG010000038.1:0-27548 GCA_045647345.1 Bacteroidaceae bacterium | reverse complement strand
ACACCACGCTTGGGCATTGCGTCGGCATGGAAGAGCATCTTCTGTTTGCCGTCGATATGCGTAGCTACATCGCCAGAGGGTATCTGGTACATCATCTTGATGCGCTCGGGCGCACTCAGCTCCTTGTTCAGCACGGCACGGTTGGTCGTGAGAAAGCAGTTGCGGGCATTGGCCGGAGCAAACGCATCGTTATGAAATTCTATCCATGCCGAACGACAGCCATACTCGTCGACGATGCTGGCCGTGTTGGTCACGAGAATCTCGTTGAACTTGAGGCTCTTGGCGCCCTGCGCAAAGCTTGCAGAGGCAGCCAAGACCATCATTAAGGTTATTAATGTTTTTCTCATAATTGGGGACCCCCTCTAACTCCCCCTCTATGGGGAGGACTCAGCCTTCGCGGAGAAGTTAGTTGAGGTATTTAAATTGTTGTTACATTTATTTATAATAGACTCTGATCTCCCCTCCATAGAGGGAGGGGTAGGGGGAGGGTCTCTTATTACAGGGGTATATTACCATGCTTTCTCTTCGGGTTCTCGAGCTTCTTGGTCTGCAACTCGGCCAACGCACGGATGATGCGGAAGCGGGTGTTGCGAGGCTCGATAACGTCGTCGATGTAGCCATACTTGGCGGCATTGTAGGGGTTGGCGAAGAGCTTGGTGTACTCGGCCTCCTTCTCGGCGATGAATGCCTTGGGATCTTCCTTCTCCTTAGCCTCCTTAGCGTAGAGAACGGCAGCGGCACCGCTGGCACCCATTACGGCAATCTCGGCTGTGGGCCATGCATAGTTCATGTCGCCACGGAGCTGCTTACAGCTCATCACGATGTGGCTACCACCGTATGACTTACGCAGGGTAACGGTTACCTTGGGTACGGTAGCTTCGCCGAAGGCATAGAGCAACTTGGCTCCGTGGAGGATAACTGCGTTGTACTCCTGACCTGTACCGGGCAAGAAACCGGGAACGTCAACGAGGGTTACCAAGGGGATGTTGAAGGCGTCGCAGAAGCGTACGAAGCGGGCTGCCTTGCGTGAAGCGTTGCAGTCGAGTACACCGGCGAATGCCATGGGCTGGTTGGCCACGATACCTACTGACTCACCATTGAAGCGAGCAAAGCCTACGATGATGTTCTTAGCATAGTCCTTCTGTACCTCGAGGAACTCACCGTTGTCGACGATAGCGCCGATAACCTCATACATATTGTATGCCTTGTTGGGGTTGTCGGGGATGATCTCGTTGAGGAGGTCTTCCTTGCGGTCGATGGGGTCGGTGCACACTACGCGGGGTGCCTGCTCCATATTGTTTTGAGGCATGTAAGAGAGGAGCTTGCGAATCATAGCAAGTGCCTCTTCCTCGGTCTGTGCGGTGAAGTGGGTAACACCAGACTTAGATGAGTGTACGGATGCGCCACCGAGCTGCTCCTGAGTAACGTCTTCGCCAAGTACGGTCTTTACCACGGCGGGACCTGTGAGGAACATGTATGAGGTGCCTTCCATCATCAAGGTGAAGTCGGTGAGGGCAGGTGAATAAACGGCGCCACCGGCACAAGGACCAAAGATTCCTGAAATCTGAGGAATCACACCCGAAGCCATGATGTTGCGCTGGAAGATTTCTGAGTAGCCAGCGAGAGCGTTGATACCCTCTTGGATACGTGCGCCACCCGAGTCGTTGATGCCGATGACAGGAGCGCCCATCTTCATGGCTGCGTCCATAATCTTACAGATCTTCATGGCCATGGTCTCAGAAAGAGAACCTGCATTTACGGTGAAGTCCTGTGCAAACACATATACCAAACGGCCGTCGATAGTACCATAAACTGTTACTACACCATCACCGAGTGTCTGCTTCTTCTCCATGCCGAAGTTGTGGCAGCGGTGGGTTACAAACATGTCCATCTCTTCGAATGAACCTTTGTCGAGCAACATGTCGATGCGCTCACGTGCGGTATACTTACCCTTCTCATGCTGCTTTTCAATGGCCTTGACGCCACCGCCCAAACGGGCTTTCTCGCGCAGCTCTACGAGTTCTCTGATTTTATCTAATTGTGACATAATGGAGACCCACCTAAATCCTCCCTGGAGGGAGGACTTGCAGGCATCGCTGCAAAATGGGCATGTTTTTATAAGTTATACATTTAGTTGTCTGTGGACTCTGTTCTCCCCTCCATAGAGGGAGGGGCAGGGGGTGGGTCTTTTATTTCTCGCAAAGTTCGGTGAGTACTCCCTGTGTTGATTTCGGGTGGAGGAAGGCGATGTTCAAGCCCTCGGCGCCCTTGCGTGGTGCCTTGTCGATGAGGCGGATGCCAGCAGCGTCGCACTCGGCGAGTGCTTCTGCTACGCCATCTTCAACGGCAAATGCCACGTGATGTACGCCAGCACCCTTGTTTTCGATAAACTTGGCGATGGTGCTCTCCTCTGATGTGGGCTCAAGCAATTCGATTTTGGTTTCACCTACCATGAGGAATGCGGTACGTACCTTCTGGTCTTCTACGGTCTCGATGTTGTAGCACTTCAGGCCCAATACGTTTTCATAGTAGGGGAGTGCCTCCTCGATGCTCTTTACGGCAATGCCGAGGTGTTCAATCTTTGAGATTTTCATGTTTTGTATTATTAAAATTGGTTATCTTTTTAAATAAACTATTTGATGCCAAAGATACGAATAACTTTTCGATTTGCAGAATATTCTATGAGTTATATTTGATTAAATGAAAAAATAAGCTAACTTTGAACTTTCGTGTATAATAAATGTATATAGTTTATGGATAATGAAGAACGAATAGCGCGTGCAGTTGAACTTTTCAAAATGGGTTATAATTGTGCGCAATCAGTGACAGCAGCATTCGCTGATGAATATGGGTATACCGAAGAACAGGCTTTGAAAATGTCGGCCTCATTTGGTGGTGGAATTGGACGCATGCGTGAGACTTGTGGCGCAGCTTGCGGAATGTTTATTCTTGCTGGCTTGGAAACTGGATGTACCGATGCTAAAGATAAGGAGGGTAAAGCTGATAATTATGCTTTTGTTCAACAGTTAGCCGAGGAGTTTCGTAAAGAAAATGGCTCACTCATTTGTGCGGAACTGTTGGGATTGCGAGAACGTAAACCTCAAGTTCCCATTCCTGATGAGCGTACGACATTGTATTATGAAAAGCGACCATGTGCCAAAATGGTGGAAACTGCGGCACGTATTTGGGCAAATTATAAGAAAAATGTATAAAAAAAGCTTGAAATAGAGAGAAAAAGGTGTAAAAATTATGTTGTAAAACATAAAATGTGTATCTTTGCAGCGGAATTTAGGAATTATTCCTTATTTGAGTGAAGATTTATTCAGGTTTAATATTAAAATTAGTAAAATTATGTTGACAGAGAAAGCCGGTGCTAATGCAGGTCTTATTTGGAATGCACTTGACGGTAAGGAAGGTTTGACCTTCAAGGAAATTAAGAAGGAAACAAAGCAGAAGAAGGAGGATTTTATCCTTGGCTTGGGTTGGTTGCTTCGTGAAGGCAAGATTGCTGCCGTAGAGGTAGAAGAGGATGTTGTTTACTCTTTGAAGTAATATGATGTCTTAATTGTGGACTAAAATAATTCTAATATAAGAAATGAGGTTTCACTTGTGTGAGACCTCATTTTTTTTATGCGTGTGGGTATGGGAACTATCTTACTTCTGGACTTCGCGGATAATGCCGTTTTGGTAAGCATAGAGTAGCTTGCGTAGTGATTCTATACGTCGGCGTATATCGCGTCCTTTGTCTGTGTCGCTTACGTGTATGCGTTCAGTGAGCTTCTCTACCAAATGACGGGTACTCTTGATGTCGGCTCCACTGCGTATAGCCTCTTCGGTAGAGGTGAAGGGTTGGTGCTCTACAAGCGACATACCACGTGAGTGGTATACGAGGGTGTATCCGGCAATTCCTGTTTGTGACTGATAAGGTTTGGAGAATCCTCCATCGATAATGATGAGGCGCCCTCCGGCCTTCATGGGGTTTTCTCCTTTAAGCGTTTTTACGGGTATATGTCCGTTGATGATGTGGCGGTGGTCTCCTTCTACACCGAACTCTTCGAGTAGTAGATCTACTGTAGCGTCTTCATTGCGTAGGGTATAGTAGTGTCCTTTTGTTTCTTTCATGATGGCCTTGTCCTTCAGGAAGTATCGCTCGAAAGTCGCCATACGGTCCTTGTCGAATGTGGGAGCATTCTTTCCGCACCATAGATACCATAAATAGTCTACGGCAAATTTGTGTAGGTCAGGTGCTGCATCGGCGTTATGTGCGATGCGTATGAGTGAATCTACTTTGTCGAGTAGTGCTCGTCCTTTGTAAGTCCCGTCATACAGATATATCTCCTTGAGGGTTCCGTCGGAGTTCATGGGGATAGATGCATGGAACAGAAGGTTGCCATTGTAAACG
Organism: Bacteroidaceae bacterium; assembly: GCA_045647345.1. GTDB lineage: Bacteria > Bacteroidota > Bacteroidia > Bacteroidales > Bacteroidaceae > UBA1189. The sequence goes on along the minus strand of JAZRMG010000038.1, from coordinate 23,146 downwards.
AGATACATGCTGCCATTATCAAGTAGGCAACGTATATGGCGTTGTAATTTCTCACTGGTGGTGAATGAGTGTGCTATGCGTTCTATGACTTCATTCTCCTCGACGCTTAACTTGTACGGGTCGGCAGGGTCTATGGTGGGGAAATAGCATTCTCGCATATTGTAGTGTTTCCCTCCAATGGTGCAGATGCCTTTTTGGTAGTCTATCTTGTCGAGTAGCAGGCGGTCGTCCATTTCGTATTCGGGGTGGCGGCGTATGATCTCTGCTTCGAGCTTGAATTGTAGTACGCTTACGGCCTTATGCATTTGTGCGATTAAGCGTCGTGTCTTTTCACTGCATGTAACTCCGTCCTCCAGTTTGGGGCCAAATTCTTCGCAAGGGTCATCCTTGTATATTTCCATGGCAAAGATAGCCAAATGCAGGAGGTTGATTCCATATCCGTCTTCAAGAACCGAAAGGTTACCATAACGCATGCAAAGACGCAGTACGTTGGCCATACAAGCCTTGTTGCCTGCTGCTGCGCCAATCCACAATACGTCGTGATTGCCAAATTGGACGTCGAAATTCTGGTATTGGCACAAGGTATCCATTACGAGGTGCGATCCTGTGCCTCGATCGAAGAGGTCCCCCACGATATGCAAGCGGTCTATGGCTAAGCGCTGTATGAGGTTACAGATGGCAACGATGAAATTGTCGGCTTGGTGCGTGTTGATGACAGCTTCGATGATTCCCTTTACATACTTGTTCTTGTTGGTCATGCCCGTGGATTCGTGCAGCAATTCTTGTATGATGTAGGAGAACTCCTTTGGCAATGCTTTACGTACCTTTGAGCGTGTATACTTTGACGATATGTTTTGGCATATCGAGATGAGGCGTCGTAGCGTCAATGCATACCAATCGTGCATGTTGTTACCTGCATGTTCGGCTTTTATGAGCTCCAATTTTTCGGCGGGATAGTATATAAGCGTGCAGAGTGTGTTGATTTCTTTATCACTGAGTTCGTCGCTGAATACTTCGCGAACTTTACGCTTGATGTCTCCTGAAGCGTTTTTGAGCACATGCTGGAATGCTTCGTGTTCGCCATGTATATCGGCCAAAAAATGCTCGGTGCTTTTAGGCAGGTTAAGTATGGCTTCCAGATTGATAATTTCAGTACTAGCTTCAGCGCTATTTCGGAAGGTGCGTGACAGCAGTTGCAGGTAGTTTAGCTCATGCTGTATCTTTTCAAGACTGTAATTCTGTTCGTTCATGGACTTAAAATTTGCTTATTTGTCAAAACATGCACAAAAATGGTTGAAATGGACGCATTGTATGTTGCAATGTCGTAAATTTTGCAATTATTGCAAAGGTAAATATTTTTTATGACAAATTATATTGTAAAAACTTTCTTTTTTGATGAAAAAATTGTTTCTTTGTCATAAGTAAAAAATGTAATAGGAAAAAGGCGACGATGTTCAAGTTTGTGCCTATATTAAAATCGGTTATTTGGGGGGGCGATCGCATCGTCTCCTATAAGCATATTGAAACAGAATTACAACATGTTGGCGAAAGTTGGGAGATTTCTGGTGTAGACAACAATTTGTCTGTTGTCAGCGAGGGACCTTGCAAGGGATTGACCATAGCAGACTTGATGGCTCAATATCGAGATCGCTTGGTAGGGCGTGATAACTATGCGCGTTATGGCAATCGTTTTCCCTTACTTGTGAAGTTTATTGATGCCCGTCGTGACTTGTCCATCCAGGTGCATCCTAACGATGCGCTTGCCAGACAGCGTCACGGCACCTGTGGTAAGGATGAAATGTGGTATGTTGTCGATGCACTTCCCGATGCACATCTTTGTTCTGGCTTTTCTGCTCCTCTTGATCCCGAGGACTATGACCGTGTTGTGGCTGACGGGACTATCATGGATGTTTTGCATTATGATAAGGTCAAGGCTGGTGATGTGTTTTATCTGCCTGCCGGTCGGGTACATAGTTTAGGCGCAGGTAGTTTTGTCGTTGAGGTTCAACAAACCAGTGATATCACCTATCGTATCTATGACTATAATCGTCGCGATAAAAATGGCAAGTTGCGTGAGCTTCATGTTGAGATGGCTAAAGATGCTATTGACTACACCATTCTTCCTGATTATAGGACTCGTTATGCCCATCGGTTGAATGAGCCCGTTCAGTTGGTCAACTCATCTAAATTCGTCGTTTCGCTCTATGAACTCACCGAGCCTATGGAGTGTGATTATTCGGAGTTGGACTCTTTTGTTATATATATATGTATAGAAGGAGGGGCGTTGTTGGTTGATTCTGAGGGACAGAATACTAGACTCTCTACGGGCGAGACGGTGCTTGTTCCTGCCTTGTCTGACACGATATCCATACTCCCTGAAAGTAAAGTCAAGTTGCTCGAGGTCTTTGTATAGCATGGCAACATGCCTTTATTATTTCTTGTCAGTAGGGGTGTTTTTGGATGTGATGAAGTCTTTTGTGCTACACGGGTACTTCGCTTTGTTGATTTCCTCCTCTCTCTCTTCTTAGAACATAAATCCGATAGAGAAACTCAGTACATTCTTGCGACGATTGAATGTGAATTCTTTTGCATTGATATGCGGCTCGTTGTCAATGGTGAATCCTTTTGATATGTTGTGTAGTCCGTACTCGAAAGAGAAATCGAAGAATATGCGCGATATATTTATTTCTAGTCCGGTCATTAGACTGAGATTAATGGGGTATATCGACTCTTCTATCTGATGATAAGGGAGGTTCTCAAATATGTGCCTGCTATAGTCGGTGAGTATGTATTTGGCTTTGGGGCCTAAATAGAGCGACATGCTATAAGGACCCTCCTTAATGATATGGTAGCCATAGTATAGCGGTACCTCAAGTCCGATAATCTTCGTGCTGATGCTTGACAGGTCTGTCTCTGTGGCCGAGGTTTTCCATTGCTCTGTAGGAAAATAGATGGAATAGTTGCTTATGTTATAGCTCAGTTCGCTCTGTAGATAGTGGCGATGGATATTAATGCGCATGAAAGCGGTGTAGAAAGAACTGATTTCAGATTTGGCTATGTGGTTCGTAATCGGATGTGCACCTACAATGAACTCTTCCACTTTGTATATAGTAGAACTAAATCCTGATTTGACACCCCAATTGAGGAGGTTATCCTTCTGCTGGGCATATGCTGCTATGCTACATAGGGACAGGATGAGTGATAGCAATCTTTTTTTCATGGGTTAGGTGGCGTTTTCCGAGTAAGGTTAGCGGGTGCTTGGTTATCCTTTTCTCTTTTTCTTCTTCTCTACCGACCAACCGAACTTGCCTATTTTGTCGCCCAAATGGTAGTATCCACCGTGGAGATACACGAGCGGGTCGCTGTCGGCAAGTTCAAACTTACCCGTTTCGGGGTTTATGTACTGGTCGTCGGCCATCACGTTGACCACTTCGGCAATGTACATGTCGTGCGATCCCAATGAGATAATCTCCTTCACGCGGCACTCGATGCATAGGGGCGACTCCTCGATGATGGGAGCTTGCACTACGGTGGCCTTGCCAGGGGTGAGTCCCATCTCCTCGAATTTGTTGTAGTCGCGGCCTGAACGTACGCCGCACCAGTCGGTGGCAAAGGCGGTAGAGGAATCGGTGAGGTTGATGACAAACTCCATGTTACGCTTCAGTATATCGGCCGAGTGGCGTTCGGGGCGCACGGAAATATAACACATGGGCGGGTTAGTACATATCGTTCCTGTCCATGCGATGGTGATGATGTTATACTCCTCTTCCGTGGCGCCGCAGGTGACCATTACGGCGGGCAAGGGGTATATCATCGTGCCTGGTTTCCAGTTTATTTTCATCCTTCTCTGATGTCTATGGTCAACGGTCTATGTCAACAATCAATGGTCAATGGACTAAAAACGAAACCTGGTACTTAATGTTCGTGTCGTCCGTTGGCCGTTGATTGTCGACCGTTGACCATTATTTGTCTATACAAGTTTTACCTTGCTTTTGTTCTGCTCTTTTTCGCAGTAGTGACATTTGAGTGTGCCGGAAGCCTTGTCTACCACGTGGAAGAATGTCGACATGGGCTCATTGTTGGTGATGCATTTGGGATTGCTGCAACGTACGATGCCATGCAGTTCATCGGGGATAATCACCTCTTTTTTCTCCACCACGTCGTAGTCGCGGATGACGCTGAGCACCACGTTGGGTGCTACTATCGAGAGACGGCTTATCTCCTCATCGGTGAAGAACTTGTCGGCCACCTTGATGATGCCCTTCTTGCCCAACTTCTTGCTCTGTAGGTTGTACCCTATGGTGACGCTTGAACCCAATTTGTCCAGTTCGAGCAGTGAGGCGATGGTAAACACGAGTTCCGAAGGTATATGGTCTATTACTGTGCCGTTCTCCAAAGCGGCCACGAGCAATTCAGTCTTTTTGTTGTTCATTGTTCAGGCATTTAATTTTCAATTCTCTATTTTCAGTTCTCCATCAGATATCCATTCCCAAGCAGTCACAGATGAGCGCCTCACGTATGTAGAGGCCGTTCTTAGCCTGTTGGAAGTAGTATGCCTTGGGGCTGTCGTCCACGTCTGTAGCGATTTCGTTCACGCGGGGCAGCGGGTGCAGTATGCGCAGGTTGTCGCGTGTGCCCTTCAGCATATCGGCCTTGAGGATATATACGTCCTTCACGCGCTCATACTCCATGAGGTCTGTGAATCGCTCGCGCTGCACGCGCGTCATATAGAGGATGTCGGCATCGGCGATGGTCTCTTCGGTGAAGTCGGTATGCTCCACATACTTGATGCCATGCTCCTTGCAATAGAGCTTGTATTCGTTGGGCATAGCCAACTCCTTGGGAGCGATGAAGTGGAACTGTGGGTTGAAGTGGCGCATAGCCATGAGCAGTGAGTGCACTGTGCGGCCATACTTGAGGTCACCCACGAGGTAGATGTTGAGGTTCTCCAGTGTGCCTTGTGTCTTATATATAGAATAGAGGTCGAGCATCGTCTGTGAGGGGTGCTGGTTGGCACCGTCACCGGCATTGATGATGGGTACGGGCGATACCTCGCTGGCATAGCGTGCAGCACCCTCGAGGTGGTGACGCATCACGATGAGGTCGGCATAATTGCCCACCATCATGATGGTGTCTTTTAGACTCTCGCCTTTCGACGAACTCGATGTGGCAGCATCGCTAAATCCGATTACTCTACCACCCAAGCGGTTCACGGCAGTCTCGAACGAGAGGCGTGTGCGGGTTGATGGCTCGAAGAACAGGGTAGCGATTACTTTTCCGTCCAGGGTCTTGCGGTTGGGGTTCTCTTCAAATCGGGCAGCCGCTTCGAGCAGACTCATGATCTTCTCTTTACTCAGGTCGGCAATGGTTACGAAACTCTTAGTCATGACTTATGATTTTTGTGTTGGTTCCTGTTTCTGCAAAATTAGTGCAAACCGAATGAAATGCCAAATTTATTTAAGCATTTCTGAACTGCTGCCTATCTTCTGCGGTATTATCGGCATCTATGCAATTACTTTTTTGCCGCCTGGCAGTTTTTAGTCATGTCATTCAGGTAACGCATACTATATATATTGATATAGGTGTTTATAATGCAGTGTTTATAATGCAGTGTTGGAAATTGTTGGCTATGTTCATCGCTACCTTCGCGGAGATAGTGTATTATCCTCGCGAAGGTAATACACTATCTTCGCGAGGATAATATATTCTCTTCGCGAAGAGAAAAACTTTTGTATGGTTATTTTGCTGCAAAGTAAAGGTTTGCAATGCGTGTTTCAATCTATTCCTATTTTTGTACTTAGAGGATGATGGTGAGGTGGAAGAATATGCCAGGTGGCAAAAATGTAATTGTGTAGAGCACTATTTGTACATTGTGAATATATTATAGCGTTCTCTATGCGGGATAGCCAATGTCTGTTGGCATGTATCCTAAAAGCCTGCCAGGGTAGGGTGGCAGGTTTTAGTCTTGTATAGCGATAGTTTTGAGATGAATTCTAAATTGATTGTTTACAAAATATGCCAGACGCGTCTGGCATATTATATAAGTGAAGGTGATTTTCTATGTATACCTATTCGATACTAATGTTTTGTTGCAACTGTGGCTTCTCTTCGGCCGGTTTGCGTGGTAATTTGATGTGGAGCACGCCATGCTTCACTTTCGCTTTTATGTGTGCTTTGTCCACATCGTCGGGGAGTATTAGCGTCTGTTCAAACTTTGCGTATGAGAATTCGCGGCGCAGATATTTGCAGTCTTTATCGTCGCAGCAATCGGGATCTTTGCACTCTCCCTCCTTGCATTCGGCTTTTTGCTCCTTGCACTCTTTGCTCTTCTTGTCATCGCCGCCGCAGCATTTCTCCATGCAGATGACCAGGTCGCCTGCGTCGTCAAGATGGATATGGAAATCATCTTTTGTCATGCCAGGAGCGGCTACTTGTACTTTATATTCATCTTTCTTTTCGATGACGTTGATGGCTGGAGCTGTTGCCTTGGTACGTCCCATCCAGTTCGTGTCGAAAAAATCATTGAAGATGCTCGGTACCCAGTCCTGACGGTACATTCTTTTCATTGGAGTCATAATTGTTAGGTTTTAATGGGTTAAACTAAAATTAGTCTAGTCATAATGCTTGGAACTGGTTTTTTGTTCGGTAACCGTCATCTTTTTCCGTTTTTTAAAGTTCGGTTTAAGGTAAAGTTGTACAATATGACATTTTCTTGAAATAGGTACCTTATATGTTGTGTATTAGTCTCTATTCGGGGCTAGAGGTAAATAATCCTTCGGAATGGTTAAGGAGTGGGGGGAAGTAGGGACTTATTGTTAGCTAAAGTCCTTAGAACGACTTGTAAATATGTGTTGAATCAGATAAGTATATCAATTTCTGGTCTTTACAATAGATGTGTCCTCGTGTGTGATAGCCTGTCTACTGCGTTGCTACTCGGAACACGATGCGAAAGTTGCCTTCGCTATAGCTGGTGCTGCTGATGCGGAAATGGCCTATCTCGCCAGTGTACTTCACGTGGTCACCCAAGCAAGGACATACATCGTAGTCACCTATATATATAAGGCGCAGTGTGTCGCTAGCATTGGCAGGCAGTTTGCTTAGGTCTATACTGTCGGGGATTTCGCAGCGTGCAACGAAGCGCTCGGTGACCTTCATGTTGGCCTCGATGATACGGTTCACGGTGGCCTCCACTTCGCGTATCTGCTCTTCGGTGGGGCAGGCGGTGAGGGTATAGTTACACTTGCTCTTCTTGCGCTCAATGTGATTGATGCGTGAGCGTGAGCATCCGAACATGCGTATCATGGTCTGGTTGAGGATGTGCTCTGCGGTATGGGCAGGAGGGTACTCTTGCTTGTTGTGCTCATTGAGAATGGGGGACTGTTCCATAGTGATGTTATATGTAATGTGACATTAAAGATAGTGCAAGATGATCAAAAAAACAAATTTCTATGGGAGAATATCATGAAAAAGTTTACTTTTCCATGATTGAGCGAGTCTGAAATTCAATAATGTTAAATTATATGTGTATCTTTGTACGGAAAATCTTACATATATAGGATATTACGATGGATCACCTGCAACTTAACGAATATCAGTGCAACGCTCTTGCACGTCTCTCAATAGAACGACTGACTCCCATGCAAGAGGAGGCGTTGTACGCCTTCCGCAAGGGAACTGATGTGGTATTGCTTTCTCCTACGGGTACGGGAAAGACATTGGCTTACCTGCTGCCTCTTATCGAACAGTTGCAGATGGGTGTTGAGGGGGTACAGGCTATGGTGATCGTGCCTTCGCGTGAACTGGCCTTGCAGATCGATTCTGTGGTGAAGGCTATGGCGTTGCCATGGAAGGCAATGAGTGTGTATGGAGGCCGTCCTGCGATGGATGAGCATCGTACAATGAAGGGCGTATGTCCCTCTATCATCATTGGAACTCCCGGACGCCTCAATGACCATTTGGCCAAGGGTAATATCGTAGCCAAGAGAATAACGACACTGGTTATCGATGAGTTTGACAAGTGTCTCGAATTGGGATTCCAAGCCGAGATGCAGGAGGTGGTGGAGAAACTGCCTGCTGTGCGACAGCGGTATTTGACTTCGGCTACAGATTTGGCTGAGATACCTACGTTTACTGGTATGCGTGATGCTTCAAGACTCGACTATATAGGTGATGCGGCGCCCAATGACAAGGTGAGAACTTATGTGGTGCATTCTGATTGTAAGGATAAATTGAATACGCTATATAAACTCCTCTGTTCGCTCGATGGCGGACAGTCTATCGTGTTCTGCAATCATCGTGAATCGGTGGATAGGGTGGGTGGTTATCTGCGTGAGCAGAAACTGTCATTTGAGGCCTATCATGGTGGTATGGAACAGGAGGTGCGTGAGCGTGCATTGTATAAGTTTCGTTGCGGAAGCTGCAATGTACTTATCAGTACAGATTTGGCTGCTCGTGGACTTGATATCCCAGAAGTACAGCATATTATACATTACCATCTTCCTGGAGGGGAGGAGGCATATATTCACCGTACCGGTCGTACGGCACGATGGAATGCCGAGGGGTGTTCGTACCTCATACTGCATGGCGAAGAGCATGTGCCTGTATACCTTGAGGGACAGACTGAGGATTATGCGCTTCCCGAGCGTCCCAACCGCCCTCAACCTCCTGTGTGGGCCACACTCTATATCGGCCGTGGAAAGAAGGATAAGATAAATAAAGTGGATATCGCAGGTTTTCTCTATAAGAAAGGGGGGCTCACTCGCGATGATGTGGGCATCATAGATGTACACGATTACTATGCCTACGTGTCGGTGAAGCGTGGTAAAGTGCGTCAACTACTCACGATGGTTGGCAATGAGAAAATTAAGGGACTGAAGACTAAAATTGAGGTGGCAAAATAATTTTCATCACGCTCGTTTTAGCAACAACTAATTATTCTTGCTTTTTAATATTTCTTCTAGACGGAACATCTCGTCGCGATATTGGGCTGCTTCGGCAAAGTTTAGCTGCTTGGCGGCCTCTTGCATGAGACGGCGGGTGCGGGCGATGCTCTTCTCTAACTGGCTACGCGACATGTAGGCAACGATGGGATCGGCCACTTTGCCCAATTCCAAATTCTGCATATATACAGAATTATTGTCGTCCGGATGGAATGTCTGTTTTCTGTCGTCCGTTATCTGTTGTACGGCGTTCATGCTGAGTCCGCTCTTGATTTCCTTCTGTATCTGCTTAGGTGTGATGCCGTGAGCTTCGTTGTAAGCCAGCTGCTTCTCTCGTCGGCGATTGGTTTCATTGATGGTCTTAGCCATGCTGTCGGTAATGCGGTCGGCATACATGATGACACGTCCGTTTACGTTACGGGCAGCGCGGCCTGCGGTCTGTGTGAGCGAACGATGGTTGCGTAGGAATCCCTCTTTGTCGGCATCTAGGATGGCCACGAGCGAAACTTCAGGGAGATCCAATCCTTCGCGTAGGAGGTTTACGCCTATCAATACGTCGTACTCACCTCGGCGTAAGGCGTTCATAATTTCGACACGCTCCATGGTATCCACGTCGCTGTGGATATAGGTACAGCGTACCTGATGGTTTAGAAGATACTCGGTGAGTTCCTCGGCCATACGCTTGGTGAGGGTGACCACAAGAGTGCGTTCGTCGCGCTCGGCTCGTACGAGGATCTCCTCCATGAGGTCGTCAATCTGATTTAGGCTGGGGCGTACGTCAATAATGGGGTCGAGGAGTCCCGTAGGGCGGATGAGCTGCTCTACTACAATACCCTCGCTCTGTGCCAGTTCGTAGTCGGCGGGGGTAGCGCTGACGTAGATAATCTGATTGGTCATCTGTTCGAACTCCTCGAACTTGAGCGGGCGATTGTCCATGGCTGCGGGCAGGCGGAAGCCGTACTCCACGAGGTTTGTCTTGCGAGCGCGGTCGCCGCCATACATGGCATGTATCTGTGGTATGCTCACGTGGCTCTCGTCGATTACCATGAGGTAGTCCTTGGGGAAAAAGTCAAGCAGACAGTAGGGCCGGGTGCCGGGTTCGCGGCCGTCAAAGTAGCGTGAGTAGTTTTCAATGCCCGAACAGTGGCCCAGCTCGCGCAGCATTTCCATGTCGTAGGTGACGCGTTCGTGGAGGCGCTTGGCTTCGAGTGGTTTGCCCACCTCGCGGAAGTACTCGACACGCTGAGCAAGGTCGTCCTCGATCTGATAGATGGCTTGCAGGGTACTCTCCTTGCTGGTCATGAAAAGGTTGGCGGGGTATATCTTGTATCCGTCATACGTGTTCATTCGCATGCCGCTTATAGGATCTATCTCTTCGATGGAGTCGATTTCGTCGTCCCAGAACTGGATGCGCAGCACGTCGTCAGCATAGGCAAGGTAAATGTCTACGGTGTCACCCTTGACGCGGAAGTTACCACGATTGAGTTCAAGGTCGTTGCGTACGTAGAGGCTGTCGACGAGACGGCGTAGCAGCACGTTGCGGTCAATCTTCATACCCACGCGTACTTCAATCATGCTGTTATAGAATTCGGCAGGGTTTCCCATGCCATAAATGCACGAGACAGATGAGACGACGATGACATCGTTTCTGCCCGAGAGCAAGGCTGAGGTGGCCGATAGACGCAACTTGTCAATCTCGTCGTTGATGGCCAAATCCTTTTCGATGTAGGTGTCGGTGGAGGGGATGTATGCCTCGGGCTGGTAGTAATCGTAATACGATACGTAATACTCCACGGCATTGTGGGGGAAGAAACTCTTCATCTCGCTATACAGCTGGGCGGCCAATGTCTTGTTGTGGCTGAGAATGAGGGTGGGGCGGCCAACGTTCTTGATGATATTGGCAATGGTGAATGTCTTGCCCGACCCCGTCACACCCAATAGGGTCTGTGCTGGTACACCGCTGAGCACGCCTTCGGTAAGTTGTGCTATCGCTTCGGGCTGGTCGCCCATGGGCTGGTAGTCTGATATGAGTTCGAAATCCATAAATGATGAAACGAATGTTGGCACAAAAATACACAATTTTGACGCATGAAAGGCGCTTTTTAGTGATTTTTTGCATTAAAAATACAAGTTTTGTATGTTTATTTCACAAGTAATCCGTAACTTTGTACGCTAAATGAATATTGTAGGAAATAGTAGAATGAAAAAGCTTACCACACTTTTGTTTACATTGGCTCTGCTGACTGGTTGTACGCAGTATGCCAAGGTACAGAAGTCAATGGACTATGACTATAAGTACGAGTTGGCTAAGGCGTATTATATGCAAGGAGAGTACAGTCAGGCCAGTTCGCTACTCGAGGATGTACTAGCCTTCATGAAGGGTACTGTGCAGGCTGAGGAGTCGCTCTATATGCTTGCCATGTGCTACTATGACATGGGCGATTATGTGACAGCCTCCCATTATCTTACGACCTACTTTAATACCTATCCGCGAGGGGTGTATGCCGAAACTGCACGTTTTATGTCGGCCAAGGCTCTTTATCTTGATACTCCCGATCCTCGTTTGGACCAATCAAGCACGATTAAGGCTATTGGTGAGATTCAGCTGTTTACCGAATATTATCCCTATTCGAAGCATAAGGATGAGGTCAACCATATGCTCTATGACCTGCATGACCGTTTGGTAGAGAAAGAATACCGCTCGGCCAAGCTCTACTACGACTTGGGCAATTATATGGGGAACAACTATCAGGCCTGCATCATAACTGCACAGAACGCATTGAATGACTATCCTTATACCAAGTTGCGTGAGGATCTCTCTATGCTTATCCTCCGTGCTCGTTTTAGTATGGCTAAGGAGAGTGTGCTGGAGAAAATGATAGATAGATATCGTGATACGGTAGACGAGTACTATGCGTTCATGAATGAGTTCCCCGAAAGCAAATATGCCAAGGAGGCCGAAAAGATTTACCGCGATGCACAAAAGGCATTGAAGAAATAGTACTTAGCGATAACGCAACATAAAGATAATAATAACAAAGAAATATAAATAAGAATTATGGATTACAAGAAGACAAATGCTCCTACCAACACAGTAACTCGTGATATGCAGGACTTTAGAGACAAAACAGGTAATGTGTATGAATCTATCGCCATCATGGGCAAGCGTGCCAATCAAATCTCTGTAGAAATCAAGGATGAACTGAAGAAGAAACTCGAAGAGTTCAGCTCTGCTTCGGATAATTTGGAGGAGGTGTTCGAGAACCGCGAGCAGATTGAAATCTCTCGCTACTACGAGCGTTTGCCCAAGCCCACATTGATTGCAGCTCAAGAGTTTATCAATGATGATGTCTACTATCGCAATCCGTTGAAGGAGAGCAACGCTTCCGAGTTTTAATAAAGGTAAACAACTTAAAGTTGAAGATTATCCTTTGACGCGTGTCTTAATATCGTGTCAATGGTAATCTTTGACTTTTGTTTTTTTAAATCTTAAATACTTTTCTCCTATGAAATTCTATATCCACCATATTTATCTGTTATTGGCCATTGTTGCCCTTATTGTATGTATGTGTTCGCCGGCGCTCATAACGTTTGTCTATCACGACATGTCGTCGGTGTCGATAAACAATTTTGCACTCCATACTGCATCTTTGGCTACTACTGATATTGTATCATCGGCAGCTTCGTGTGCGCTGGGTGTTTTGCTTATTGTTGCTTCTTTGGTTAGCGCTTTCACTATGTTTGTTAGCCTGTTCCAAAATTTTTCGTTGCAAAAGCGTAGTTCGATTTTCAGCTGTTGCGTTTTGGCTGGATATTATATTGTGTTGTTGGTGTTGGTGCTCATCCTTCGCGGAGATACTCGTATGGTTGATTTCAACTGGAAGTTGTGTCTTCCTTTGGTGGCACTCATCCTCACAGCCATGAGTTTCTATTCAATCCGAATGACTGAGGCTAAGTTGTTGGCACGCGCCAGCAATTTCCGCTTGCGCGACTAATCTGTCCTGTTTGGACGAAACTTTAAGAAGATATGCACGTCGGAAAGTTTAGAATACATTATATATTGTCAGTGTTGCTGATGCTGTGTTGTGTGTCGGCTTCTGCTGTTGCCAAGGAAAAAACGGTAATAGAGAAGGTGCTGGTGCGTCAGAAGGCCAGGACTCTTAAAGATGGCTCCATCTACAAGGGAGACATGATGCTCATGCGTCCGCATGGTAAGGGCAAGTGTACCTATCCTGATGGTACCATCTACCAGGGCCAGTTTGAGTATGGTAAGCGTCATGGCAAAGGTGTACTTGCCTATACCAATGGTGATCGCTACGAAGGCCAGTGGGTCAAGGATGTACGCCATGGTGAAGGTTCCTATTATTATGCTGATGGCCGTCGCTACGAAGGGAGTTATCAGATGGATGTGGTGCACGGCTTTGGCACTATGTACTATGTCAATGGCGATACCTATACCGGTCTTTGGGAAGCAGGCAAACGTCATGGTAAGGGGGTATATATATGGTGTTACGATGGGTCAAACTATAATGGTGAGTGGCGCAGTGACAAGAAAGAGGGACGTGGCCGTATGTTTTGGCTTGATGGAGCAAGTTACGATGGCGAGTGGCGTGGCGACCTTCGTCATGGAGAGGGCTCTTTTTACTACTCAAATGGTGATGAATATATCGGTCAATGGCGCGATAATGTGCAGCATGGAAAGGGTGAATATCGCTTTGCCGATGGTGATGTATATGTAGGTGAATATGTCATGGGAGTGCGTTCGGGATATGGGGTGTACACCCGTGCTGATGGCAGCAAATATGTTGGCGAGTACAAAAATGGTGATATTGATGGCCACGGAAAGTTTGAAATGGCTAGCGGTGAAACCTATGATGGCGAGTGGAAGCAGAACAAACGTCATGGTCAAGGTATCTGTCTATGGGCCAATGGCGATGTCTATGAAGGGAAGTGGCAAGAAGACCTTCCTCATGGCAAGGGAACGATGACGCTTATCGATGGCACTGTCTATGAAGGCGAGTTTAAGGCTGGACTCAAGGATGGTGAGGGTACGGTGACCTTTTCTGACGGCACATATCACGTGGGCACCTTTACCAATGACCTCAGAAACGGCTCGTTCAAGGAGTACGATGCCGAGGGGAATTTCGTAAAGAACAGTACTTATGTTAATGGTATGACCCGCTGATGTTTTAGCGAGATTAATATATATTCTATCTGTTATGGTTGATCTGCGACATTTGGTCGAAGCTGTCAAGGAAATAGCCGTTGATATAGGGCATTTCTTGAAAGGTGAGCGTGCCAAGTTTGACCGTTCTGCTGTGCAGGAGAAGGGTCCGCATGACTATGTTTCGTATGTTGACAAAGCTTCAGAAGAGCGTCTTGTGAGTCGCCTCTCGGCTCTATTGCCTGAGGCTGGCTTCATTACTGAGGAGAAGACCACACGTCAATACGCCCAGGAGGCCTATTGTTGGGTGATTGATCCTCTCGATGGCACTACCAACTTCATTCACGATATGGCTCCCTATTGTGTGAGCATAGCCTTGCGTGACAGTCATGAAATATTGTTAGGCGTAGTCTATGAGGTTTGTCGCAACGAGTGCTATTGGGCCTACAAGGGCGGTGGAGCCTATATGAATGATACCCCTATTCATGTTTCTGAAATTGCTGCTATGGATCAGGCTCAGATACTTTTGGGCTTCCCTTACGACAGCAAACGTTTCCGTCCCATAGTGCTCCGTGCTATAGCGCAGATGTATGGTGTCGTAGGTGCTGAGCGTTTGTTGGGCTCAGCAGCTGCCGAGCTGTGCTACGTAGCGGCGGGTCGTGCCGAAGGCCGCATTGAGGGTTTGCTGGGTCCTTGGGATGTGGCAGCGGGTACTCTTATTCTCTCTGAGGCGGGCGGCATCACCACAGACTTTTCGGGTGGTAATACTTATCTTGATGGTCGTGAGGTGATAGCCTCTAATGGTCTTATCCACGAGCACTTGTTGCGCATCGTGGGGGAGAGGAATTAATCGCAGGGGTGAATGCTGTTTCTTGATTTATAGTTTGTTCCCCTGCTTGGGAAAGATTACCGAAGGACGGAAGATGCGGGCTTCGTCGGGTGTCATCTGTGCATATGCCATGATGATGACTACATCGTCGGGTTGTACGAGACGGGCAGCTGCTCCATTGAGGCAGATGCAACCTGAACCACGGTCACCCTTGATGATATAGGTGACGAAGCGCTCACCGTTGTTATTGTTCACGATGTGTACTTGTTCGCCTTCGAACATGTTGGCTGCATCCATCAGGTCTTCGTCAATGGTGATGCTGCCCATGTAGTTGAGATTTGCCTCGGTAACACGAGCACAATGTATCTTTGATTTTAATACTGTAACCAACATAGCACTTATTTATATCGGATGTTGTCAATTAATCTCACTTTGCCACAATACACGGTGATACACCCTACGATATACTCTGTATCGTCCCATTTGTGTACGGGCTGCAGTGTATTGCCGTCTACAACTTCGTAGTATTCAAGTTCCAGACCTTCAGTGGCGGCTATAGCCTCTTCTACCATCTGCTTGGTGGTAGCCAACGTATGCTGTTTGGCGTATTCTTGGCTTGCAAAGAGGGCTTTTGATATGGCTAATGCTGTATGGCGCTGCTCGGTACTGAGTAGTGCATTGCGGCTGCTCAGTGCTAGTCCGTCGGTTTCGCGTACGATGGGGCATCCTATGATGTCGAGGTTGAAGCCCTCTTGGCGCACCATCTCGCGGATGATGGCCAGTTGCTGGAAGTCCTTCTCACCGAAGTACGCGCGATGAGGTTCTACGTACATGAACAGCTTGCTTACAATTTGTGCCACGCCGTTGAAATGTCCGGGACGATATATACCTTCCATTACTTTGTCAAGTGGGGTGAAATCAAATACACGTGTGTCGGGCTCGGGGTATACCTCTTCTACTGAGGGAGCGAACACGTAGTCGGTCCCTAATGCCGAGAGCAGTGTGCAGTCGGCTTCCAATGTGCGAGGATAGCGTTCCAAGTCGCCTTTATCATTGAATTGGGTGGGATTGACGAATACGCTTACCACCGTCACATCGTTCTCTTTGACGCTGCGCTTTACTAGCGATGCGTGACCTTCGTGCAGTGCTCCCATTGTGGGCACCAAACCTATGCTCTTGCCTTCAGTACGTGCTGAAGCGAGCGCTGCACGCAATCCATCAATAGTTGTTACTACTATCATCTTTCTTCTTTGTTGAAAAAAATCATGCAAAGGTAATGATTAATTAGGAATTAGAACCCCGTATTGCAAAATAAATTTAATACGCGTTTGCGATGTTGTGTGCAATTGTTTGGTTTCGAGTGGTTTAACAAATATTACGATCTGATGTGGAACGCAAATAGGCCTCTATTCTATATTTTTTCACTACCTTTGCACTTGAAAAGTAAAGATACTCAGCGCTTACGGCAAATAATTTTTTTTATTAGCTCGTTTTTTTTTCGTATCTTTGCGGGAAATTTCGTGAAGGAGGATGTTTTACCCTTTATGATGCGAAGAGTAAAAATATAAAGAATAGTGATGAAAGCCAACAAAATTCTATTTATTGCACAGGAAATAGTTCCGTTTACAGAGAGTAGCGCAATTGCTGACAACTGTCGTTATTTATTACAAGCCACTCAAGAGAGAGGGCACGAAATCAGAACCTTTATGCCTAAATGGGGAAGCATTAACGAACGTCGTAACCAGTTGCACGAGGTTATTCGCCTTACTGGTATGAATATAGTCGTTGATGATACTGACCATCCGTTGATAATTAAGGTTGCTTCTTTGCAAGCGCTCCGTACTCAGATATTCTTTATCTTGAATGAAGACTATTTCCGTAACCATCTTAACACTCGTGACGAGAATGGTAATGAATACTCTGACAATGATGAGCGCACAATCTTCTTCTCTCGCAGTGTGTTGGAGACAGTGAAGAAGCAGTCATGGTATCCTGATGTCATTCATTGCCATGGTTGGATAGGTGCACTTACAGGCTTATACATCAAGACTTTCTATAAGGATGAACCCGCTTTCCGTAACGCAAAGTTCGTGTATTCGATTTACGATGATGCTTTCACTTCGGATTTTCCGGAGGATTATCTGAAGAAAGTTCTCGTGAGAAATATGGAAGAGGTCGACTTTAGTGACATCAATGTCCCCGTCAACTATCGCGAACTGACAAAGATTGCTATCAAGTGGTCTGACGGAGTCATCCAAAACAGCGAAAATGTAGCTCCCGAGTTGGTTGAATATGCTCGTTCGTTAGGCAAGCCCGTGTTGGATTACAAGACCGGTTCTGAATATGCCGATGCATGCAGCGAGTTTTATAATCAGCTGTATGGTCAGGTTCAAGAGTAACCCCTTCTGTATATATTCGTATACATATATTTATATATTAGATATATTAGCCATACAATGAAGAATGCTATAGTCAACATATTGACAACCTTGTTATTGCTGTGCGTTGTTGCTTGTGATGATAATACTGGTTCGTTGGGAAACAGTATAATTCCTGGTGCTGACTCCATTGAGGTAAAGATTCAATCCTATCAGGCCACAACACGCTCTATCAAGGTTGACTCCGTGTTAGGAAGAACGGGCAAGGTATATCTTGGTCGATTCTCTGACCCAGAAACGGGCTCTATGCTCGAAGCTGACTTTATAGCACAGTTCAACTGCGCAGAAGGTGGCAATGTGTTCCCTGAAAATATTATTGGTGACACTATCGCTTATCGCACAGAACTGAGATTGTTTTTCACCTCCTTCTTCGGTGATTCCACCAATACGATGACTGCAGAGGTCTATGATTTGGAGCATACTCTTGAGGAGGGGGTAAGGTATTATACCAACACTGACTTTGCTCGATATTACGACACGGAGAGCAAGCCTATCGCACAGCAGGTATACACCGCAATTGACTATTCGATTGATGAGGACGAACTCGATGATCCCGAGCACTATGCAAACGTATGTATACCGCTCCCTACAGAAATAGGTACGTCTATCATCAAAAAATATCGCGAACATCCCGAATATTTTGCCAATGCCAGTAACTTCATCAACAATGTATGCAAGGGTTACTATGTGAAGTGCTCGCAAGGCGATGGTACGGTGTTGTATGTTGACCAGGTATCTCTTAATGTATATTTTCAAATCGACTCAGATTCACTGTTTGTGACTCAATTTGCCGGTTCTCAGGAGGTGTTGCAGACCAATAGATTCAGCACTCTGGAGGTTGATCACTTGATTGATGACAACACTTGTACCTATCTGAAGACTCCGGCTGGTATTTTCACCGAAGTCACTCTTCCTATTGATGACATGACTGCTGAGGGTGACAGTATAAACTCTGCGAAGATTACCTTCACACGATACAATAGTGAGACCACTTCCCGTTACAAGTTTGGTATACCGAAGATGTTGCTTATGGTGCGCAAGAGCGACTTGAACCAGTTCTTCGAGAAAAATAAGCTGACAGATAACGTCACCTCTTACTATACGACTTTTGATGCTACCTATAACCATTATGAGTATACCAATATTGCTCGTCTTATTATCCATTGCGCCAATGAACGTCAAGCATGGCTCGTAGCTAATCCGGATAAAAATGAGGAGGATTACGCGAAAGCATATCCTGATTGGGACAAAGTGATGCTGGTGCCTGTAACTACGATTACCGACTCGAAGAATAATATTGTTAATTTTAGGCACGATTTGGAACTCAATTCTGTTCGACTTGTTGGTGGACAGAACAAGGTAGATGTAACGGTTATCAGTAGCCGCTTCAAATAGAGTGGTGCGAATACTTTGCTTTTCTCCTGACTTTATCCCCTTAGTTAAAAGAAGTGGGAAAAGCAATGACAATAATGATGTAAGAAAGGAAATAGGGTGTATCTCGAAATACTCCCTATTTCCTTTCTTACTTGTATACGCTTATGTTACGTTATAGGATGTCTTGTTTAAGTTGCTCTACATATTTGGCTATACGTTGTAGCTCGCGGGGGATACGTATGCGTTGTGGGCAATGCTTTACACACTTGTCGCATCCTACGCAGTGGTCAGCCTGTCGTAGTTTGGGCACTGAGCGGTCATAGCCCACGAGGAAGGCGCGGCGCATTTCAGCATATCCCTCGTCTTGACGGCTTTTGGGGATGTTGCCTTCATTGACACACTTGTTGTAGTGGAGCAAGATGGCGGGTATGTCGAGTCCGTAGGGGCAGGGCATGCAATACTTGCAGTCATTACAGGGGATGGTGGGATACTTGGCTATGAGCTCGGCCGTATCGTAAAGGAACTGGTTCTCCTCCTCGGTCAGCGGCTGTAGGGGAGAGTAGGTGGCAAGGTTGTCTTGCAGGTGTTCCATGTATGTCATGCCGCTGAGCACGGTGAGCACAGCCTTGGGTGTGCCAGCAAATCGGAAGGCCCATGAGGCAACGCTTCGTTCGGGCTCGCGTGTCTTGAGGCGGCGCACGATATGGTCGGGCACACGTGAAAGACGTCCACCGAGCAGAGGTTCCATGATGAGTACGGGTATGCCTCGTTTCTCTAACTGTACGTATAGGTATTCGGCATCGGCATTCTTCCAATCAAGATAGTTCATCTGTATCTGCACGAAGTCCCAGTGTATGGTGCCTTCGTCGTGTAGGGCGAGATAGCGGTCAAAGGCTGCATTGCCTCCATGGAAGGAGAATCCGAGATGGCGTATGCGTCCGGCCTTGCGTTCTTCTTTGAGGTATTCTATCATGCCGTTGTCTACGTAGCGCAGTTCGAAGTTGCGGAAGTCGTTGCCAAGCGAGTGTAAAAGGTAGTAGTCGATATAGTCTACTTGCAGTTCGCGCATAGAGTCGTGATACATCTTTATTGATGCCTCTCGGCTCCAAGTGCTCTGTGAGAAGTTCGATAATTTGGTGGCCACGTAGTAACTTTCGCGTGGGTAGCGTTTGAGGGCGATACCTGTTGCCTGTTCTGATTTGCCGCGCAGGTAGGCAGGCGAGGTGTCGTAGTAGTTGATACCATGCGCCATGGCGTGGTCCACTAGTTGGTTCACCATATCTTGGTCTATCATCTCCTGTTCCTTTCCGTCGTCGCCCTTTATCTTCTTTTGTGGCCAGCGCATACAGCCGTAGCCGAGGATTGACACCTTGTCACCCGATACCGGGTGGGTACGATAGGTCATATCGCCGGTGATTACTGTAGATCCTCCATAAGTGATGGTTCCTTGAGGTTTGTTGTCCTTGCAGCCAGTCATCACCGCTGCTGTTGCCAATACGCCGCCACCCAATTGCTTAATGAAGCTACGGCGGGTGATGGAGTTATTTTTGTGTTTTTCCATTGTCGAAATTCATTTACAAAGTTAATATCCGTGCTTAACTTTAGCTCTTAGATTGTTTTTGTGGCTACGTGGCCCTCAATATAGATTGCACTATAGGGACGTGCAGGACACAGGTTTTCACATGCTCCGCAGCCTATACAGCGCTCTACGTCTACCACGGGTATGTGTCGCGAGCGAGGGTTCTGCTCGTCAGAGGGTACCATTTGTATAGCTCCTGTGGGGCAGTGGCGTGAGCAGTTGCCGCAGTTCACATCATTGGTAATCACGATACAGTTCTTGCGTATCCATACAGCATGTCCTATTTGGGTCGATGCTTTCTCTTCGCGGCTGATGGGCTTGATGGCTCCTGCGGGGCACACCTCTGAGCAACGTGTACACTCGGGGCGGCAATAGCCGCGCTCATAGGAGAGCTCAGGTTGCATGAAACGGCTGAGTTCGGTAGCGGGGCGAAGCACTCCGTTGGGACAAGCCGATACGCAGAGCTGACATGCCGTACAGTGCTGGGCAAAGTGGCTGGCGGTCAAGGCTCCGGGGGGGAGTAGGGGAGTTTGGCGCTCGGGTACTTTCTTGTCCAGTATTTCGGCCAGTCCTCCATCGACCTTTTTTTCTTCGGCCTTGATGACGGCAGTTGTGGCCACGGCTGTTGCGGTAGCGAGGAAGGTGCGGCGGCTTGTGTTAGTTGGTGCCCCAGGCTCATTAGCTACGTCACGTTTCCAGGTATACTTTATTGCTCCGCGTTTACATTTGTCTATACAGTTCATGCAGGCTACGCAGCGGCTATAGTCGATGCTATGCTCCTTGCTGTTAATGCACGATGCCTTGCAATTGCGCTCACAAAGTCCGCAACCATTACACTTTGTCGTGTCAATAACGGGCTTGAGCCAAGAGAAACGCGCGAGCCATCCCAATACGGTACCTACGGGGCATATCGTGTTGCAGTAGGTGCGTCCGCCCCGCCAAGCGAGTGTTACGAGCACCACGAGTGTGATGATGGCTACGATGAGTACGGGCATGCTTTTCAGCCACACATCCATGGTATAGAAGGCATAGCTGTCTACACGTTCGGCAAGCAAGGCCAGTCCATTGTTGATACCTATGTATAAGGGCTGTAACAACGACGATACCATGCGTCCATAGGCACTATAAGGGGCAAGCAGTACTACAAAGGCATTGATGCCTGTCGCGATGGCGACAACAAAGAAGGCCAACACAAGGTAGCGCAGCCAATTCAAGGGTTTGGAGTAGCGGTAACGATTCTTCTTGTGCTTGCCTGCCAACCACGAAACACCATCCTGAAATACTCCCAGCGGGCATATTACAGAACAGTACACACGGCCAAAGACTAAGGTTAGCACTGCGAGGACCACGATGATGCCTACGTTGAGTGCCAGTACGGCCGGTAGCAGTTGTACCTTGGCCATCCATCCTAGCCACGCATGCAACGTGCCGGTAAAGTCGAGCAGCATCAGTGTCAGCAGTCCTGCAAAGAGCATCGCCAGTGTGCGACGCATAACACGGAGTTTGTTTTTCATGTCACATTCTTTTTTATTTAGCTACCATAAGGGTACACACTACATACAGCCCCACGACTACTGCCAGCATTGCCAGCAGGAAACTCATCGAGAAACCTTGAAACTTTTTACGTTTGGGCGCTGATTTCTCACGTTGCGCCATTTCTTCTTCTATATTATATTTTCTCATCACAAGTTATATTGCAATTGCTGCAAATGTACAAAAAAAATATGTAAACATATAGTCCATTGTGTTGTTATATTACTAAAATCCTAAAAAATAAGAATCTTATGAAATCTTCGATTCTCTCCTTGGCATTGCTTTGCTCATGCACGGCCGCCGTCTGCCAGTCTGCTGGCAGCAGTTCCCTCACCTCGTTTGACCTTGACCGCTATTTGGGCAAATGGTACGAGATAGCCCGTTACGACCACATTTTCGAGCGCAACCTTGTAGGTACTACCGCCCAATATTCTCTGCGTGACGATGGTAAGATAAAGGTCGTCAACGGTGGTCATTTCAAGACGCTCGATGGCCCTTACAAGGAGAGTATAGGTAAGGCTAAGGCGAGGAAGAATGGAGCCCCCGGGCAGTTGGAGGTGAGCTTCTTTGGTCCCTTCTACGGCGATTACAACATTCTTGAGCTGGCTTCCGACTATTCCTACTCGGTGGTAGGCAGCAGCAGTCCCAAGTACCTGTGGATACTCAGCCGTACGCCGCAGCTCGTCCCTGAGCTTCGAAGTCGTATTGTTACCAACCTGCAAAAGCTTGGTTACGATACCGACAAATTGATATGGGTCGAACAGCCGTGAAACATCCTTCTTCTCACCTTCTTTCAAACTATCTTGAGCATGTCTTGAGGTAGTTTTTGCCTTATTGGTGCATTATTTTTATTAAAAGTTTGTTTTATCGATAATATGCGTTACTTTTGCGGCAAGCTTATGACAAGCAACTTTAATAAATCGACAACAAACCTGAAACACATCATGAAAAAGGAGATTAAATTCAGCCTTCTGTACCGCGACATGTTCCAGTCGTCGGGCAAATACCAACCCCGTGCCGACCAGCTCGCCCGCATCGCCCCCGTCATCGTAGAGATGGGTTGCTTTGCTCGTGTCGAGACCAATGGCGGAGCCTTCGAGCAGGTAAACCTCCTCTATGGCGAAAACCCCAATACAGCCGTGCGCACCTTCACGAAGACCTTCAACGAAGCCGGCATACAGACCCACATGCTCGACCGCGCCCTCAACGGCTTGCGCATGTTCCCCGTGCCCGCTGACGTGCGCCGCCTCATGTATAAGGTAAAGAAGGCACAAGGTACCGATATCACCC
>JAZRMG010000037.1:0-6815 GCA_045647345.1 Bacteroidaceae bacterium | reverse complement strand
ATGAACAATGAGCTGGCCACACGCACCGACTATGAGAGCGACGAGTATATGGCCCTCATCGAGCAGGTGGCCGTGCTGAGCGAGAAGTTCTATGCCATCGACATGACCCACTTCGAGGAGGATGTAGAGAAGACCCTCCTGGGCCTCGGTTTTGAGCGTACCGACTTTGACAAGCCCACCTCGGAGTTCTCGGGCGGATGGCGCATGCGTATCGAGTTGGCCAAACTGTTGCTCAAAGACCCCGACGTGCTGCTCCTCGACGAGCCCACCAACCACCTCGACATCGAGAGTATACAGTGGCTCGAGGAGTTTATCAAGACCTCATCGAAAGCCGTCGTTGTCATCAGCCACGACCGTAAGTTTGTAGACTCTATCACCACGCGCACCATCGAGGTCACCATGGGCCGCATATACGACTACAAGGCATCGTACAGCCACTACCTTGAGCTGCGCAAGGAGCGTCGCGAGCAGCAGCAGAAGCAGTACGAGGAGCAGCAGAAGATGATACAGGAGACCAAGGACTTCATCGAGCGCTTCAAGGGTACCTACTCGAAGACCTTCCAGGTGCAGAGCCGCGTAAAGATGCTCGAGAAGCTCGAGCTCATCGAAGTGGACGAGGAGGACACCTCACGTCTGCGCCTCAAGTTCCCACCCTCACCCCGCAGTGGCACCTATCCTGTCACTGCCGATGGCGTAGGCAAGACCTACGACAGAGTGATATATAAGGATGCTACTTTCATGGTGGAGCGTGGCGACAAGATAGCCTTCGTGGGCCGCAATGGTGAGGGCAAGTCGACGATGGTCAAGAGCATCATGGGCGAGATTCCCTACGATGGCACCATCACCCTCGGGCACAACGTGCAGATAGGCTACTTTGCGCAGAACCAGGCATCGCTGCTCGATGAGGAGCTCACCGTATTCCAGACCATCGACGATGTGGCCAAGGGCGAGGTACGCAACAAGATACGCGACCTCCTCGGCGCCTTCATGTTTGGAGGCCCAGAGGAGTCCATGAAGAAGGTGAAGGTACTCTCTGGAGGTGAGCGCACCCGCTTGGCCCTGCTCAAGCTGCTGCTCGAGCCTGTCAACCTGCTCATCCTCGACGAGCCCACCAACCACCTCGACCTCAAGACCAAGGATGTGCTCAAGCAAGCCCTGCAGGACTATGACGGCACACTCATCCTCGTGAGCCACGACCGCGACTTCCTCGACGGACTTGTCACCAAGGTCTACGAGTTTGGCCATCAGCGTGTGCGCGAGCACCTCTGTGGCGTATATGAGTTCCTCGAGACCAAGAAGATGGAGAATCTGCAGGAGCTGGAGCGCAAGAATAGCTAATCAAAAGACTTAACACAACGAATCGAGGGTGTGTCGCGACACATCCTCGATTTCTTTTATACTCGCAAGAATCACTTTCAGTGGTTACCATGCGCCACGACGCTCACCAGCCATTTTACTATACAAAAAGGCGCGATGCATGCATCGCGCCTATATTAGTATAAAGCACGTCCAATTAGTACTTCACTATTTTCTTTCCGTTCACCAGATATACGCCCTTCTCCAAACCATCCAATGAAGTAGCTCCCTTACGCACCAGGCGTCCATGGAAATCATATACATCGAAGGCACGCTGCGCGGTTGCTGTGCCAACACCTGTAGAGTCTATAATGGTTAGCACACCATCGACCAGAATATAGGCGTAGTTGTTGTCATTACCACCCGACAGGTGTATGGGATAGGTGCCTACGGGTGATGTAGCATCGGCCTCACACGCTATATTGGGCAATTCGTCGAGGTCGAGCTCGGTATCGCCAAGAACGAAACCAGTATAAGACAACGTATAGGGAGGCAGCACCTCGGCATAGCGCTCGCGAGTGATATCGTCGGCAGTTATGGTGAGCCGAGCCTTCTCGACCACAAGTGTATGGGTCACAGGAGTGGCAGCCTGTACGCTGGCATCGCCCTCTTGGGTAGCGGTGATATCGGAGCTACCTGCACCAACGACGGTAAGCACATTGCCCTCCATGGTAGCTACCGAAGGATTGCTGCTTGTATAGGCAATGGTAAGACCGGCATCAGTCACGGCAGGCAAGGTCAAGGGAGCATCGCCATAGGTCATGAGAGCAAATTCCTCGAAGGGGATAACCTGTTGTTTCTGTACTGACACAACAAATGTCGTATTAGCATCAGCCAAATGCCTACTGAGGGCATTCTCTGTGACGAACACCACATTCTCTACCGAGAGGGTAAAGTCGCCTTCGGGCATCTGAGATGACAACACCGAAAGCGGGAATGAGAATAGCTCGCCCGTAGTATCGACAATAGGCTGATTTAACTCTGAGTAACCGATAATCCTATAGGTGGAAGCATCAATCATACGGCCCAGCATGGTCATACCCACACTCTCTGTGCGTAGCGAAAGTGCCATGTCGCTACCCTCCGATACGGTGAAGCCCGCGGGCAACATAAAGTCCATCATATAGGCGATATAAGGCGTCGCATTCTCCAGCGACACCGACACATTCCATTCGGAAGAGCCATCTGTATCAACAGCCACCGTCACCACATCACTGGTAATCGGCTCAGACGGCTGATCATCTCCGCCCTGCTCAGGAACACCAACAGAGAAGAGGTCCACGACTGCCGGAGCCACCTTATATCTTCGGCTCACATAGCCGAGGCTGAACGCTGTCATCGGCTCGGGGAGCGTGATGTCAATATAGTGATAGTCATTGATGGCATCCTTCCAGGCAGAATGGAAATAGGTCTGTGTATTGCCATCGACGATGTTTTTCATCGGGCCTTCAGAGTATTCCTGCGCATTGGTGGAGAAGTTGTCGGCCGTCAAGGCAACAGAGGCACCATTGGCATCGTACAAATAGAATTCGGCCAAAGCAAAACAGGGATAGCCGCTCCGATCCACATCACTGGAGCTGGTCTCAAGCACCTTAAAGCGCAAACACTCGACAGGCACATCCGACATGATCAATGGCGAGGTGTAATGATATTGATATTTATCATCACCACCGATATATACAGGATTGTCGAGCAAGCCATCGCCATTCCACTGAGAGAGGGTTGTAAGATATATCGGTTCGCTCACCGCACGAGTGGCCGGGCTAAGTGCTGCATCGCTCTCCTGCCCTACAAGTGTCTTCAAATCGTCAACATCAAAGCCAGATGTCTCTTCCTCTTCCCCATCGGACATCCACTCATCGGTGCGGATACGGCTTTGCGCCTGCATCGCCTCGTTCTCGCCCACCAATTGGCTGACCCATACGAGGTCGTTCACCGACACGGCACCGTCGGCATCCACATCGGCCTGAGAGGGCTGATAGCCCTCCTTAGGAGAGGCTAAGAGAGCCGACTGCATATACTCCATATCCTCAGAAGTGATAGCACCATCACCATTGAGGTCGCCATACGAGTAGGGAACAGCTGCATCAGGGGCATAGGGTACAAGGCTATCCTTTATATAATGGGCACGCTCTACGAGCCATGCCTTCATGTTGGCAACATACACTTCATAGTTTGAGCTGTATCCATCGCCCCATTGGTAAGCATTGTTCTCGAACGAGCTGCGTGCATAGGCATAATATTCATCGACATAGTCAATGAGTTCCTGCAGGTGATTGTCTACAAAGTCTGTCCACAATTGATAGTAATGATATTTCACCCATTCGCTGGAGCGCAACAAATCTTGGAAGAAAAGATTGCCGGGCTTGCCTGAGTGATAACTGAAGAAATCGCGGGTAGCCCCAGTTGTACAATAGCTAGAGGTTCCTTCATAGCCATACGACCAGTCGAAATCCCATGCAGGGCCAAAGGTATACTTGCTGTCAAAGCGGTTGAGGTTCTCACGAGCCAGGAAGGCGCTCTTGGGATGACCCAACTCCGTATTCAGTATCAAGTCATTGACCAGCATGTAGCGCACCAGCATGTCTATATCGACAAAACGTTCGAAGTTCTTCCCATTATAAACAGCCGTCTCGAAACGGTTGAACTCGGCTCGTGTGCCGTCATAGTCGAGCAGGGTCTCGTCTTCGCCAAACTCGGGGTCTTTAATATTTACAGGAAGATTATAGGAATCGGATCTAAACTGACCATCTTCCCAATAATCATCCAATTCGAAAAGCGCAGCTTGCGACTCATCATCGTAGTCGACACTATTGTTGGCCATACCTACTTTTTGTGTAAAGAAGTAACTGCCACGATACTCACCATTCATGTAGAGTTCCACAGGCACCACATCATTGGCTGTCTCCATGCCTACCATACGTGCCACCTTCTGAGCCACCGGATTGGTCAGCAGCGAGCCAGTCAGCTTCTGCGCGATGAGGTTCCAGTTCTTACCCTTCTTCATGCCGAAGGGCTTTACCGAAGAGGCAAATTTAAGACGATAGGGATTCTTAGGTTCATAACTGTAACTGGGAGTACTCCAGCTTGAGTTGCCACGGCCTTTAATCTGCACGGAATCCTCGAAGTCACAATCGTTCCATACGCCATTACCCTGTATACGGATATGTGCATTGAGATAGTAGTCCTTGCTTGTCACTATCTCACCACCTTCGGTATCAATATCAATACGAGGCACTGAAACGGCATGGTCGGTGAGCCAGTCAATATCGACCACCACCTCACGGCCCATAGGCACCATGCGGTAGTCGTAACGGGCGGGTTGCAACAGTTCGGGTTCGCTGCCTGTACCCACCACCTCGTAGATCTTGAACTCGGCCAGGCAGAGATAATTCTTGTACCCTACTCGAGTGGCCGTGAAACGCAGATGGCTGTAGGATGCCCCCAAGGCAATGGTCGGTGAGGTGAACGTACCTCCTGCTATGTCATAAGGGATGCCCGAAGACTCGTCAAACGAGGTGATATAGTCCCACTGCTGTCCATCGTTGGAAGCTTCAATCACCCACTCCTTCACATTGTATTGAGTAGTACCCACACGTCCCATGTAATAGAACTGGAATTCAGACAACGAATAGGGCAACGCCACAGATACATAGAC
The DNA here is from genome assembly GCA_045647345.1 of Bacteroidaceae bacterium. Classification (GTDB taxonomy): domain Bacteria; phylum Bacteroidota; class Bacteroidia; order Bacteroidales; family Bacteroidaceae; genus UBA1189. The sequence goes on along the minus strand of JAZRMG010000037.1, from coordinate 1,801 downwards.
CTGCTTACTCAAATCGACATCATAGACCGGATCTTGTGACCAAGTAGAGTGAAATAGCGTAGAGGGCTCACCATCAAGCATCATCCCCAAGGATTCATCAGCGAAGCTTGTCGGTGCATTGGTAGAAAGCATCTCTTCGGTGAGGGGCACTTCGCTCACTCCTCTCTCCGGCTCGCTCCACACCTCGTCACTGACCTTCTCTACAGAGAGACGGCGATAGTTGGGAGCACCCAACGTATAGACCACCTCATCGGCAAAGTGCAGGCGCGACTGGCCGCTCACCTGCTCCTCGCCATTGACATAGGCCACGGCATCAGATCTGTCAAGCTTGAACAATGGAGTCAGATACTTACCGATAGCACTGACCGAGGCCGTCACCCCATCGGGAGTAACCATAGCCTCCACATCTTCGAATATCTGATCATTGAGCTTATCATCCAGCTTAAAAGCCGTAAGCTGCGGATAGGCAGGCGCTACCCGACTCACAGCATCAACCTCACCTGCTGTCCAGGAAATCACACTATCATTCTCCAACGTTATCTGGCAACCCTGCTCGTCATTTACAATATCCTTTACAAAATCTTCAGGATACCCCCAAACCCTTCCATCAGCGAAATACACATAATGGAGGTCCGCCTCTTGGCTCTTAAGTACTGTTGCAATTGAGACAAACGCTACAAGAAACAATAAAATCCGTCGACACATAATAATCCAATTTACGGAACAAATGTAAAACAAATAAATCAAATTACAATAAAAACGAGCAATAATATCATTTCATACACCAGCAGACCACTATTCGCTGCTACTCAAGAGGATAAATCTACTCAAAACCCCTATCACCTAAACTCGAAATAAAATCCAAACAAATTCTTAAATAATAATAAAACTTTTTTGTTATTGAAGAATACCTCTTATTTTTGCAATGTTTTTTCAGCTTACACATAATGAGACGCTTTCTCTACATATTTTTTTCAGCGATATGCTTCCTTTCGTGCAGCAAAGGATATCGCATCAAAGGCACCTCAAGCATATCAAACATTGATGGGAAAACCATCCATGTAATGACTTTTGACAGGGGCAAATGGATCTCGCTTGACTCCTGTGAAGTATTGCATGGACAATTCCGAATGAATGGCACCATCGACACGACATCAATAACCACCCTATTCATTGACGGATACCCCATAATGCCCATGATCCTGGAACCAGGGAAAATAGACATTACGATCAGCGACATAAAGTTCGACATTACGGGGACAGAACTTAACGACTCTTTATACAACTTTATTGCGCATAAGCACAAATTGGACTTACGAGCTGAAGAGCTGGAACGCCTGGAATCTCAAATGATTATGAACGGCTATGCCTATGATATCATAGAACAGCACATCGACTCGGTATACCAAGCGCTCAACAGCGACATGCAAGAACTTGTATGCGACTTCATAGGGGACAACTACAACAACGTGTTAGGGCTCTGCGGGTTCTCTATGTTATGCAACGGACTACCCTACCCTATCATCACTCCACTGATACAGTCTGTGATTGACAATGCCCCCGAATCGTTTCTTGCACACCCAAGCATCAAGCAGTTCCTCGAAGCTGCCCACGACAACACCGACGGATATGGAGTGGCAGATATCCGCTATTAAAACAAGGTAATAATATAGCTGTTTACCCAGAGGTCTCTGTCATCCTGAACATCGTGAAGGATCCCGCGCTGGGACTTTGCAAGAGACTTTTTCGAGATGCTTCACTACGTTCAGCATGACACTATCGCGGTAAAAAAGGCCATTTG
>JAZRMG010000036.1:0-6536 GCA_045647345.1 Bacteroidaceae bacterium | reverse complement strand
CAAATGAACCTTTATCTCAATTACTTCAAGACCGAGGTCTGTCAACCTGATGACAATCCTCCCATTGGCATAGTCTTAGGGGCAAAGAAAGATGAACTCTTGATGGAGTATGCCCTGCAAGGTATCACCAACCAATTGTTTACGGCTCGTTACCAGTTGTATCTTCCCAAAAGAGAAGAACTCCAAGCCCAGTTAGACAAGTTGCTTGAGCTATCATAAATAACCATACAGCCACTCCGCTTCGGGGTGGCTGTTTTGTTTTCAACATAAATTTCCACAAATAATCCGTGAAACGTGTTCGCCGCCCGAACCTATAGGTCGTTGGCCCGTAGGGGAAAAGCAAGGGGCCAAAGGCAATTTTTATAAATAATTTGTAAATTCTAACTCCTAATTCCTAATTATTTACTACTTTTGTCACGATTCAGCCAGTCCGCAAGGGATGGGTGGATCAAGACATATTGGATTTCGTGCTCTGAAAGTGCATCGCTCACCGCAAGCTTCGTACTTGCAACGAGCCTCACCGAGGAGCAGGAAAAGGACGTTTTCTGAACGTTATCTTCTACTATCGAACTTCGCAACTTTGATTCTTTCGGAAGATACCGCAACGAGGCGTCCACTTCGGGCGTTTATTACCCCTAACCTATGGCTGCGAGGCCTTGCTTCGTCATTCTGAACAGATTTGTCATTTTGAACGAAGTGAAAAATCTCGCAGGATGCCATAGGCAATGGTTGTTTATAAACCGCACGGCGTGGGCTGGCTGAGTTGCTTATCTCGAAAGAAGGGCAATGCGAAGGCCAGATAGTGGGATAAGCAAGGAAGTTTCTCCCACGTCTTTTTTATATCCATAACCGAAGTATTAACATTTAATGCTGAAGCTGGGAGAGTGGTAGGCTAAGGAGTATAGTCATGTTAACGGATTTTGATGAGGTAAAAAAGGAACTGAAGATGAGACTTTCTTCAGGAGAGGGATTGACATTTTATAAGGGAAGTCAATCGCTAACAGTGAGAAAATTCAAATTAGTTACGGCAGAATTTGTTCGTGGAGAATATCTTGAAGGAAATTGCTTAGTGAAAGGTCGTTGTTCCTTTGATTACCAACAAGGTGAAGCTTGGTGTTCGGAAGGAGAGAAATCGTTCTATGAAGCTATACTTCATATAGATGGAGATAATATAGTTAGTATAGGAAACATTAATGTGTCGTGGCCATGATGAAAGCAGAATTTGCATACCCTCTCGAAAATGGAGGAGAGATTAGTGAATCAGAAATCCTACAACCTTTTATGGTTTATAGGCGAATAAAGAAACGAAGTCCTAATTGCTATGTGCTTATGCCTAAATTAAATCAATTAGGACTAAAAGACATCTTTATATTAACAGATGAAAGAGGTATTCGAATCTATGATAAAGGAAATAGTAAAAGATTGTATTCTCGCATCTCCAAATTGGTAGACAGGAAATACAGTACTTTACAACTTGTTGATGGGTTTATTGGCGAACGTGCTGTAATAGAGCATTTGTGTAAAGAACTAATTCGTAATATAAAATATTTGAACAATGAAAACAATTAAAACATGGCTGACTACGATAACGGTGCTATTGTGCAGCCTCACAGCAAATGCTTACGATTTTGTGGCTGATGGTATTTATTACAACATCACCTCCTCTACAGATCTGACTGTGGAGGTAACATATGAACGCAAGGGTATCACCGTCATTAGTGGATATAGAGGTGCAGTAACCATACCCCCTACGGTCTCTTATGATGGCAATATCTATAGTGTGACCACGATTGGAAATTCTGCTTTCTATGATAGCGACCTTACCTCCATCGCCATTCCTGAGAGCGTGACGAGCATCGGACCCTCTGCTTTCGGTGGTTGCGGCAGCCTTACCACCATTACTATTCCCGAGAGCGTGATGAGCATCGGATACTCTGCCTTCAGTGGTTGCGGCAGCCTCACATCCATCACCATCCCCAAGAGCGTGACGAGCATTGAATCCTCTACTTTCTCTAATTGCTCGAGCCTTACTTCTGCCACCATTCCTGAGAGCGTAACGAGCATTGGAGAAAGGGCTTTCAGTGGTTGCAGCAGTCTCACTGCCATTACCATCCCCTCGAGTGTAACGAGCATTGGAAAAGGGGCTTTCAGTGGTTGCAGCAGTCTCACCGCTATTACCATCCCTGAGGGTGTAACGAGCATTGGATGGTTTGCTTTTGAGGACTGCACGAGCCTTACCTCCACCACCATTCCTGAGAGCGTAACGAGCATTGGGGAATATGCTTTCAGAAATTGTACAGGAGAGTTGATTGTGAATTGCAATATACCTTATAATGCTTTTTCTGACACGAGATTCACTAAGGTTACTTTGGGAACTCGAATTACTTCTATTTCAAATGGAGCTTTCTCTGGCAGCAATATAAAGATAGCGTTTTGGAAAGGTGTCGTAATTCCAAATAACTTCAGCAGCGTGAAAGCCCTCATTAATTATACTGCCAATAGTGACTATGCTTCAATAGCAGGTCTTAAGGTATACCCCATGTTGGGCTCTATGTTTGAAGTAGATGGAGTGACATATGTACCTACAAGTATATCAGACCGCACATGTGATGTAGTGGATTATGATTGCAATAGAACTGAAGAATCTGTAGAGATAGGCGCAACGGTATCGTACCGTAATGTGGCTTTTACCGTAAATGAAATTAATGACTACACATTCTATGGTCATAAATACATCAAGGAGATATCTTTGACTAACCAAGGAGGCATAGGGGCTCATGTTTTGGAGAATTGTACCGAACTTACCTCCGTTAATCTTGGCGAAGGAGTGACGTCGATAGGCGAATCTGCATTCTACGGATGCAATAAGTTGAATTCTTTTGAGCTTCCAGCTTCAGTGTCTTTAATAGGCAATAGCATGTTGGCTGATTGTAACGCGCTGACAACTATTGGTGTATCAAAGGAGAATACCATGTATGACTCACGCAACAACTGTAATGCTATTATAGAAACAGAAACAAACAAGTTGGTCGCAGCTTGTAACCAAACAAGAATACCTGAAAGTGTGACTGCAATTGGTGATTATGCGTTTAGTGGGTGTAAAGATATTGAAACTATCAATATCCACGAAAGCATCCTTTCGGTTGGTAATTATGCCTTCGCAGGTTGCACCAGTTTGGCGGGGGTCTACATTGAGGACCGCAGCGAACCACTGGTATTGGGTAGCAACGGCAGCAAAGCATTGTTCTCTGATTGTCCGCTCGAAAAGGTTTATATAGGCGGTAAGATGTCTTATAACATGAGTAGCTATTATGGGTATTCTCCTTTTAGCAGCAATACATCGCTACATACCGTAACCATCAGCAATAAGGAGGACAAGATATACAATTACGAGTTCTACAACTGCTCTGGGTTGAAGGACATTACTATTGGTGACGGGGTGGCCACTATTGGCGACTATGCATTCTCTGGATGTGCTTCGCTTGAAAATCTTTCTTTCGGCAGTAGCATGATCTCTATTGGTGCCAATGCGTTTGGTGGGTGTGGAAGTCTAGCAAAGATAGAGAGCAGCGCCGTGACTCCACCAGCATGTGACACTGGCGCATTGGACGACCTTGACAAGTGGAACTGCGTGCTCTATATGCCAGTTGGCTATATGGCGGCATACCAGGAAGCCGACCAATGGAAGGAGTTCCTCTTCATGGAAGACATCATACCCATAAAGATGTATACATTGACTTACATGGTAGACGGTATCGTATATCATACCGAGCAGCTTGCGCACAACCAGGTGATAATGCTACCCAATGATCCCACGAAGGAGGGTTACAGTTTCGTCGAATGGATAGGACTGCCCACGACAATGCCTATCTCGGATGTTATTGTAAATGCCTCGTTTACCATAAATGAATATACACTAACCTACACGGTTGATGGTGAAGAATACAAGACGGAAACACTTGCTTATGGTACTGAATTGACAGCCTTGGTTGCCCCCACCAAGGAAGGCTATACCTTCAGCGGATGGAGCGAATTGCCCGAGACCATGCCAGCGAAAGACATAACCATTACTGGTTCGTTCAATGTAAACCACTACATGCTGACGTATATCATTGATGGTGTCATCTATCAGAGTGAGCCTGTAGCCTATGGCACTGCAATTACGATGCTTGAGGCCCCTGCAAAATCAGGATATAGCTTTGACGGTTGGGATACAGTACTTAGCGTCATGCCAGCTGAAGATGTGACTATCAATGGTTCATATACACGATTGCCTATAGAGAACTTCATCATTCTCGATAGCGACGAAGGCTTCATATCTGAAGAAAACCTTCAATGTGATATGATAACCTACACCCGCAACTTCAAGAACACCAACTGGCAAGCGCTGTACGTACCCTTCGAAATTCCTTACGAGGTTATCAAGGATGACTTCGCGGTGGCCTATATCAATGATGTGCACCAGTTTGACGATGATGATGACGGCACCATCGACCGCACCCGAGTGGAAGCCATCAAGGTTACCGATGGTGTGCTGAAGGCTAACTATCCCTATATGATACGTGCCAAGGTGGCTGGTGAGAAGAGCATCACCGTGACCGATGCTACGCTCTACGCTACAGAGGAGAACAGCATCGACTGCTCGTCGGTGTTTGACACGTACACCTTCACGGGTACCTATTCGAAGATACCGGCAGCGGAGTTGCCGAAGGAGGAGGGCTACTATGCCCTGAGTGGTGGCAGCTGGAAGCAGTTCTCATCGGGTGCTACGTCAAGTCTGGGTGCTTTCCGCATATATATGAAGATTGACAGCCGTGATGCAAATGCTGCTATCGCTGGCCGCGCTATCGAGATGCGTGTGATCGGTGACGATGAGGAGGAGACCACAGGCATGGAGTATATAGAGTCAACGGTCAACGGTCAACAGTCGACTTTCATTTACGACCTTCAGGGCCGTCGTGTGGAACACCCGGTGAAGGGCCTGTATATCGTTAACGGCGAGAAGGTGTGGATTAAATAAAGAAATTATAATAAACAGACAAAAAGATGAAAGAGAATTATGTAACACCTCAGATGGAGGTAGTGGAATTTGATGTAAACACAGTAATGATGAGCGATTCAGATGTTTGGACAGATGTGACTCCTGGTGAAGAAACCGAAGAGATGGATGCTTCCATCCGCCGCGGCTCATGGGGCAACCGCTGGGAGTAACTCTACTAAGTATCGTATTAAACCTCTTTAGGGTATGTCTTCGGGCATACCCTTTTTCGTGTCTTGTTGATACCTCGTTTCTTTCCAAGGATGCACATCTGATGGGGCTGATTGGTCGCTACTTTGATATAAAAGAGGTGGGGAGAGCTTATTTTCTTTATCTAAATTTTACTATTGCGAATATATTTTGTAATTTCGCACGATATTTGGTTTAGAATGTAAAAACTACAAAATACAACACTATGAATATTTCGTATAATTGGCTGAAAGAATACGTTGATTTCACCCTTACCCCCGATGAGGTGGCCGCAGCGCTCACCTCTATTGGCTTGGAAACTGGTAGTGTGGAGGAGGTGCAGACTATCAAAGGCGGACTCGAAGGTATCGTTATCGGCGAGGTGCTCACCTGTGAGCCTCACCCCAACTCTGACCACATGCATGTGACCACCGTCAACCTCGGTGCGGGCGACCCCGTACAGATTGTGTGTGGCGCTGCCAATGTAGCTGCCGGACAGAAGGTGGTAGTAGCCACCCTCGGCACCAAGCTCTACGATGGCGACGAGTGCTTCACCATCAAGAAGTCAAAGCTCCGTGGCGTAGAGTCGAACGGTATGATCTGTGCTGAGGATGAGATCGGTATAGGCACCAGCCACGAGGGCATCATCGTACTCCCTGCCGATGCAGTGCCCGGCACACCTGCCAAGGACTACTATAACATCAAGAGCGACTATGTGCTCGAGGTGGACATCACCCCCAACCGTGCTGATGCCTGCTCACACTATGGTGTAGCTCGCGACCTCTATGCCTACCTCAAGCAGAACGGACATGAGACTGCGCTCCGCCGTCCCACAGACGAGGCATTTGCGGTCGACAACCATGAACTCCCCATCGCCATCGAGGTGAAGAATGCACAACTTTGCCCCCGTTATGCTGGCGTGAGCATCAAGGGCGTTACCGTAAAGGAGAGCCCCGAGTGGTTGAAGGATAAGCTCAACACTATCGGCCTCCGTCCTATCAATAATATCGTAGATATCACCAACTATATCCTCCACGCCTATGGCCAGCCCCTCCACTGCTTCGATGCAGATAAGGTGAAGGGTGGTCGCGTTGTAGTACGCACTCTCGCTGAGGGCACTCCTTTCGTGACTCTCGATGGCGTAGAACGCAAGCTCTCTGAGAACGACCTCATGATCTGCAATGCCGAGGAGCCCATGTGTTTGGCTGGTGTATTCGGTGGCTTGGAGTCAGGTACTACTGAGGAGACCAAGAATATCTTCCTTGAGAGCGCATACTTCAACCCCACATCAATCCGTAAGAGCGCACGT
>JAZRMG010000035.1:0-11777 GCA_045647345.1 Bacteroidaceae bacterium | reverse complement strand
GGTCGTTGCGAGAACACCGGTACCGTAATGGTAAAGGGTATCCCCGTGCTCACCAGCGACGAGCTCAAGTTCGAGGAGGTAATGGCCAACTACAAGAAGGTGCTCACCGAGATTGCTCGTGTGTACAACGAGGCGATGAACATCATCCACTACATGCACGACAAGTACTACTACGAGAAGGCTCAGATGGCATTCATCGACACCAACCCCCGTATCAACTTGGCTTACGGTGTGGCAGGTCTTTCTATCGTGCTCGACTCACTCTCAGCTATCCGCTACGCTAAGGTAACTGCTAAGCGCAACGAGATCGGCTTGACCGAGGCGTTCGACATCGAGGGCGAATTCCCCTGCTTCGGTAACAACGACGACCGTGTTGACCAGCTCGGTGTAGACCTCGTATACTACTTCTCTGAAGAGTTGAAGAAGCTCCCCGTATACAAGAACGCACGTCCTACCCTCTCACTCCTCACCATCACCTCTAACGTGATGTATGGTAAGAAGACAGGTGCTACACCTGACGGTCGTGTGAAGGGTGTTGCCTTCGCTCCTGGTGCTAACCCCATGCACGGACGCGACAAGAACGGTGCTATCGCATCGCTCAGCTCTGTGGCTAAGCTCCGCTACCGCGACTCACAGAATGGTATCTCAAATACCTTCTCTATCATACCGAAGTCACTCGGCCCCACACCTGAGGAGCGCATCGAGAACCTCGTGACCATGATGGATGCTTACTTCACTAAGGGTGCACACCACCTCAACGTGAACGTGCTCAACCGCGAGATGCTCATGGACGCTATGGAACACCCCGAGAAGTATCCGCAGCTCACCATCCGTGTATCAGGATACGCTGTTAACTTCATCAAGCTCAGCCGCGAGCACCAGCTCGAAGTGATCAGCCGTTCGTTCCACGAGAGAATGTAATAAAAGAGACCCACCCCATCCCTCCCTGTGAGGGAGGGGGCCTCAATATTAACCATAAACAAAAGATTCACTATCAGCAATGACTGAATCCCCTCCCTCACAGGGAGGGTTAGGGTGGGTCTTCAATATCAATATGATAAACGTACACTCCTACGAAAGTATGGGGACATTCGACGGGCCGGGTCTCCGGCTCGTCGTTTTCTTACAAGGCTGTCCCTTCCGTTGCCTTTATTGTGCAAACCCCGACACCATAGACCTTAATGGTGGCAAAGCCACACGTCCCGAAGAGATCGTAGACATGGCCGTCAGCCAGATACCCTTCTTTGGCAAGCGTGGTGGTGTCACCTTCTCAGGCGGCGAACCTACCGTACAGGCCGAAGCACTTGTTCCCCTGGTGAAGGACCTGAAAAGTCACGGCATACACACCTGTATCGACACCAATGGTGGTGTATGGAACAAGCATGTGGAGGAGCTGATGAACGAGATCGACCTCGTGTTGCTCGACATCAAGCAGTTCAATCCCGAGCGCCATCGTAACCTTACCGGCCGCAGCAACGAGCAGACCCTGCGCACCGCAGCTTGGCTCGAAGAGCACGATCACCCCTTCTGGCTTCGCTACGTCCTCGTGCCCGGCTATAGCGATATGGAAGAAGATATCCGCGCCCTCGGCGAAGCTCTCGGTAAGTACAAGCAGATACAGCGCGTCGAGATACTCCCTTACCACCGCTTCGGCGTTCACAAGTGGGAAGCCATGGGCTGGAAATACGAGCTCGAAGCCGTAAAGGAAAACACCCAAGAGCAGCTTCAGCGTGCCGAACAGCTCTTCAAAGAATATTTCGAGACGGTAATAGTCAATTAAGACAACAATATTCATAGCCAGCGGATATCCGCTGGCTATGAATATAAATATCCCCTTACGAGCCTCTTTCGGCTCCTCACTCGGCACAACTCTTTATATCGAACTCGCATATCTTAAGTTTGAGGTTTTCACCTGCCACCCTCCGCGATAGGGTGTAACGTATTGATATAATTGCTGTTATTGGCGGACGTCGCGTACTATAATCCACATCAGCCCTCTCTCATCTCTCAACTCTCAACTTCCCTTTCTCGTACAGCACTTTCCCTGATTGTGTGCACCATTTCTATTTGCTGAAGCCCATCGTTCGCGCTGCCGATGCTCATCGACCGCGCTGCCGAAGCGCATCAGCAACGTTGCCGATGCGCATCGGCAAATAAAAGAGGCAAGCGAAAACTGGGAAAAGGATGGTCAGTTCATCCCAATCGGATGTCTAACGTGCTCCCCGAAGGGGCAACGTGCTGACAGAGCGGGTGGGGGGAACAAAGTTTATCCTTCCGACATGAAAATTTGTACACAATGTCCGCCATTAATTCTCACTGGTACAATGCGTTACATACCCTTGGCGGAGGGTGGCAGGTGAAAACGGAAAAGGCTATATTATGCTACTGGAATACTATTATTTCTGATAAATCAAAGTTCGTTAACTGCAAACTATAAACCTGAGGAGTAAACGTGGAATCCTAAATAGCGCCTCAGTCAAACATTTTTTTGCTTGATTATAGTGAATAAAGTCTAACTATATGGCTCAAACATTTGTTTTTTATAATAATTAGGGTTACATTTGTCGGTAAAAAATATAGAGGTTGCAAGAATGGACACTTCTTCGGATATATATCGCAAAGTGCATTTCGCAGTAATGGCCATCGAAGCCAGTGCCAAGCGGCAAAGAGTTTCTGGTCGAGAGATGCATCGTCGCCTCAAGGAGCAGGAGCTTATCCATTGTCGTCTCTTCCGGCATTACGAACTTTTGCATACACAAAGCCTCGATTGGGTGGTCGATGATACTATAGAAACGTTGCATAACTGGGAAAACGAATCAAAGGAGAATACACTATGACAACATTGTACCATGGTTCTTATACGGAGGTTTCCGCTCCACTGGCAAAGGTCGGACGGCGTAATCTTGATTTCGGGCAAGGATTCTATCTCACCTCCATCCAGCAGCAGGCTGAGAACTGGGCAACAATCATAGCCAGTCGCAAAGGGCGCAATGTTGTAGGTCGAGTGAGTGTATTTCTGTTTGACGAAAATCGGGCGATTGTTGACGGAGTGCGGTTTAAGCGTTTCGACTCTTATGACATCGAATGGCTCAACTATGTGGTCGACTGTCGTAAAGGAAAAGACATATCTTCTGATTTTGATATTGTAGAAGGCGGTGTGGCCAATGACAATGTTATTGACACCGTTGAAGACTACGAGAAAGGTGTCATTACGGCCGAACAGGCGTTGGGACAGCTTAGATACAAGGCCGTGAACCATCAGATATGTATACTCAATCAAGTGGTGATAGACAAATATCTGCAATTTGTCGAGTGTATAACACTTCAGGACGAGGAGGATGCGCTATGAGAGACTCTGTGCTTTGGCGTAAGATTAGCCATGTGATAATACTGCTTGTAGAAACGCTCCAGATAGATGCCGAGCGGGCTATCGATTTGTTCTATTCTACAAAAACTTATCAGCAATTGACTAATCCTAAAACGGGACTCCAATTGATGAGCGATCAATATATTCTAGAAAATGTGTTAGCGGAGTTGAAATGAAATAAAAGCAATAATATAGATGTTTACCCAAGTACTCTTTTTTACGCGATAGTGTCATTGCCTTTTCCTGCGGCCGGCGACCTAAAGGTTCTGAGCATAGCGAAGAATCTCGCAGAGTCTCTGTCATCCTGAACATCTTAAACATTTAAAAATATCTTTGTATCCATAATTCAGGTTTCAGAATTATTAACTATCTCTGAGCTTAATCTCGAAGATACTTGAAAGCTATAAATAGCACTCTTCTAAGAAGATAAATCTTCCTTCGTCGCAACCGACGCTCATTTCGCGTCGACACTGTGAAAAATAACCAATTTTGAAAAAGGGCGTTTACGAACGTTATCTTCTGCCGTCAAACTTCGCATCGTTGCCTCCTTCGTCTCATCTCAGCGGAAACCCTTGGGGGAGGACCTGCAAAGATGACCTCAAATCTCACCACTACCTGTAATTTTTGTCACGTAAGCGAGGTTTATTAAAAATAATGTAGTATCTTCGCAGCATCTTCACGCCGATACCTTGATTCTGTTCTATGGATTAAGGTGGCAGGGTGGGGATGACATAATGGAAAAGCGTTTACTTAGCGCTTTGTTCTTGACGCATAGAAATCTGGCAGTTTCTAAAAAATGAAAGTCAAAGACAAGGCAACGGTAGATGCTCATGGGTATGTTATATCAAAACATTTAGGGCGCTTGCGTGTTAATGCAAGTGCACTTTGTGCGTATTACATATCGGCGTGGGCTTCGGCGTTGCTCGTTTCGACTTTCAGGGCGATGCCAGAGCCTCTATGCGTGGAACGAGTGACAGGTACAGATTCCCACGCTTTTTTATTTTAAATACTCATTTAGAGGCTGTGGTGGGGAATCGGGCACGGCAATGGATAAAAATTATGAAAAAGTTTTTCATGTGTTTGGTAACGCTGCTGACAGTTTCAGTGGCAAGTGTGTTTGCGCAGAGTTCGCTGATTGCTACGCTCAGCCACGAGGGGGAAATCTCTATGTTTTATGGTGCCTATGCATTGCGCGATGCTCACAATGTAGCAAAAGATGGCGATGCCATCACATTGTCGAGCGGTCTGTTTTATGCCACCGACATCACCAAGGCGATAACTCTGCGTGGTGCGGGAATGGAGCTGGATACTATCAATAACATCCAGCACACAGAGATTTCTGGTGATTTCACCATTCAGATACCTGATACAGTAACCGAACGCTTAAAAATAGAGGGTATCTATCACAAAAATGCGATTACACTTAAGGGAACCCTAAGAAATCCACAGTTCGTGAAATGCAGATTGTATAATTTGACTTCAGCAAATAGCGCGGAAGGAAAGATGATAAATGGCAGTGTCATGCATTGTAAGATTGTATCTTACTTTCACCTTACTAGTCAGGGCTCTGATTGCTCTATTGTCAACAGCTATGTAGAAAATGCTAGTTGTTATTGGACTATAGGTGGTAACACTAGTTACATGCACTTCTTTAATTCAATAATAATGAATAGCATATCCAATAATAGTGATTATAGTTACAATCATATGAATATGTTTACATTTAATAACTGCATTTTGTGCGCACGGATGGTGAGGGGGGCGCAATATGTGTCAAACTCTAATTTTGAATTGCCTAGTAAAGCCTTGGCATATAATTGTGTTGGTTATTATGAGAAAAATGTAAAAACGTTTGCCAATATATCCAATACAACCAACACCATGGTTTCTTCGCTGTCGGATATATTCAAAACATTTACTGGCACATATAGTGATACGGAAACATTTGAGTTGACCGAGGAAGCCAAGACCAAGTACTTGAGCGATGACGGCACTCAGGTGGGTATTCATGGTGGCAGTGTACCCTATACTCCCATTACGATGAAACCCAAAATAACCAAATGCAATGTGGCTTCAAAATCTACAGCCGATGGCAAGCTGAGTGTAGATATAGAGGTGACAGGTGCAGAATAATCGTATCAGAACAAACATAGGTATTATGCGAAAGTCATTGCTATGTTTCTGTTTGCTTTGCCTGAGCATAGTGGCAAGGGGACAGACGGGTTACGAATATGCCTATTGGGTAGACAACTCCTTGGCATCGGGGCGTATGTCTGTGACGTCGGGCGATTCGTGGCAGACGGATATTGATGTGTCGTATCTGAATGAGGGATTCCACTCCCTGCATGTTCAGGTACGTGATGAGAAGGGAAGATGGAGTGCTCCTATAACCAGATATTTCTATAAGCTTCCCAAGACTGACAATCTGGTGTATCGTTATTGGTTCGATACGGATAATGAGACGCTTGTCTGCAACAACGAGGAGGTGATGTGGCTTGATGTCAGCAAGCTGGACGATGGTATGCACACCCTACATATACAACCTGGGGACGAAGTATCTACCTCGGTGGTGAACTTTCATTTCTTGAAGATACCACAGGTGGTGGGTGTGGATTATATGACTTGCCTCTGCTATATTGACGGCAATCTGTATCGCCAGGAACGTGTGGCCCAGATAGGTGATGTGTTACCCTGGACATTCGATGTGAGTGGTATGGAAGAGGGTATTCATTCGATAAGGATACAGGTAGTGACACCTGCCGGTGTTGCCTCTTCTGTCTACGAAAGTATGTTTGTGCGCTCAATCACCAACGATGAGCTGGCTTCACTCGATTTTCTCTATACGATAGACGACAAGGAGGGTGAGGTATGTGAAGGTATCTATATGGATGGTGGCTATCATTTTGACCTCGACGTGAGTGCTCTTGAGGATGGTATCCATAAGCTGTCATATACGCTTGTTGGCGATGATGGCATCAGCACAAAGTTTGTGAGCCGCTTCTTTGTGAAGTCGTCTCTTGGCAGTAGTGGCATTACTCAGTATTGGTACTGGCTCAACGAGAATGAAGCTGAAAAAACGGTGGTGCAACTTGATGAGCCCGCCAATCCTTATCAGCTCATCGGTTTGTTGCCTGTAGAAACCGTTCCCATCCGCTCATCGCTCTTCCATTTCGAGGTAGACGAAAAGGAAGGCCCCATGCTGTATGCCAAGAACGAATTTCATGTCCGCTTCTATGATACTACTGGGCGATTGGTGGATGCTACGAAGCCGTATGTGGATTATAATGTAAGTGAGAAGGTTGCGAATATAACAAGGTTGGAATCCACTCAGACAATGCCGAAGCCTGCAGAAAATGAAATAAGATGGTTCAAGTTCGATGCAGAAGTTGGTGATAGTATTGCATTCAAAACGGATAAGGCTTGTAGTATTAACGTATTTAATGCTGAAGGTGATGAAATCTATGCTGCATCGGGAAGTGACGCTGTGAATTATGACGGTGCCGTGATACAGGAAGACGGTGACTATTATGTGGCATTGCATGATGTAACTGCTACCCAAGGTGAAAATGTAACTTTAGATTTCGTTCATGTAGGAAAGTATGCTGTATTGAAGTATTCGCCTGATTGTATAGGTTTATTGGGTGAAAGTTTTGCAGAAATCAAACTGTTTGGTAACGGATATGACAAATTAAAGAGGGCATATTTACAGTCTCCTACCTCTATTTTGCAACCAGATAGTATTTCGATACTTAACCGTATGAATGCAAAAATGGTATATTCTTTTGATGAATCAGTTGAATTTGGCCTTTATGATATCGTTCTTGAATTTGAAGAGGAGGGTGAATCTGAATCTTTAATAATAGAAAATGCTGTAACTATAGAGAATGGAGAATGGATAGAACCCGAAGTGACTGTTAGTTCGGAACGTTCGCTGGCACGACCGTATCCTGTGAAAGTGACTGTTAAAAACAATAGTAATGTAGGTATGGTATATGTGCCCGTGAATATTGCTTTTGATAAGGTGGATGCGTTTGACAGAGTAGACTTTATGAACTTCTCCATGATGATACCCGATACAACATTGGTGGGTGATTATCGTCCTTTCTTTGTTACAGAAGATTTCTTAGGTGAGGGTATCCGTGCGTTAGTGATGTATCTATTTATACCTCAGTTGAATCCTGGTGAGACTAAAGAGTATGTATTGGGGTTCACTGGACCAAGCCATGCCCGTTTCAATATGTATGCTTGGGCAGGTGAGGCATTGAATCATCCTAATCTGAGTGTAGATACATTGACAAATATACCATCGATGTGGTATTATCTGGAAGAGTATGAGTATCTTGATGAAGAGCCTTCAGTTCAGAATGTTCAAACATTGCGGAATGGAATGGCGCGAGTGGCACCACGACTTAGGCGAAGTGTCGGACATGCCAACAGGGTTGCCAATAATGCTGTTGGTATAGGAATGGCCATAGGAGGTATAGTAAATGGATTGAGACATAATAGTTATGAGGCTTCATTGAGGGCTGCTGGTATAAGTCCTGATGACCCTTTATGGGACGATGTTATGGGACATGTCGGACCAATGCCTACTCCTGATGAAATTCGTGGTGGTATACGAGGATTGTGGCAATTTAGTCGTAGAACCCGTCCTTGCCCACAACCTACGCCTGTGGAAATACTTAATCCTGGTGATCCGAACGACATCATAGGATATAGTGCGGAATCGGGGAGTAAGTATGTGAAGAAAGGCTTGGTAGATGTAGACTATACTATTCAATTCGAGAATGACCCGGATATTGCTACTGCTGCAGCACATAACATTGTAGTGAAAGATACGTTGGATGGTAACTTGTTTGACCTCTCTACGTTCTCAGCTACAGGCGTATTGTTGGGAGACAAACGGTTAGAGTTGAATGGCGAAAAGTCTTTTGTAAAAACTATTGATATGCGTACGCGTATCAATGTGATTGCAGAGGTTAGTCTCGACTATGATGAAACGCAAGGTATAGCCACTTGGACTATCCGTTCGCTCGACCCCATGACGATGGAAGAGACGTTGGATTATATGCAAGGTGTACTTCCTGTTAACTATGACGGCAATGGACAGGGAGAACTTTACTTCAATGTCAAGCTGCGTGAAGGACTTTCCGATGGAACAGAGATTCCCAACCGTGCTTCTATTGTCTTTGACTTTGAGGAGGCAATTATTACACCGACTTGGGTCAATACCATTGACAATACATTGCCTTCTTCTGATATAATTAGTATAGAGGAGTTAAATGATACGATCGTTCGAATCCATTGGACTGGAGAGGATAAGGGTTCGGATATTTACAAATATGCTCTTTATGTGCAGGAAGGTAAGGATGGTAAATGGAGCAGAGTAGTGAGTGACACGGCAGGCGTTTATTGTGACTACCGCTACTACCGCGACATCGACTACGGCTTCTGCGTCCTTGCTACCGACTCGGCGGGCAACGTGGAGAGCACGGAGTGGACACGCAAGGCAGAGTTTATGCGTGAGTATATAGCCGGTGATGCCGACCGTAGTGGCACGGTGAACCTGCTCGACATCAACATGACGCTGAGCCATATCCTCGGCAATGAGGTGAGCGGATGCGACATGCTGCAGATGGATGCCAACAAGGACGGCAGCATTAACGTACTCGACATCAACGCCATGCTACAAATTATCCTCAATGCCGATGGCGAGGGAGCTACACTGCGCAAACGCAATAATGGATTGATACGGATTATTAACACTAAAGTATTATAAAGAATGATGAAGAGAAAAAGTATTTTGTTTTTCTTCCTCTGCACCTTGGTCCTCGGGGCCAAGGCGCAGACGGAGGTGACACTCACCGTGAGCGACTTTACGATTACGCCTGGAGGCCGTGCCACAGTGACCATCGACTCGGATGTGGCGTTGGCGGAGTATTGCAGCTTCCAGTTCGACCTGCTGCTGCCCGAGGGCATCGCCATGCCCTACAACATGAACCCCGACGAAGAGGAGGAGCAGTATGGCTACTTCGATGAAGACGAGGAGGAGTGGGTGCCTGCCATAGAGAGTGGTATCTGCAAGAGCAGCCACGTGCTGACCTGTCAGGCCATCAAGGGCGGCTATCGCTTCGTGTGCTACCACAGTAAGTTCACGGTGTTCAAGTCGGGCAGCAAGAATGTGCTGACCTTGGTGCTGGAGGCATCAGACGAGGTGGTGAATGGTGTGTACAGCCCTACGGTGGGAGGCACCGATGTGTTCATTGCCAATGAAACCGACCACATCATTCCCTCGGCAGTGGCCGGCACAGCCATTGTGACGGGCGGCTCGCAGGAGTCTGCCTACCGCTTCACGATGAGCACGGCAGGGTGGGGCACTTTGATGCTTCCCTTCGATGCCGATGTGCCTGCCGGCCTCACGGCCTATGGCTGTGCTATGGTAGCCGACGGTGCTGTGGTATTGGCTCAGTCGGCCAAGCTGCAGGCCAACACTCCTTATATAATGGAAGGCGAGGCTGGCGAGTACGACTTCACGGGAGTGCCCACGATGACAAAGGCAAGCTATGACAGCGGTGTGCTGACAGGCGTATATGCCGACACGAAGATAACGGAGGGATATGTGCTGCAGCGCCTCAATGGTGAGGTGGCTTTCTACCGTGTGGACGTGAGCGACCCCATCACCGTGCCTGCCTATCACTGCTACCTGAATGCCCCGGCCGAAAGTGCGGCTATGGTGCGCTTGCGTGGTACGACGGGCATTGACGGCATAGAAGGCGAAGAGCACGGTAGCGTGTATGACATATCGGGCAAGAAGGTGATGCAGCCCACCGAGAAGGGGGTATACATCCGTCGCAACAAGAAGGTAATTATTAAATGATGATGGATATGAAAGAATTGTATATACAGCCTCACACCGAAGTGGTGGAGGTGGAGACCGAAAAGATGCTGGCGCTATCGCTGAGCGACGAGCAGGCGAGTTCCAGTGAAGATGTGCTGACAAATAAGCGCAGAGGCATTTGGGGCGATCGGTGGGAGTGATTAATCGGGTATCTCCGGATGCTCCGATGTGGATTTGGCGGTGAACTTTTAAAAGTTCACCGCTTTTTGCTTTATTTCATAAAGCATAACTGCAAGGTGCCAATACTGGGGGAGGGGATAGTGTCGTTGATTGGTGAAAGGATGTGAAACTTGCTTGGTATGTTTTATTATTCGTAGAATTGTTGTATCTTCGCAAGTTGAAATGATAAAATAGGAGATTAGATATGTTAAAGTTTGCCAATCCCAATGCCCTATTCCTATATATAGTATTAATAATCATTATAGGTGTTTATTTCGTAGCCCAACGTAGGCGCAAGAAAGCTCTGTTGCGCTACGGCTCGCCAGAACTGCTGGGTGCCATGATGCCCGAGGTGTCGCCCTACCGACCTGCGCTGAAGTTTTGGATCACCTTCACGGCTCTTTGCTTCATGGTGCTGCTGCTTGCACGACCACAGTTCGGTACTAAGATGGAGACCGTCACTCGCCAGGGTATAGAGACCATGATAGCCCTTGACGTCTCAAACTCTATGCTTGCCGAGGATGTGGCCCCCAACCGCCTGGAGAAATCCAAGAATATCGTGTCAAAGCTTGTCGACAGTTTCGAGGATGACAAGGTAGGACTCATCGTCTTTGCTGGCGATGCCTTCATACAGCTTCCCATCACGAGTGATTTTATCTCGGCAAAGATGTTCCTTGAGAGTATCGATCCCGGCCTCATTGCCCGTCAGGGCACCAATATAAAGGCTGCCATCGATATGGGAACCCGCAGCTTTACCCCCAATCAGGAGGTGGGCAAGGCTATCATCATCATCACCGACGGTGAGAACCACGAGGGTGGCGCCAAAGAGGCTGCCAAGGCTGCAGCCGAGAAGGGGATGATGGTCTATGTCATGGGTGTAGGATCGCTCGAGGGAGCACCCATCCCCGGAGTACGTGCCAATGACTTCCGTCGCGACAAGGAGGGAAATGTCGTAGTCACCCGACTCAACGAGCAGATGTGTAAGGAGATAGCTGCTGCAGGCAATGGCGTGTATATCCGTATCGATAATACCAACAATGCACAGCGCCTGTTGCAAAAGGAGATTGACAAACTCGCTAAGGCTGACGTAGAGACTACTACCTACTCGGAATACAACGAACAGTTTATGGTAATGGCTTGGATTGCTTTCGTGCTTCTGCTCCTTGATATGCTGTTGATGGTGAAGAGAAATCCGAGACTGAAAGATTTCCATCTGTTTGACTGAAGCCGAGAATTTGTATAGGAGATAATATAGCAGTTGTCCACATCACAAATTCTCCTCCTATAGAATAGAACGATAAAATGAAACGAGGGGGGAATTTTGAGCTTCCAAATAACCCCGCGGTTGGGTGG